>NZ_JAEKEG010000031.1 GCF_016651255.1 Pseudomonas sp. TH10
CTGGAAGAAATGATGGTGCAGTCGGAAAAAATGCTCTCGGTCGGCGGCCTCGCCGCCGGTATGGCCCACGAGATCAACAACCCACTCGGCGCGATCCTGCACAACGTGCAAAACATCCGTCGACGGTTGTCGGCGGATCTGCCGAAAAACCTCGAAACCGCCGAGCAACTGGGCATCGAACTGGACACGGTCAACCGCTACCTGCAAGGCCGCGAAGTGCCCAAGCTGCTCGACGGCATTCAACAGGCTGGCGCCCGCGCGGCGAAGATCGTCACCCATATGCTCAGTTTCAGCCGCCGCAGCACCCGGCAAATGGCCCCGTGCGATCTGCCGGCGCTGATCGATCAAGCAGTGGAAATTGCCGGCAACGACTTTGATCTGGCCATCGGTTTCGACTTCAAGGGCCAGGCAATCGTCCGTCAGTTCGACCCGGCGCTCGGCCCGGTGCCGGGCACCGCCAACGAACTTGAACAAGTGCTGCTCAATCTGCTGAAGAACGCCGCGCAGGCGATTCACCAGCGCGAGGACGACAGCGAGCCCGGGCGGATCATTCTGCGCACCAGACTCAATCCGCCGTGGGCCGAGATTCAGGTCGAGGACAATGGCATCGGCATGAGCGAGAGTGTGCGCAAACGCACCTTCGAGCCGTTCTTCACCACCAAGGAAATCGGCCAGGGCACAGGCCTTGGTTTGTCGGTGTCGTACTTCATCATCACCAACAATCACAAAGGCCAGATGGAAGTGCAGTCGGCGCCCGGCCAGGGCACCTGCTTCACCCTGCGCCTGCCGCTGGCGCAACCGGCGGCCATCGCGGCCGAAACCAATCAACTACCGAGGTAACCCATGGGCTTTCGCTTGTCGAAGATTTACACCCGCACCGGCGACAAAGGCGAAACCGGCCTGGGCGACGGCCGCCGCGTGCCGAAGGATCACCCACGCATTGAAGCGATTGGTGAAGTCGATACGCTGAACAGTCAGGTCGGCGTGTTGCTCGCAGGCCTGATCGCCGAGCGCGAGACTTATCCGGGATTGAATGAACTGATCGACGTGTTGGCGCCGTGTCAGCATCGTCTGTTCGATTTGGGCGGCGAACTGGCGATGCCGGAATATCAGGCGTTGAACGCGGCGGAGATCGAACGGCTCGAAGCGGCGATCGATGTGTGGAATGAGGAGCTGGGGCCGCTGGAGAATTTCATTCTGCCCGGGGGTTCGATGTTGATTGCACAGGCGCACGTGTGCCGTAGTCTGGCACGCAGTGCCGAGCGGCGCTGCCAGCATTTGAATGCGCTGGAGCCGTTGGCCGGGGTTGGCCTGGCGTATATCAATCGGCTGTCGGATTTGTTGTTTGTGGCGGCGCGGTTGATTGCGCGGCGGCAGGGGATTGCCGAAATATTGTGGCAGCCTGCGGCTAAACCTTCAGATCTGTAGCGCCTGATCGGCCGCCATCGCTGGCAAGCCAGCTCCCACAGGGTTTTGGGTCGTTCACTAACACTGTGTTCACCAAAATACCTGTGGGAGCTGGCTTGCCAGCGATGAGGCCAGTGGCCTTTTACAAAGGTTCAGGCCAGAACGCGCGAATCCCTGCCACGCCTTGAGCCCCTGAACTCCAGGCCTTCTCCCGCTCCGCCGGGCCAACCCCGCCCAGCAGAAACACCGGTTTGCTAAACCCTTCGATCAATGTCGACGCCTGCTCCCAGCCCAGCGGTTGCGCATCCGGGTGCGTCAGCGTCGGTTGCACCGGCGACAGCGTCACAAAATCCACGCCCATCTGCTCAGCCAACGCCAACTCTTCAGCGTTGTGGCACGAGGCCGCCAACCAGCGCTCCGCCGGCAACGGACGGCCTGCGGCTGCGTATTTACGCAGCTGAGCGGAGGTGATGTGCCAACCGGCGGAAGGAAAATCGCCGAGCCATTCAAACGGCCCCTTGATCATCAGTTGCGCCTTGCCGGCACACAACCCGGCAGCATCCACCGCGAGGTCACGGTACTTGGGGTCGTAACCATTCGGGGCGCGCAACTGGATCAGTTTGATCCCACTGGCAATCGCTTTCTGAATACCGCGCAACAAAGCCGGGGTTTCCAGATCTTCCGGGGTAATTAGGTACTCCGCGGGCAAACGCGCTGCAGCAACAATCGGCTGGTTGGCGGCCGGGAACTCGTAGCCCGCCAGCTCTTTCGCGGTCACCCAGACCAATGGCTGGCCTTCGGCACCATGAGGCTCGCCGCTGAAGCTCGACACTTCCCAGACATCCAGCAATACTTGCTTGTCAGGATAATCGTGGCGGACCTTGATCAGCGGGCGCGCTGCGCCGACCACAATTCCCAGCTCTTCATGAAGCTCGCGAGCCAAGGCAGTTTCGACGGACTCGTCAGCCTCGACCTTGCCACCCGGGAATTCCCACAGACCGCCCTGGTGCTGGGTATCGGCGCGCCGGGCGATCAGTATCTTGCCACTGCTGTCACGAATAACCGCAGCCGCTACATGTACGCGTTTCACTGCCCAACCTCCTTCAGACCTGCTTTCTGCCAGGCCTTGAAAGCTGGCCATTGGTAGATCGTATCGATGTAGGCCTCATCCTCGGCCGGTACTTTCACCTGATAGGTGCGCAGTCGCACAGCAATCGGGGCGAAGAACGCATCGGCCAGGCTAACCTTGCCAAACAGGAACGGACCGGCGTCGGACGCAGCGGCCCGGCACTGCGCCCATAACGCCAGCACTCGTTCGATGTCCTCCTGGACTTCAGTCGGAGCCGACACCAGTGGCGCGTCGCGGCTGAGGTCAAACGGCATGTTGGCCCGCAAGGCGAAGAACCCGGCGTGCATTTGCGCGCAGGCCGAGCGGGCCTGGGCCCGGGCCGCCACATCGCTGGGCCAGAGGCCAGCATCCGGGAACTGTTCGGCCAGGTACTCGGCAATCGCCATGGAATCGGCGATGGTGCCATGCCTGGTTTTCAGCAGCGGGACTTTGCCGGTCGGCGAGTGTTTGAGCAGTCGTTCACGAGTGTCAGGCTGGTTCAGCTTGATCAGTTCTTCGCTGTAGGGGGCTTTGGCCAGGTCAAGCGCCAGCGCGCCGCGCAAGGACCAGGAGGAATACAATTTGTCGCCGATGATCAGGTGGAGGCTCATGTTCGGGACCCTTGGATAAGAGGTATGGGCCAGATTTTTCAGCGTCTGGTCGACCGTCATCGCGGGCAAGCCCACTCACACAGGGTCAGCGCAAATCCTGTGGGAGCGGGCTTGCCCGCGATGGGCCGGGTCGCGCTCGACCGACCCGGTCTGACTTAAGTACGGTATTCGGCGTTGATCTTCACGTACTCATGCGACAGGTCGGTGGTCCAGATGGTTTCGCTGCAATCGCCGCGGCCCAACTCGATACGGATGGTGATCTCTTCCTGCTGCATCACCGCCGAGCCTTGCGCTTCAGTGTAGGTCGCTGCGCGAGCGCCACGGCTGGCGATGCACACATCGCCGAGGAACACGTCGATCTTGCTCACGTCCAGATCCGGCACGCCGGCACGACCGACGGCGGCGAGGATACGGCCCCAGTTCGGATCTGAAGCGAACAGCGCGGTCTTGATCAGCGGCGAGTGCGCCACGGTGTAGCCGACGTCCAGGCATTCCTGATGATTGCCGCCACCATTGACTTCAACGGTCACGAACTTGGTCGCGCCTTCGCCGTCACGCACGATGGCCTGGGCCACGTCCATGCACACTTCGAACACCGCTTGCTTCAACTTGGCGAACAGCTCGCCTTCGGCACGGGTGATTTCCGGCAATGCAGCCTTGCCCGTGGCGATCAGCATGCAGCAGTCGTTGGTCGAGGTGTCGCCGTCGATAGTGATGCGGTTGAACGACTTGTTGGCGCCGTCGAGCATCAGGTTATGCAGCACATCGCGGGACACTTTGGCGTCAGTGGCGATGTAACCCAGCATGGTCGCCATGTTCGGGCGGATCATGCCCGCGCCTTTGCTGATGCCGGTGACAGTGATGGTCACACCGTCATGCTCGAACTGGCGGCTGGCGCCCTTCGGCAAGGTGTCGGTGGTCATGATCCCGGTGGCGGCCGCTTCCCAGTTGTTTTCCGACAGATCGTCCAGCGCCGCTTGCAGCGCGCCTTCGATCTTCTCGACCGGCAGCGGCTCACCAATCACACCGGTGGAGTACGGCAGAATCTGGCTGGCATCAACGCCAGTCAACTCGGCCAGTTTCGCGGTGGTGCGCTCTGCAGCAGCCAGGCCAGGCTCGCCAGTGCCGGCGTTGGCATTGCCGGTGTTGGTCAGCAAATAACGCACGGCGTTCTGTACGCGCTTTTTCGCCAGAATCACCGGTGCCGCACAAAAGGCGTTCAATGTGAACACGCCGGCCACGGTCGAGCCTTCGGCGCAGCGCATCACAACGACATCTTTGCGCCCGGGGCGCTTGATGCCGGCCGAGGCGATACCGAGTTCAAAACCGGCAACCGGGTGCAACGTTGGCAAAGGACCAAGACCAACAGCCATGAATGCGCTCCTTACTCAATGATGTCAGCACCGCCACTCACAGGGACGGTGGTTTAAATGGCAAAACGCCGCGACGGCTTATGCCGGTCGCGGCGCGGGTATTTCAACGATTGAAACGGGTTTTACTGGATCTGCCCGTGGCAATGCTTGAATTTCTTGCCCGAACCGCAGTAGCACAGTTCGTTGCGGCCCAGCTTCTGCTCGTTGCGCACCGGCGCGGTGGCGAGGGCGACATCAACCTCTTCACCCAATGCTTCCGGCTGGTCGAGACCAGGGGCTTCGGCGTGTTCGAACTGCATGCGGGCGGCCAGATCTTCGGCTTCCTGACGCAGACGTTGTTCTTCGACTTCCGGATCTTCGCGGCGAACCTGAACGTGCGACAGCACACGGATCGAGTCGCGCTTGATCGAATCGAGCAGCTCGGAGAACAGCGTGAACGACTCGCGCTTGTATTCCTGCTTCGGGTTCTTCTGGGCATAGCCACGCAGGTGGATACCGTGACGCAGGTGATCCATGGTCGACAGGTGGTCTTTCCACAGGTCGTCCAGCACGCGCAGAACGATTTGCTTCTCGAAGGAGCGCAGTGCGTCGGCACCGGCCTGGTCTTCTTTCTCGTTGTACGCGGCAATCAGCTCGGCCATCAGCTTCTCGCGCAGGGTTTCTTCGTACAGGTGATCGTCTTCGTCGAGCCATTGCTGGATCGGCAAGGCAACACCGAAATCACTCTGCAATGCAGCCTCAAGACCGGCGACGTCCCACTGCTCCGGCAGCGATTGCGGCGGAATATGCGCGCTGACGGTGGCGTTGAGTACGTCCTGACGGAAGTCAGCGATGGTCTCACCGATGTTGTCGGCGGCCAGCAACGTGTTACGCATGTGATAAATCACTTTACGCTGCTCGTTGTTGACGTCGTCGAACTCGAGCAGTTGCTTACGAATGTCGAAGTTACGTCCTTCAACCTTGCGTTGCGCCTTCTCGATCGCGTTGGTCACCATGCGGTGCTCGATCGCTTCGCCGGGCTGCATGCCCAGGGCTTTCATGAAGTTCTTCACCCGGTCAGAGGCGAAGATGCGCATCAGGCTGTCTTCCAGCGACAGGTAGAAGCGGCTCGAACCGGCATCGCCCTGACGGCCGGCACGGCCACGCAGCTGGTTGTCGATACGGCGGGATTCGTGACGCTCGGAGGCAATTACCTGCAAACCGCCCGACTCCAACACTTGCTGGTGGCGCTTCTGCCAGTCGGCCTTGATCTGCGCGATCTGCTCAGGGGTCGGGTCTTCCAGCGACGCGACTTCAACTTCCCAGTTACCGCCCAACAGGATGTCGGTACCACGACCGGCCATGTTGGTGGCGATGGTCAGTGCGCCCGGACGACCGGCCTGCGCGATGATCTCGGCTTCTTTTTCGTGGAACTTGGCGTTCAGAACCTTGTGTTCGATGCCTTCCTTCACCAGCAGCGCGGACATGTGCTCGGAAGTTTCGATGGTCGCAGTACCTACCAGTACCGGACGACCAGCCGCCATGCTTTCCTTGATGTCGGCGACGATGGCCGTGTACTTCTCTTCGGCCGTCAGGAACACCAGGTCGTTGAAGTCTTTACGCGCCAAAGGCTTGTTCGGCGGAATGACCATGACTTCCAGACCGTAGATCTGGTGGAATTCGAACGCTTCGGTGTCAGCGGTACCGGTCATGCCGGACAGCTTGGTGTACAGACGGAAGTAGTTCTGGAACGTCGTCGAGGCCAGGGTCTGGCTCTCGGCCTGAATGTTCAGACCTTCCTTGGCTTCGATGGCCTGGTGCAGGCCTTCGGACAGACGACGGCCCGGCATGGTACGACCGGTGTGTTCGTCGACCAGTACGACCTGACCGTCCTGCACGATGTATTCAATATTGCGATTGAACAGTTTGTGCGCACGCAGACCGGCATACACGTGGGTCAACAGGCCCAGGTTATGCGCCGAGTACAGGCTCTCGCCTTCAGCCAGCAGGCCAACGCGGGTGAGCATGTCTTCGATGAACTGGTGACCGGCTTCGTTGAGTTCGACCTGGCGGGTCTTCTCGTCAACGGTGTAGTGGCCAGCCTTGGTGACTTCGCCTTCGACTTCTTCGACGTGCAGCTCCAGCTGCGGGATCAGTTTATTGATCTCCATGTACAGCTTGGAGCTGTCCTCGGCCTGACCGGAAATGATCAGCGGGGTACGCGCTTCGTCGATGAGGATGGAGTCGACTTCGTCGATCACGGCAAAATTGAGTTCGCGCTGGAATTTTTCTTCCATGCTGAACGCCATGTTGTCGCGCAGGTAGTCGAAACCGAATTCGTTGTTGGTGCCGTAGGTGATGTCGGCGGCGTAAGCGATGCGCTTCTCTTCCGGCGGCTGGAACGGCGTCACGACGCCGACGGTCAGGCCAAGGAATTCATACAGCGGACGCATCCAGTTGGCGTCACGACGGGCCAGGTAGTCGTTCACGGTCACAACGTGCACGCCCTTGCCGGACAATGCGTTGAGGTAAACGCCCAGGGTCGCCACGAGGGTTTTACCCTCACCGGTACGCATTTCGGCGATTTTGCCTTCGTGCAGGGTCATGCCACCGACGAGTTGTACGTCGAAGTGGCGCATACCCATGATGCGCTTACCGGCTTCACGGGCGACCGCAAAGGCTTCTGGCAATAGCTTGTCGAGGGTTTCCCCTTTGGCGATGCGGGCCTTGAACTCATCGGTCTTGGCGCGCAATTGATCGTCCGAAAGGGCCACCATTTGCTCTTCGAAGGCATTGACGAGCTGCACCGTCTTGAGCATGCGTTTGACTTCACGCTCGTTCTTGCTTCCAAAAAGTTTCTTTAACAAAGGCGCAAACATATCGGCAGGATCTTCCACACTAAAGGGATGGAGGGCGGCCCCGTGAGTCGCCCGAGCAGCCCTCATGGCCGCATGCGAACGAGCATTCTACCCGGAAACGGTGGTGAGGAAAGTGGCGATATTCCACGATGCTGGCACTGCGCTTTGACGGGGCTCACTTACAATAAGGCCTTTTCTGCCAGTTTCAACCCGGACAAGTACGAAGTTAACCATTGATTTAATGGATAAAGCGTCACCAGGACGATGGATGGGGTGCGGCGCAGTGCCTTTCTGCTACCATGGCGCTTCTGTTACTTCAGGTGTTCGATCATGGCATTTCGCCCTCTTACGGCCAGAGCACCCGCCGTTCTATTACGCGAAGCCAAGCCGCTCAAAGCCATCCTCGGCCATGCCCAACGTCTGGGTCATCTGCAACGCCTGCTCGAAAGCCAACTGCAACCCGCCGCCCGCGAGCATTGCCACGTCGCGTCGTGGCGTGAGGGCAGTCTGTTGCTGATTGTCACCGATGGCCACTGGGCCACGCGCCTGCGTTATCAGCAGAAACGCTTGCAGCGGCAATTGCAGATGTTCGATGAGTTTGCCAGTTTGACGCGGATTCTGTTCAAGGTGCAGCCACCGACCGTTCAGCAAGGTGCTGCGGGGCATACCATCAGTTTGTCGACGGATGCCGGGGCGACGATCCAGGCTACGGCCGACGGGATCAGTGATCCGAATCTTCGGGCAGCGCTGGAACGGCTGGCGGCTCACGCCAAACCAAAGGTTTAACGGCAAGATCAAAGATCGCAGCCTTCGGCAGCTTCTACGTAGGAGCTGCCGAAGGCTGCGATCTTTTGCTTTCAGCGGCGTTTGTTGCCTCCGAGCAACGACCCCATCAACCCCCGCACCAACTGCCGCCCCAGTTGATTGGCCGCCTGACGCATCGCCGACTTGAGCGCCTGACCCGCCGCCGTGCCAAGGAATTCCCCGGCCTTGTCGGTGAAGCTTGGCTCTTCAGCGCCTGCCTTGCCCGGTGTGGCTTCAGGCTCCGGCGCCAAGCCCTTGCGCCCCATCAGCACTTCATAGGCTGACTCGCGATCGATCGGCTTGTCGTAACGGCCTTTGAACGGCGAGCCGGCGATCAGCATCGTGCGCTCGATCTCGGTCAGCGGTCCGATCCGCGACTGCGGCGGCGCTACCAGCACCCGTTGCACCATCGCGGGAGTGCCTTTGTCCTGCAAGGTGCCGACCAGCGCTTCGCCAATGCCCAACTCAGTCAGTACCGATAACGTATCGATCGCCGGATTCGGCCGGAAGCCGTCTGCCACCGCACGCAGGGATTTCTGCTCCTTGGCGGTGAATGCGCGCAAGCCATGCTGGATACGCAACCCCAGTTGCGCCAGCACGTTGTCCGGCAAGTCCGCCGGCGACTGCGTGACGAAATACACCCCAACGCCTTTCGAACGGATCAACCGCACCACTTGCTCCAGGCGCTCCTGCAAGGCCTTCGGGGTGTCGCCGAACAACAAATGCGCCTCATCGAAAAACAGCGCGAGCAACGGTTTGTCGGCATCGCCGCGCTCAGGCAGCTGCTCAAACAACTCGGCGAGCAACCACAACAGGAACGTCGCGTAGACTTTTGGTGCCTCGTGAACCAGACGGCTGGCATCGAGCAAATGAATGCGTCCACGGCCATCGGCGGCCGGTTGCAGAATGTCTTCGAGTTGCAGCGCCGGCTCGCCAAACAGCGCTTCGGCGCCCTGTTGCTCCAGCGTTGCCAGACGGCGCAAGAGCGCCTGGCTGGAACCGGTGGTCATCAGCGCGGCGTCTTCACCGAGCATTTGCGGGTTGTCTTTGAGGTGATTGAGCAGCGCTTTCAGGTCTTTCAAGTCCAGCAGCAACAGGCCTTCCCGATCCGCGACTTTAAAAGCGGCATACAGCGCCGCCTGCTGACTGTCGGTCAGCTCCAGCAGACTGCCGATCAGCAGCGGGCCCATTTCACTCAACGTAGTGCGCAGTGGATGACCGGACTGACCGTGAATGTCCCACAAGGTCACCGGATAAGCCTGCGCCTTGTAGTCGAGCCACGGCATCCCGGCGATGCGCTCCGCGACCTTGCCCTGCGGGTTACCGGCGGCACCGAGGCCGCACAGATCACCCTTGATGTCAGCGGCGAATACCGCCACGCCGGCGTCGCTGAAGGCTTCAGCCAAGCGCTGCAATGTCACGGTTTTACCGGTACCGGTCGCACCGGCGATCAGCCCGTGGCGGTTCGCCAGGCGCATGCCCTGACCGATCTGTTGTCCCGCGAGATCGGCGCCGATTACGAGTTGCGATGAGTCAGGCATTTTGTCACCTATGGTTAATCTTTGATTCGCTGTGGCCGATACAGGGGATTGAAGAGCGTCGGTAATTTCCTACAGAAAAAACGGAGCTGTGCGCTTGTGCTCGTCACCACCCACTTTCGCGTTCTCTAATAAAAGCACGCCCAGGACATTAAGACCTTAGCGGAACCCCAAGCCATGAACAAAAATCTGCGCTTCAGCCATAAAATTTTGCTTGCCGCCGCCCTCATCGTCATCGCCGCTTTCGCCTCGTTTACCCTGTACAACGACTGGTTACAGCGCAACGCGATCCGCGATGACCTGCACAACTATCTCAACGAGATGGGCGAGGTCACTGCCGGTAATATCCAGACCTGGCTCAGCGGACGCATTCTGCTGGTCGAGAACGCCGCCCAGAACATCGCCATCAACCCCGAACCTGCCAACGTCGCCAGTCTGCTGGAACAGAAAACCCTGACCTCGACGTTCATGGCCACCTATCTGGGCGACGCCACCGGGCACTTCACCATCCGCCCGGACACGAAAATGCCCGACGGTTTCGATCCCCGCGTACGCCCTTGGTATAAAGGTGCCGAGAGCAGCAGCACCTCGACCCTGACCGAACCTTACATCGATGCGGCCACCGGGCAGACCGATCATTTCCATTGCCACTGCCTCGAAAAAGGCCGGCCAGAGCGTCGGCGTGGTGGGCGGCGACCTGAGCCTGCAAACCCTGATCGATACCCTCAGCGCCCGGGATTTCGACGGCATGGGTTACGCGTTCCTGGTCAGTGCCGATGGCAAGATCCTGGTTCACCCGGACAAAACGCTGGTCATGAAGACGCTGAGCGAGGCCTTTCCCCAGGGAGCGCCGCGTTTGAGCAGTGACTTCAGCGAAGTGGAAGTCGATGGCAAGACCCGCATCGTCAACTTCGCGCCGATCAAAGGCCTGCCGTCGGTGAACTGGTACATCGGTTTGTCGGTGGACAAAGACAAGGCTTTCTCGATGCTCAGCCAGTTCCGCACCTCGGCAGTCATTGCGACAGTGATTGCCGTGGCGATCATCATCGCGCTGCTCGGCATGCTGATCCGTCTGCTGATCCAGCCGTTGCACGTGATGACCCGCGCCATGGAAGACATCGCCGACGGTGAAGGCGACCTGACCAAACGCCTGACCATCGTCAATAACGATGAGTTCGGCATCCTCGGCACCGCGTTCAACCGTTTTGTCGAACGTATTCACGGCTCGATCCGCGAAGTGTCGTCGGCGACCGGCCAGGTCAACGAGGTCGCGCTGCGCGTGGTCGCTGCGTCGAACTCGTCGATGTACAACTCGGATCAGCAAGCTTCGCGCACCAGCAGCGTGGCCGCCGCGATCAATGAACTCGGCGCCGCCGCTCAGGAAATCGCCCGCAACGCCGCTCAGGCTTCGAGCCAGGCCAGTGACGCGCGTGGTCTCGCCGAAGACGGCCAACAAGTGGTGGATCGCAGCATCAAGGCGATGAATCAACTGTCGAGCATGCTCAGCGCGTCGAGCAGCAACATCGAGTCGCTGAACAGCAAAACCGTGAACATCGGCCAGATCCTCGAAGTCATCACCAGCATTTCCCAGCAAACCAACTTGCTGGCACTGAACGCGGCGATCGAGGCGGCACGCGCCGGCGAAGCCGGACGTGGCTTCGCCGTGGTCGCCGATGAAGTGCGCAACCTGGCGCATCGCACCCAGGAATCGGCACAGCAGGTGCAGACCATGATCGAGGAACTGCAGGTCGGTGCACGGGAATCGGTGAGCAACATGAGTGACAGCCAGCGTCACAGCCAGGACAGCGTGGACATCGCCAACCTTGCTGGCGAACGCCTGAACAGCGTGACCCTGCGCATCGGCGAGATCGATGGCATGAACCAGTCGGTAGCCACGGCGACCGAGGAGCAGACGGCGGTGGTGGAATCGATCAACGTCGACATTACCGAGATCAACACGCTGAACCAGGAAGGGGTGGAGAACCTGCAGTCGACGTTGCGGGCTTGTTCGGATCTGGAGCAGCAGGCGGCGCGTCTCAAGCAATTGGTCGGAAGCTTCCGTATCTGACATCAGAACCGACGCCATCGCGAGCAGGCTCGCTCCCACAGGTTAACGTCCAGACTTGTGGGAGTGATCCTGCTCGCGATGGCGCTCTCAAATCAAACACAACGCCAACTGCGCAGCCACCCGGCAAACCCCAACCGAACATCTATCCTTCAAAAAGGTCAACCAAGGGAGAACAACGGACCGGAGGGATGCTCATCGTGCATATCGCTGACATAACCATGTTCTACGCCCCTGCCAGCGGTGGCGTGCGCACGTATCTGGATGCCAAACACCGACGCCTGGGCATCAAGCCCGGCATTCGCCACAGCCTGCTGATTCCCGGCGCCCACCTGGGTGAACAGGACGGCGTATACACTGTTCCCGCCCCCGCCCTGCCCTTCGGCAAAGGCTATCGTTTTCCCGTTCGCCTCGCCCCCTGGCGAAATGTCCTGCAGGATCTGCAGCCCGACCTGATTGAAGTCGGCGACCCTTACCTCACGGCCTGGGCAGCCCTGGACGCGCGACGTCAGCTGGATGTTCCGGTGATTGGCTTTTATCACTCGGATTTGCCGCTGCTGTGCAGCAATCGCATGGGCAACTGGGTGACACCCAATGTCGAAGCCTATGTCAGGAAGCTGTATGGCAACTTCGATCGGGTACTCGCGCCCAGCCAGGTCATGGCCGACAAGCTGATTGGCCTGGGGGTGAAAAATGTCTATGTGCAGCCTTTGGGCGTCGACCTGCAAACCTTCCACCCTGGTACTCGCGACACGGGGCTGCGGGCGGAACTGGGCATTGCCGAAGACAGCCGCCTGCTGATCTTTGCCGGTCGCGGTTCCAAGGAAAAACCTGCCCGTGCTGCTCGATTGCATGAAGCGACTGGGCCCGCGCTTTCACCTGCTGCTGGTGGGTTCATCGATGCCCGCGCTCGTGCCGGATAACGTCACGGTGATCGATGAGTTCTGCCCGGCGCCGCAAGTGGCTCGCCTGATGGCCAGTTCCGATGCACTGCTGCACGCCGGCGATCAGGAAACCTTCGGCCTGGTGATTCTCGAAGCCATGGCCAGCGGTATCCCGGTAATCGCTGTAGCGGCCGGGGCCTTTCAGGAAATCGTCACCGACCAGTGCGGCCTGCTCTGCGCACCCAACAGTCCGGCGGCAATGGCCAGTGCCGTCCACGCGTTATTCAGTTCGGGCAGTACGGCCCTGGGTCAACAGGCTCGCCGTCATGTGGAACAGCATTACGCCTGGGATACGGTGGTCGACAGCCTGCTGGGGCATTATCATGCTGTGTTGGGTACGCAATGGCCGCTGATCGCCAATGGTTGAATCCGCGAATCCTCCCTGCCTGCTGCTGGTGCTGCACGATGTCGCACCGCAGACCTGGCCCGACTATCAGCCTTTCGTCGAAGCTGTCGATGCCCTGGGCGCGGTGCCGATGACCTGGCTGGTGGTACCGGACTTCCACAAACACAATGACCTGCAAGCGCACCCGGACTTTCGCCGACTGCTGTCCCACCGTTTGGCCCGGGGTGACGAACTGGCGCTGCACGGCTATTTTCATTGCGACGAAGGTTCACCGCCGAGCACCCCACGAGACTGGTTCATGCGCCGTATCTACACCCACGAAGGTGAGTTCTATCACCTGACCGAGCAGCAAGCGCTGTCCCGCCTGCAGGCTGGCATCGAGATGTTCCGGCGCTACGACTGGCCCCTGGAAGGGTTCGTCGCGCCGGCCTGGTTGATGAGTGCCGGAACACGGCAAGCCCTGCGCCAGTTGCCGCTGAGCTACACCAGTGATCCACAGCACCTCTACCGCCTGCCCGACTTCAGCGTTGTGGACGCGCCGGGACTGGTGTGGAGCGCCCGCAGTGCCTGGCGTCGCGGCCTGTCGAAGTGGCTCAGCGACCGCCGGGAGCAACGCTGGCAGCAAGCGCCGGTGATTCGCCTCGGCCTGCATCCAGTGGACATGCGCCACCGGTTTTCCCGGGATTACTGGCTGCAAACCGTCAAGCGTCTGCTGGATCAGGGGCGTAGGCCGCTGACCAAGGCCGACTGGTTGCGACTGCCAGACGCAGCTGTCGGTCGCCGCGCATGAGCCGCGTCATTCTTCTGCTCGTCGCGCTGTTGGTGGCGGTGCTGATCCCGTCCCTGCTGGGCGGGAATGAAACCTGGTATCGGTTGCGGCATTTCCCCTGCACTGGCTGCTGATCATGTTCGGCATGATTCTGTCGTGCTGGGTCCTGAACACCCTGCGCCTGCGGCTGTTATTGGGCGATCAGTGTCACAAGGTCGGCCGGCTGAAAAGTCTTGGGGTGGTGATGGCCGCCGAGTTTGCCTATTGCGCTACGCCTGGAGGCAGCGGCGGACCTCTGACGATCATGGCCTTGCTCTCGCGCCAGGGCGTTCGCCCGGCCAGGGGCAGCGCGGTGTTTGCGATGGATCAGCTCAGTGACCTGGTGTTCTTCCTGTGCGCGCTGAGCGGGATCCTGATCTACGCACTGTTCCAGCACCTGAGCCAGCGAATGGAATGGCTGTTGATGGTCAGCGCCATTTCAATGTTTGGCGGCCTGGTCAGTTGCGTCGCGGTGGCGCGCTACCACCGACTGCTGATCCGCCTGAGCGGCCGCCTGCTGGCGCGTCTCAATGTCAAAGCCTCAACGCGCCTGCGCTGGGCACGCAAACTCCTGCACTTTCTCGCCGCATTCACCGACACCCTGAAACTTCCCCGTCAGACGCTGATCAAGGTATTTGCACTGACCTGCCTGCATTGGGGTTTGCGTTACAGCGTGTTGTACCTGGCCGTGCGTGGCCTGGGGGCGGACTTGCAGTGGGCCTGGACGTTCCTGATCCAGATGCTGTCACTCAGCGCCGGGCAGTTCAGCCTGTTGCCCGGCGGCGCCGGAGCGGCAGAACTGACCTCGGCCGCGTTGCTGGCGCCGATGGTGGGCAAGTCGACGGCGGCGGCGGCCATCCTGATCTGGCGGGCCGTGACTTATTACTTCTATCTGGTGGTGGGAGGACCGGTGTTCTTTTTGCTGCTGGGGCGGCCGCTGCTGAGGAAGTTGATGAGGTTCAAGCAGGCTTAGGGGTGGTTTGCCCCGAAGTTTCCACGGGGCCCAAATCCTCGTCCTCTGGATGCAACGTCTCCCACAACTCCCGCGCGCCTGGAAACTCGGTGCCATCCTCCGGGCTCATGTCCTCCGGGTCGTATCGACTCAAACACCCTTCGCCCAACGTAGCGGGAGCCTTGGAAGTGGCTTTGTCGAGTGGATCGCTCATCAGGCTTTTCCTCTGGGTAGAAACGGCGAAGGGCCTGGAGCGATTGAACGCCCAGACCCTTCGTTTTTCAAGCTCGCGCAGGTTCGATCAGAACACCACAGTCTTGTTGCCGTGCACCAGCACGCGATCCTCGAGGTGATAACGCAAGCCGCGGGCCAGCACCATCTTCTCGACATCACGGCCGAAACGCACCATGTCTTCAATGCTGTCGCTGTGGCTGACACGCACCACATCCTGCTCGATGATCGGGCCGGCATCCAGCTCTTCGGTGACGTAGTGGCAAGTCGCACCGATCAGTTTCACGCCACGCAGGGAAGCCTGGTGGTACGGCTTGGCGCCGACGAACGACGGCAGGAAGCTGTGGTGAATGTTGATGACCTTGTGCGCGTATTCGCGGCACATGTCCGGCGGCAGGATTTGCATGTAGCGCGCCAGCACCACCACTTCAGCATCGTGCTGTTTGACCAGACGCGACACTTCGTTGAACGCCGGTTGCTTGTCCTGCGGATTGA
Organism: Pseudomonas sp. TH10; assembly: GCF_016651255.1. GTDB lineage: Bacteria > Pseudomonadota > Gammaproteobacteria > Pseudomonadales > Pseudomonadaceae > Aquipseudomonas. The sequence goes on from NZ_JAEKEG010000031.1 coordinate 15,520, forward strand.
CCGGGACGTGGTAATAAGGAATGCCGTGCCACTCGACCATGCTGCGCAGGTCATCGTGGTTGGAAATCACGCAGGAAATTTCGCAGTCCAGCTCGTCGCTGTGCCAGCGGTGCAGCAAATCCGCCAGGCAGTGGGATTCGCGACTGGCCATCAACACCACGCGCTTCTTCTGCTCGGTGTCGGTAATGCGCCAGTCCATCGAGAACTCTTCAGCGATCGGGGCAAACTTCTCGCGTAATTCTTCAATACCGAAAGGCAACGAATCGGCACGAATCTCGTGACGCATGAAGAACCAGCCGACCTGATTATCCGAGTGGTGGCTCGCTTCGGTGATCCAGCCATTGTGGGCTGCCAGAAAATTACTGACTTTGGCAACGATGCCAACGCGGTCCGGGCAAGAAATCACCAGCCGAAAAGTGCGCATGAGGGGGAAACTCCAGAACTTCGCAAAGGCCGCCATTCTAGCGACTGCGCGGAAAAACTGCAGTATTGATGAGCGCCGGCCTGGCTCGCGCGTCAGAACACGGCTTTTTGACGGCGATAAACGTCAACGTGATGGCGCCGTAATGGCACCTACTCAACACATAATTGTGAATATGGGTGATGACTGCATCACACTATTTAACTGAACAATCAATTTACGGCTATTTCCCGCAACTAATTTAAATAAAAAGTCCGGTTAAATGTTTACTTGATGAAACAGCCTGACTATTATTGCGACACTGTCCCCTGCCATTCAACACCTCCACGTAAGGTAGTTCACATGTCCTTGATCAACGAATATCGCGCCACCGAAGAAGCTATCAAAGAGCTGCAAGCCCGTTTGAAGAACCTGTCGCAAGACGACAAATTGCAAACCGAGCTGGAATTCGAAGGCAAACTGCGCACCCTGATGGGCGAATACTCCAAGTCGCTGCGTGACATCATCGCGCTGCTGGATCCAGAATCGAAAACCAAAGCACCCCGTGGCGGCGCAGTAAAAACTACTGGCACCAAGCGTGCTCGCAAAGTTAAACAATACAAAAACCCGCACAACGGCGAAGTCATCGAAACCAAAGGTGGCAACCACAAAACTCTGAAAGAGTGGAAAGCCAAGTGGGGCGGTGACGTGGTTGAAGGCTGGGCTACCCTGCTGGGCTAAGCCGCAACGCCCGTCGCTGACCGATCAGTGACAAAAAAAGAAACGCCAGCAAATGCTGGCGTTTTTTTATGCGCGCCATTCAACACCGGGCATGTTCGTTTTCAAAGGTTCAAACGAACCCGTAATACCTGGACATATTTTTGCCAGTCATCCAGCACTGCACACTGCTCCGGCGTGGCAGTAAGCATCAGTTGAGCTGCGGCCTCTGCAAAAGAGTTGAGGGTATTGGGCGCGCCCCACTCAGGTGCAGACAAACGCTGCCGACAGAATATCTGCCAGCGTTCCTGTTCTTCGAAACTCAGGGTGTCAGGGAAGTTGCGCGCGCGATATCGAAACAATAATTCTGGGAGGCGTTCATCATCGAACGGCCACTTCTGTTGTGCCAGTTGCGCGGGATCTGCCGACCGGACTTGTTCACACAAACGCCGATCCCGATCGCCGATAAAACCATCGTATAACTGTTGTTCCGGGTCATCACTGGCAGGAAAACCTTCGCGGGCATAGATCGCCTGAACTTTATCTTTCCAAACTTGCTGTGCGTCACTTAGCCGCAGCGCACGCGCCTGATAAAGCGTCATGTCCAGCCCAAGGCGGTGCTGATCCTGCTCACGCAGTACCGACAAGGGCGCTACGACCGGGCACTTGTTGATGTGAATAAGTTTCAACGGCACCGGCAATTCGCCCTCGGCCAGATCATCGCTGCGGGTATACAGGCGCTCGCGAAGCGCTTCGGCATCCAGATCGAGCAAGCATTGGGGATCGAGGTGCAAGTCACAGACAATCAGGGCGTTCTTGTTTTTCGGGTGCCACGCCAGGGGCAAGACCACCCCGACATAGTTGCGCGCCGCCGAGAAGCGCCCGGAGATGTGCACCATGGGTTGCAGCAGACGGATCTGATCCAGCACCTTCTGCTTGCCGCGCAACTGAAAGAGCCAGTCGTAAAGTTTTGGCTGCTTTTGCCGGATCAGCCGCGCCAGGGCGATAGTGGCGCGCACGTCCGACAGCGCTTCGTGGGCGTTGCCGTGGTCGATGCCGTTGGCTGCCGTCAGGCGTTCGAGCTTGAGTGTCACTCTACCCTGTTCGTCCGTCGGCCACGCCAGGCCATCGGGGCGCAGGGCGTAGGCGGCGCGCACCACGTCGATCAGGTCCCAGCGGCTGTTACCGCCCTGCCACTCGCGGGCGTAAGGGTCGAAGAAATTCCGGTACAGGCTGTAACGCGTCATCTCGTCATCGAAACGCAAAGTGTTGTACCCGGCGCCACAGGTGCCGGGCGCGGCCAGCTGTGCGTGTACCCGGGTCATGAAATCGGCCTCGCTCAAACCTTTTTCGGCGAGCTGGCTGGGGGTGATGCCGGTAATTGCACACGCCGCCGGGTGCGGCAGGATGTCTTCGCTGGGTTGGCAGTAGAGGTTGACCGGCTCGTCGATTTCGTTGAGCTCATGGTCGGTGCGAATCCCGGCGACCTGCAGCGGGCGGTCGCAACGCGGATTGATGCCAGTGGTTTCGTAGTCGTACCAGAAGATGGAAGTCACGGGCGGTTCCTGAACTGAAGATCGGCAAAGTCTAGGCGCTCAACCCTTGTCGCGGCCAGCCTCGCGTCATTTCAGTACGTTGCTTCACACGCGGTGCAATACATAGTTATGTCGTTTCCCCCCGAGAGGCTGCTAGCATCGGACGCACTTGCACTCAGAACAGGCGAACATCAGGTAGCCCATGCTCGAGCCCACAGCACCGCCAAGGAAAGCACCGCTGACCCCGCCGCTGGACACGCGGCATCAGGTCGAAACGCCGGAAGGCATCGACCTGCCTTTGCGTCCCGCCGGGTTGATGGTGCGGGCCGTGGCGTTCAGCATCGACCTGGGCATTCGCGGCGTGATCATGGCCGTACTGTTTATCGTGCTGGCATTTCTCGGCAAGCTCGGCATGGGCCTTGGGTCGCTGCTGCTGTTTGCGATCAGTTGGTGGTACATGGTGCTGTTTGAAGTGCTCAACCAGGGCCGTTCGCCGGGCAAGCAGTGGATGGGGTTGCGCGTCGTACAGGACGATGGCACCCCGGTCGGCTGGTCCGCCTCGCTGTTGCGCAACCTGCTGCGGTTCGTTGACATGCTGCCCTTCGGCTATGCCCTGGGCGCGATCAGTTGCCTGCAACACCCTACCTTCAAACGCCTGGGCGACCTCGCCGCCGGCACGCTGGTGATCTACCGCGAACAACCGCCCAAGCGCCCGGCGCTGCCTGACGTCGAACCCCGTCGTCCCGTGGTGACCCTTACCCTGGCCGAGCAGCGGGCCATCCTCGGATTTGCCGAACGCCAGGGTGACCTTTCTGCAGCACGGGCCGGCGAGCTGGCCGCCATCGTCGCCCAACCCTTGCAACTCCACGAACCGAAGGCCGTCGCCGAACTCGGCGGGATTGCCCGCGGCTTGATGGGGCCGGCATGAAGCAGAGTCTGTTCGAGAACCGCCACAAGGTTGAATGGGAGCGATTTTCCCTGACGCTCGACGGCCTGGAACGGGGTAAAAAAACCTCCGGCGCGAGCAGTTTCCCTGCGGACTACCGTCGCCTGTGCCATCAACTGGCGCTGGCCCGTGAGCGTGGCTACAGCAGCTTCCTGGTTGACTCATTGCAGCAACTGGCCCTACGTGGTCATCAGCAACTGTACCGCCAACGCGGCCAGCTGGGAGCCAAGGCCTTGGCGTTTATCCTGGCCGACTTTCCGCGACTGGTGCGCGAGCAGTGGCACTTCGTCCTCGCGGCAGGCCTGTTGTTCTTCGCCAGCCTGATCGGTTTTACGCTGCTGGTTTACTGGTTTCCGGAGCTGATCTACAACCTGATTCCGGCGGAGCAGGTCAGGCAAATGCAGGAAATGTATAACCCCGAATCCGGCCACCTGGGGCGCCCCGCCGACCGCGCCGCGAGCGAAGACTGGGTGATGTTCGGTTACTACGTGATGCACAACATCGGCATCGCCTTTCAGACCTTCGCCAGTGGCTTGCTGATGGGCGTGGGCAGCGCGTTCTTTCTGTTTTACAACGGGCTGGTCATCGGCGCCGTCGCCGGGCACCTGACCGAAATCGGTTTCGGCCAGACTTTCTGGCCATTCGTCATCGGCCATGGCGCCTTCGAACTGACGGCCATCGCCCTTGCTGGCGCGGCCGGTCTGAAACTGGGTTGGGCCTTGATCGCCCCAGGGCGGCTGACCCGCGCCGAGGCGTTGAAACACGCTGCGCGCAAGAGCGTACTGCTGATCTGCGGGGTCATGCTGTTCCTGCTGATCGCGGCGTTCATTGAAGCCTATTGGTCGTCGAAAAACAGTCTGGCACCGCAGACCCAATATCTGGTCGGCGCCGGACTCTGGGGTTTGGTGGCGACTTATCTGCTGTTCGCCGGAAGGACGCGCCATGCGCCTGAGTGACGCCACTGTCGTGCTGCGGCCGCGCACCACCTGGGAAGCCATGGACCTGGGCGTGCTCATGAGCCAGCAGCATCGACGCCTGCTGATGACCAGTTGGGCGATCGTCACCCTGCCGCTGTTCGCTCTGCTGAGCATTGTGTTCTGGGACTCACCGTCGCTGGCGGTGTTTATTTTCTGGTGGCTAAAACCGGCGTACGAACGCCTGCCGCTGTACATCCTGTCGAAAGCCCTGTTCGGCGAAACACCGACGCTCAAACAAGCGTTGCGCGAGTGGCCACGCTTGCTCAAACTGCAACTGCTGGCCAGCCTGACCTGGCGCCGCCTGAGTTTGAGCCGCAGCTTCCTGATGCCGGTGGTGCAACTCGAAGGCCTCGATGGCAGTGCCCGCCAACAACGCCTGAACGTTCTGCTGCAGCGCAATGCCGGCGCCGCGCAATGGCTGACCCTCATCGGCGTACACCTGGAAACGGCGCTGTGGATCGGCCTGATGGTGCTGTTCTACCTGTTGCTGCCGCAGCAGGTAGAAACCGATTGGGACTGGCAAGCCTTGATTTCCGCCAGTCAGCAGGACTGGGGGTGGCTCGAACACCTGAGCAATCTCTTTTACGTGCTGGTGTTGATCGTGTGGGAACCGATCTATGTAGCCTGTGGTTTCAGCCTGTACCTGAACCGGCGCACGGTGCTGGAAGCCTGGGACCTCGAACTGGTGTTTCGCCGACTGCGCCAGCGCCTGAGCACTGCCGCCATTGTACTGCTGGCGAGTTTTTTAATGATGCCCACGATGCAAGATTCCTGGGCCGCAGTGCCGGCCGTTTCCCCTGATAGCCCGCGCCTTCTGGAACAACCCCTGACCAGCCAGGCCTCCCGGGACAGCATCAAGGCAATCCTTGATAACCCGCCGTTCAAGAATAAAGAAACCGTGACCCGCTATCGCTTCGGCGAAGAGCAAGCGGGCCCTGGAAACGCTGATGATGACCCCACCCCTGGCTGGCTCAAGGCATTACTCGAACTGCTCGACGCCCAGCGTTTCGGCGCAGTGGCGACGCTGCTCGAAGCGTTGCTGTGGGGCGCAGTGATCGGGGCGGCGGGCTTGTTGATCTGGCATTACCGCGACTGGCTGCAGGCCTTCGTCAGCCGTCGTCCGCCAACAAACCGAAAAACACTGCAGGCGCCGCCCCGGCAGGCATTCGGCCTCGACCTTGGCCGCGAAACCTTGCCCGCCGACATTGCCGCCAGTGCCGAACGGCTGTGGCAGACCCAACCCCGAGAAGCCTTGGGCTTGCTCTATCGTGCCCTGCTAAGCCACTTGCTGCACGACTTCAACATGCCGCTGAAACCGGCCGACACCGAAGGCGAGGTGCTGCAGCGTATCGAACAATTGAACCAGCCGGCATTGGCCGCCTTCAGTAAAAGCCTTACCGGTCACTGGCAGAACATGGCCTACGGGCATTGCGTGCCTCCCACACTGGCACAACAGCAATTGTGTGACGGCTGGCGTGCCTTGTTCGGCCCGGGAGCCTCGCGTTGAAACGCGGTTACGGCCTGGTGCTCGGCACGATCATCGCGGTGCTGGTGGCGTGCCTGGCTATCTACCTGTATCTGAAGGCCACGCCTTATCAGGAGCAGATCGATCACGGTCCCGCGCCCGAAGCCCTGGCCAACCCTTATCTGGCAGCCGAACAATTCCTGCGCAAACAGAGCCTGAGCGTCGGCCACGCCAATGGCCTCGACATCCTGCCCTCGCTCGATCCGCGCCAGCACAGCCTGTTGCTGTTCGGCGATCGGTACAACATGACGCCCAGGCAGGTCGACCAGATCATGAACTGGACACGCGCCGGCGGGCGCCTGGTGTTCGTCGCCGAATCGCTGTGGGATGAGCAGACCAAACAAAGTAACGACCTGCTGCTCGATCGGGTGCAACTGCATCAATCCTTGAGCAAGGATCTCAAAGAGCCGCCCGCCGACCTCGAACAGGACCGCTTCCCCAAGCTGACCAAGCTCTATCTGGAAGACGAGGACGCACCGGCCTACGCCGGCTTCGACACCGATTTCCACCTCGACGATCCAAAGAATCTCGCTCAGGCCTGGGCCAACAGCGCCAAGGCCACGCACATGATGCAACTCAATCACGGATTGGGCTCGATCGTGGTGGTTACCGACGCCGACCTGTGGAAAAACCCGGCCATCGACCAGTACGACAATGCCTGGCTGCTCTGGTACCTCACCGCCGATACGCAGGTGACGTTGGTGTTCAATACCGATCACGACAACCTGGTGACCCTGCTGCTGCGCTATTTCCCCCAGGCACTGGTGGCGTTGATCGCGCTGATCGGCCTGGGCTGCTGGCACGCCGGCGTACGCCATGGCCCGTTGCAGGAAACCCCTGCGCCAGCGCGCCGCCAACTGCTGGAACACTTGCGCGCCAGCGCTGCTTTCATGCTGCGCCGCAATGGCCAGCAGAGCCTGCTGCAAGCCTTGCGACAGGACATCCTGCGGCGCGTGCGACGCCGTCACCAGGGGTTTGATCAACTCGGCGTCGCCGAACAATGGCTGGTGCTGTCACGCCTGACCGGCCACCCCACACGCGCTATCAGCCAGGCCATGAGCCCGCGACCGAAGCAGCGGCTCAACAGCGCCGACTTCAGCCGCCAGGTGGCCCACCTGCAATCCTTGAGGAACGCCTTATGATGAGTGAACAGCCAGAACCTGGAACGCCAAGCCACGCTGCCCAGCAACGCCTGCGCGCCAGCCAGCTGGCCCAGGCGGTCAGGGCTGAGTTGCAGAAGGCACTGATCGGCCAGGATTCAGTGATCGATGACGTGCTGACCGCCCTGATCGCGGGCGGACATGTCCTGCTCGAAGGGGTGCCGGGGCTGGGCAAGACCCTGCTGGTGCGCGCCCTGGCCCGATGCTTCGGCGGTGAATTTGCGCGCATCCAGTTCACCCCGGACCTGATGCCCAGCGACGTCACCGGCCACGCCGTGTACGACCTGCAGACCGAACAGTTCAAGTTGCGCAAGGGTCCGCTGTTCACCAACCTGCTGCTGGCCGATGAGATCAACCGCGCCCCGGCCAAGACGCAGGCGGCGCTGCTGGAAGCCATGCAGGAACGCCAAGTCACCCTCGAAGGCCGCGCCCTGCCCATCGCGCAACCGTTCATGGTGCTCGCCACGCAAAACCCGATCGAACAGGAAGGCACCTACCCTCTGCCGGAAGCTGAACTCGACCGCTTCATGCTCAAGGTGCGCATGGATTACCCCGACGCCGAACAAGAACTGAACATGGTGCGTCAGGTCAGCCGCTCGACCCGCGCCGACATGCTCGATGTGCAGCCGCTGCGCACCGTGTTGCAAGCCAAAGATGTGCAAGCATTGCAGCGCATCGCCAGTGATCTGCCGCTGGATGATCAGGTGCTCGATTACGCCGTACGCCTGGCGCGCAGCACCCGCACGTGGCCGGGCCTGACGCTGGGCGCCGGGCCGCGCGCCTCTATTGCACTGGTGCGCTGCGCCCGCGCCCGAGCGTTGTTGCGCGGTGGCGAGTTCGTGATTCCCGACGACATCAAGGGCTGCGCGCTGGCCGTGCTGCGCCATCGCGTGCGCGTCGCGCCGGAGCTGGACATCGAAGGTTTGCACGTCGATCAGGTGTTGCAGCAATTGCTCGACCAAGTCCCGGCGCCGCGCCTGTGAAACCCTCGCGCCTGCTGCTGATCTGGCTGGCATTGCTGCTGGCCATCGGTATCGCGCTCGGAGCGTTACGCGCGCTCGGCGTCGCGCTGCCCGCCAGTCTGGCGTCGATCAGTTGGGGATTGCTCCTGGCGCTGCTGATGCTGGCGATCCTCGACGCCGTGCGTGCCAGCCGCCAAGCCTCGCCGCGGATCACCCGGCATATGCCCACAAGCCTGGCTCTGGGGCGCTGGAGTGACGTGCGACTGGAGGTCGAACATGACTCAGCACACTCACGAATCCTTGAACTGCATGACCACGCTCCCGATGGCCTGAGCGTCGAGAACCTGCCACTGTCGGTCGAACTTCAACCGGGACATCGCAGCCAGCTCAGTTATCGTCTGCGCCCACTCAAGCGCGGCCACTTCAGTTTCGAACATTGCGAAATCAATCTGGCGAGTCCACTGGGCCTGTGGACCCGCAAGCGCCTGTTACCCGTGATCGACAGCACCCGCGTCTATCCCGACTTCGCCCACCTCTACGGCGGCCAGCTACTGGCAGTAGACAACTGGCTCAGCCAGCTCGGGGTGCGCCAGCGGCAACGCCGGGGCCTGGGTCTGGAGTTTCATCAGCTGCGCGAATTTCGCGAGGGTGACAGCCTGCGACAGATCGACTGGAAAGCCACCGCACGCCAGCGCACGCCGATTGCCCGGGAATACCAGGATGAACGCGACCAGCAGATCATTTTCATGCTCGACTGCGGTCGGCGCATGCGCAGCCAGGACGGCGAGCTGGCGCACTTCGATCACGCCCTCAACGCCTGCCTGCTGTTGAGCTATATCGCCTTGCGCCAGGGCGACGCCGTGGGCCTGTGCACTTTTGCCAGCGACCAGCCGCGCTATCTGGCGCCGGTCAAAGGCAGCGGCCAGCTCAACGTGTTGCTCAATGCAGTTTATGACCTGGACACCACCCAGCGCCCTGCGGATTACCAGGCAGCCGCCAGCCAGCTACTGGCCCGGCAGAAACGCCGCGCCCTGGTGGTGCTGATCACCAATCTGCGGGACGAGGACGATGAAGGCTTGCTCAGCGCCGTCCAACGCTTGGGCAAACAACACAGGGTGCTGCTGGCAAGCTTGCGCGAAGAGGTGCTCGACCGCGTGCTGCAGACTCCGGTGCAGACCCTCGAGGAATCACTTACCTACTGCGGCACGGTGGACTACATGAACTCACGGGCGCAGCTCCACGAGGGACTGAGCGCCCATGGCGTACCGGTGGTGGATGTGCGCCCGGGGGAACTGGGGGCAGCGCTGGTGACGCACTATTTAAGCCTGAAGCGCAGTGGCAGCACCTGAAGCTTGCGCTTGCTGTCAGGCCGAGGCCGGCAACGGCTGGAAACTGAAGTACTGCCTCAGGGCGCTGACCAGATACCCATATTCCGCAGGCGTTCGCTGCAGGCTGAAACCGGCATCGTAATGATGCGGCGTCGCGTCTTCGTGGCACCAAAGACAACATCCCCGCACATCGATGATCTGTTGGCTGCCATCAGTGGCCGGGATTTTGAGGCGCAAATCAAAATCGGCGCCGACCATCATCGGCAACTGGCTGATCAACATCAGCCCGTCCTCGGACACATTACCCAGGAACCCGATGGGTTTGTCTGTCACGCTGTTAAACACTCTCAGAAAATACGGCAGCTGATGCCGTTCGATCCGGCGGTTGGTGAACATGCTGAATTCGCTTTGCCAGGCCCCTTAAGCAGGGCCGCACTAATGCTTCGGAACGGACCCGCCTGCGTGGGCAATGGGTACGCTCTCCCCGATCCTGGTTCGACAGTCCGTTGAACCGCTGCCGCTTACTTGGGCCGATCACAGGTGTGGCGCCTGTCTGGAGACAGGGCCCCAGACCCGGGCCCTTGGACTATAGCTCACCGCACGCGGTGAGCCAGGCTTGGTATGACAACTGTAATCAGAAACGCGTCGCCCGCACGGCGCTGGTGCTGGTGCTGGTGCTGCGCAGCGGGTAATGACCCAGGCTCTGCAAGGTTTCCAGGCGGGCACGGGCGCGGTAGGCATATTCGCTATTGGGGTACGAGGCCATGATGAACTGATAGGTCTGCGCAGCATCGACAAACATTTTCTGCCGCTCAAGGCACTGGCCGCGCATCATCGACACTTCCGGCCACACATACGGGCGGGCACGGCTGGCGCGCTCGACCTTGGACAGTTCGAGCATGACCTGCTCGCAGTTGCCGCGATCATAAGCGCTGTAGGCGTTGTTCAAATGATGGTTCATCGACCAACGGGTGCAGCCCGTGACGGCGAGGACGCTGAGGGCAAGGGCGGCAATGGGTACGAATCGCATGAGGGTTCTCCTGTCTTGAGCTCTGTATCGACCCTGCGTCGAAAATCTTCAGCAATGTTCGTTTCAACAGACAAACGAATAAGTAGTGCAAACGAACAATGACTACACCAACGGAGCATAGTAGCCTCTGCTAGCGCTTGAACTCAGGAGTCTTTGCATGTCCGTCCGTCGTACCAAAATCGTCGCTACCCTTGGCCCGGCCAGTAACTCGCCGGAAGTTCTCGAACAGCTGATTCTGGCTGGTCTGGACGTCGCCCGTCTGAACTTCTCCCACGGCACCCCCGACGAGCACAAGGCTCGCGCGAAGCTGGTGCGTGACATTGCTGCCAAGCACGGCCGCTTCGTTGCCCTGTTGGGTGACCTGCAAGGCCCGAAAATCCGTATCGCCAAATTCGCCAACAAGAAGATCGAGCTGAAGATCGGTGACAAGTTCACCTTCTCCACCAGCCATCCGTTGACCGAAGGCAACCAGCAGATCGTCGGCATCGACTATCCGGACCTGGTCAAGGACTGCGGCGTGGGCGACGAGCTGCTGCTCGACGACGGTCGCGTGGTGATGCGCGTCGACACCGCGACCGCCACCGAACTGAACTGCACCGTGATCATTGGCGGTCCGCTGTCGGACCACAAAGGTATCAACCGTCGCGGCGGCGGCCTGACTGCACCGGCCCTGACCGAGAAAGACAAAGCCGACATCAAGCTGGCTGCTGAAATGGAGGTTGATTACCTCGCCGTGTCCTTCCCGCGTGACGCCGCAGACATGGAATACGCGCGCCAACTGCGCGACGAAGCTGGCGGTACCGCCTGGCTGGTGGCGAAGATCGAACGCGCCGAAGCCGTGGCCGACGACGAAACCCTCGACGGTCTGATCCAGGCTTCCGACGCGGTGATGGTTGCCCGTGGTGACCTGGGTGTGGAAATCGGCGACGCCGAACTGGTGGGCATTCAGAAGAAAATCATTCTGCACGCACGCCGCCACAACAAGGCTGTGATCGTCGCGACCCAGATGATGGAGTCGATGATCCAGAACCCGATGCCAACCCGCGCCGAAGTGTCCGACGTGGCCAACGCCGTGCTCGACTACACCGACGCCGTGATGCTCTCGGCTGAATCCGCTGCGGGTCTGTACCCACTGGAAGCTGTGCAAGCGATGGCGCGCATCTGCGTCGGCGCTGAAAAGCACCCGACCGGCAAGACGTCCAGCCACCGCATCGGCAAAGTCTTCGAAAGCTGCGACCAGAGCATCGCGCTGGCGGCCATGTATACCGCCAACCACTTCCCGGGTGTGAAGGCGATCATCGCACTGACCGAAAGTGGCTACACGCCGTTGATCATGTCGCGCATCCGTTCTTCGGTGCCGATCTACGCGTTCTCCCCGCACCGCGAGACTCAAGCGCGCGCGGCGATGTTCCGAGGCGTGTACACCGTGCCGTTCGACCCGGCATCGCTGCCGCCGCACGAAGTCAGCCAGAAAGCGATCGACGAGCTGGTCAAGCGCGGCGTTGTGGAGAAAGGCGACTGGGTCATCCTGACCAAAGGCGACAGCTACCACACCACCGGCGGCACCAACGGCATGAAGATCCTGCACGTTGGCGACCCGATGGTCTGAGACTTCAGCCAGTAAAGGAGGCCCCCAGTTCGCGCTGGGGGGCCTTTTTTTGGGGTATCTGATGGGCCCCCGCCAGCCAACAGCACTCAACCGCGGGGCAGGAAGGCGTCGGCCAATAGTTGATTGCGCGGCAGTCCCGCCAGGTACAGGCGCCGGGCAAAGGCATCAACGCTGTCGGGGCCGCCGCATAGCAAGGCCTGGGTCTGCCGGGAAACCAGGCGCAGTTGTGCCAGTGTCGTGGGCAGATCCGCCGGGGTCCACAGCTCGATGCTGAGGTTCGGGCGGGTGGCGGCCATGGCCTGTAGCGGCTTGGCCAGGTAGTGCTCGCTGGGGTCGTGGGCCAGGTGAATCACGCGGATGGACCCTTGGTGATCCTGCAGCAATGCCTCGCGCAGGATGCCGAACAACGGCCCCAGCCCAGTGCCCGCCGCCAACAGCCATAGCGGGCGGTCGTGCCAGTCCGCATCATAGTGCAGTGCCCCGCCGCGCAACTCGCCAAGACGGATCGAATCGCCGATCTGCATCAGCCGGGCGGCATCGCTGAACGCGCCCGGTTGCCGGCAATCGATGTGAAACTCCAGGAACCGGTCTTCCTGAGGCAGGCTGGCAAGCGAGTAGGGTCGTGCGACTTGTCCCGCCCACAGCACCAGATGCTGCCCGGCGCTATAACGCAAGGGCGTTGTGGCACCAGGCGCAGGCGCAACACATGGGCGCTGAGCCAATCGATCGCACTCACCTCGGCGGGGCGACCATCGTGCTGTGGATCGAAGGCATGCACCTGCAGATCCTCCACCACCTGGCACTGACAGGCCAGCCGCCAACCCTGCTGGCGCTGCTCGGGACTGAGGGCGTCGGGCCGGGTGTCGCTGGGCAGCCCTTGCAGGCACTGCACCAGGCACGCGTGACAGCTGCCGGCGCGGCAGCTATATGGCACGGCCTCGCCGTTGCTGTTCAACGCGTCGAGCAGGTTGCTGCCCGGCGCGACCGACCACCGCCGCTCGCCCACGCGCAACTCAGGCATCGGCGTTCTCCCACGCCGCCGCGCAGCGATTGCGCCCGTCGCGTTTGGCGCGATAAAGCGCCTGGTCGGCGCGGTGCAAGGCATCGTCCAGATCGTCACCCAACTCCAGCAATGTCATGCCCGCCGACAGGCTGAGGTGGCTGACGCTGATGCCGATCAGCTCGACGTCGGTAAAGGCGATGCGCAAACGCTCGCAACATGAAGTCAGGCGCTCGGCATTGCAGTCGGGCAGCAGCACCACGAACTCTTCGCCGCCATAGCGGGCGAGTACGTCGCCATCGCGCAGACACGCCTGCGCGACAGCGGCGAACGCCTGCAACACCTGGTCTCCGGCGGCATGGCCGTGCAGGTCGTTGATGCGCTTGAAATGGTCGAGGTCGATCAACGCCAGGCCATGCATCACATCGCTGTCCAGCGCATTCAGCTCACGAGAGGCCAGGCGCAGAAAGTGCCGGCGATTGAACAGCCCGGTCAGTTCGTCAGTGGCGACCAGGTCTTCGAGTTGGCGCATCATCCCGCGCAGGGTGTCCTGATGCGCCTGCAAGGCAAACCGGCGCTGACGCATGCGCTGCCGCGAGGCCTGGACATAACGGGCGTAAAGCACCAGCCACGCCAGCACCATCGCCAGAATGCCCACCTGCAATGCAGCCAGCGCCGGCTCTGGCAGAAGAAAGTGGTAACCGTCCCAGAGCGTGATCGCGCAGAAACTGAAAAACACCATCAGCGCGCAGCGAATGAACGCGCGTCGACTGAGGTGAAACAGGCCAAACAGCAGGATAAGTACATAAAAAACCAGAAAAGCGCCGCGCGCCTCATCCAGATGAGCGATCAGCCAGGTCTGCCAGCCGAGGCCGAGCAGTACTTGCACTTCGGTCAGGCTGGGGTCGGCGTAACGTTGGTTGCGGCCGGTCCAGAACATCACAAACAGGGCCGCCTGAGTGATCACCACCAGTGCGCTGCCGATGGCTACAGCACTGAGGGTCTGGTCGTAATGCCCGGTAAAAAACGCCAGCCACAGCAGCAGCAGAGCCAATCCGTAGGTGGCCGCAGCAAGGGCAAAACGTTTGAGCAGAAGACGTTGAATAGCGTTATGGGTCAATCGTTGACTCACCGTGCGATAGGAGGCTGACCGAGTGTCCTACTCTACAGACCGGCTGCCACTTTAGTGGCGTAGTCGATAAATGACCAATCAATTCTAAGATCGAAAAAATGGCGTCAAAACCATGACTCTACTTGCTGGTCAATCCTGCCTTCGATGACGCCTGAACCCTATGCGACCAACGAATGACTGCCGGCGCGTGTATGCCTCACCGAGGCGCGGTATACTGCCGCGCCTTTTTAGCGTCGCGCCAGCAGCCCCGGCGTGCCTTGAAAGGTGCTTGCAACCGACCGATGCACCCAAGCTGCAAGCACCTTATTGAATGTTCCCGTCTTTTAGAGGAGCGCGACTCATGACCGTGATCAAGCAAGACGACCTGATTCAGAGCGTTGCCGACGCCCTGCAGTTCATTTCCTATTACCACCCCGTGGATTTCATCCAGGCGATGCACGAAGCCTACCTGCGCGAAGAATCGCCAGCAGCCCGTGACTCGATGGCGCAAATCCTGATCAACTCGCGCATGTGTGCCACCGGCCATCGCCCGATCTGCCAGGACACCGGTATCGTTACCGTGTTCGTGCGCGTCGGCATGGACGTGCGTTGGGATGGCGCCACCATGGGCCTGGACGACATGATCAACGAAGGCGTGCGTCGCGCCTACAACCTGCCGGAAAACGTCCTGCGTGCCTCGATCCTCGCCGACCCGGCGGGCGCTCGTAAAAACACCAAGGACAACACCCCGGCCGTCATTCACTACTCCATCGTCCCGGGCAACACCGTTGAAGTGGACGTGGCGGCCAAGGGCGGCGGTTCCGAGAACAAGTCGAAAATGGCCATGCTCAACCCGTCCGACTCGATCGTCGACTGGGTGCTGAAAACCGTTCCGACCATGGGTGCCGGCTGGTGCCCACCGGGCATGCTCGGTATTGGTATCGGCGGCACCGCCGAGAAAGCTGCAGTGATGGCCAAAGAAGTGTTGATGGAATCCATCGACATTCACGAGCTGAAAGCCCGTGGCCCACAGAACCGCATCGAAGAAATGCGTCTGGAGCTGTTCGAGAAGGTCAATCAGTTGGGCATCGGCGCCCAGGGCCTCGGTGGCCTGACCACCGTGCTCGACGTGAAGATCATGGATTACCCGACCCACGCAGCCTCGCTGCCGGTGTGCATGATCCCCAACTGCGCCGCTACTCGTCACGCGCACTTCGTGCTCGACGGTTCCGGCCCGGCCTCGCTGGAGGCGCCACCGCTGGACGCCTACCCGGAAATCGTCTGGGAAGCCGGCCCGTCGGCTCGTCGCGTCAACCTCGACACCCTGACCCCGGAAGAAGTGCAGAGCTGGAAGCCGGGCGAAACGGTCCTGCTCAACGGCAAGATGCTCACCGGCCGCGACGCTGCGCACAAGCGCATGGTCGAGATGCTGAACAAGGGCGAAACCCTGCCGGTGGACCTCAAGGGTCGCTTCATCTATTACGTCGGCCCGGTTGATCCGGTGCGTGACGAAGTGGTTGGCCCTGCCGGCCCGACCACTGCAACGCGGATGGACAAGTTCACCCGTCAGATCCTTGAGCAAACCGGCTTGCTGGGCATGATCGGCAAATCCGAGCGCGGCCCGACCGCGATCGAAGCGATCAAGGACAACAAAGCCGTGTACCTGATGGCCGTCGGCGGCGCTGCTTACCTGGTCGCGCAAGCGATCAAGAAGTCGAAAGTGCTGGCGTTTGCCGAACTGGGCATGGAAGCGATCTACGAGTTCGAGGTCAAGGACATGCCGGTCACCGTTGCGGTGGACAGCAAAGGTGAGTCGGTACACATCACCGGCCCGGCGATCTGGCAGCAGAAGATCAGCGAAAGCCTGGCGGTAGAAGTGCAGTAAGCCTTTCAGACACGTCTGGCAAAGGCGACAGGGGTCATGCTCCTGTCGCCTTTTTTATGGCTCATGCTATGGTGCGCGCCCACCGTCCCGTTGTGTAACGCCCAGCATGTTCGAGTCCTCTCGCCCCTTGCGCCTGACGCTCTACTCCCTCGTCATCGTTGCCGGCGCCGTCATCGCCGCCACCCTGGCCATGCGCCATGCCGAGCGCCAGGCATTGGTGGAGGACGCTGCCCGGGCCAACCAGCAGCTGGGTTTGTACGCGACCTCGCTGCACACCTTGATCGAACGCTACCGCGCCCTGCCCGCTGTGCTGGCCCTGGACCCTGAGTTGCGTTCGGCACTCGATGGACCATTGACGGCCCAACAGCAGGACCTGCTCAACCGCAAGCTGGAAAAGATCAACGGCGCCGCCGAGTCTTCGACCCTGGAACTGCTCGATGAAACCGGTCTCGCCGTGGCCGCGAGCAACTGGCGCCTGCCCAGCAGTTACGTCGGCCACAACTATGGCTTTCGTCCCTACTTCAGCCAGACCCGCACCCTGGGGTCCGGACGCTTCTATGCAGTGGGGGTGACCAGCGGGATTCCCGGTTATTTCCTGTCCAGTGCGGTGACTGCCGACGATGGGCGCTTCCTCGGTGCCATGGTGGTCAAGCTCGAGTTTCCCGAGCTGGAGCGTGAATGGCGCCAGGGCAGCGATACTTTGCTGGTCAGCGATGCCCGCGGCGTGATCTTCATTGCCAATCAGCCAGGCTGGCGTTATCGCTTGCTCAAACCACTGAATGACAGCGATCACGCCGAACTCAAGGCCACCCGCCAGTACGACAAGCAGCCCCTGAAACAGCTGGACTATCAGCCCCTGCAGAGTTTCGACGACAACAGTCACCTGGCGCGGGTCGATGGCCCGGATGGCAAAGTTGACTACCTGTGGGAATCCCTGCCCCTGGCCGCCGAAGGCTGGACCCTGCATCTGCTGCGTCGCCCGCAGGTGCCCTTTGAAGACAGCCGCACTGCTGCACTGGCTGCAGCCGGGTCGTGGCTGGCGCTGGTTTTCCTTCTGCTATTTCTCAATCAGCGTTGGCGTCTGGCCAGGATCCGCCAGCGCAGTCGCGAAGAGCTCGAGCGCCTGGTCGAAGAACGCACCCGCGACCTGCGCACCGCTCAGGATGGCCTGGTGCAGTCGGCCAAACTCGCCGCCCTGGGCCAGATGTCCGCCGCCCTGGCCCATGAAATCAACCAGCCGCTGACCGCCCAGCGCATGCAACTGGCCACCCTGCGCCTGTTGCTCGACCACGGCCGGGTAGATGACGCCTACAAGGCACTCAAACCGGTGGATGACATGCTGACGCGCATGGCTGCCCTGACCGGCCACCTCAAGACGTTTGCCCGCAAGAGCCCCAGCGGCCTGCGCGAACGCCTGGACCTGGCGACTGTGGTGGACCAGGCGCTGCAACTGCTCGAAACCCGCCTGCGCGAGGAACAGGTCAGCACGGTGCTGCACCTGACGCGCCCGGCCTGGGTGCGTGGTGATTCGATTCGCCTGGAGCAGGTGCTGATCAATCTATTGCGCAACGCCCTGGACGCGATGCACGACAAGCCCTGCAAGCGCCTGGAAATCCGGTTGGAAGAAGATGAAAAGCTGTGGCGCCTGACCGTGTCCGATAATGGTGGCGGCATTGCCGAGGAACACCTGGCAAAAGTCTTCGATCCGTTTTTCACCACCAAACCCGTGGGCGATGGCCTGGGCATCGGGCTGGCCGTATCCTTTGCCATCGCTCACGAATCCGGCGGCCGCCTGAGCGCGACCAACCAGGGTAACGGCGCCGCTTTCACCCTCACCCTGCCGATCGACCAGGAGGCCCAGGGCCCATGCTCAACTCAGTGATCGTCGTCGACGACGAAAGCAGCATTCGTAGCGCCGTCGAACAATGGTTGAGCCTGTCAGGCTTCGAAGTGCAGTTGTTCAGTCGCGCTGAAGAATGCCTCGCCGCCCTGCCCGCGCACTATGCCGGGGTGATCCTCAGCGATGTGCGCATGCCCGGTATCGGCGGGCTGGCGTTGTTGGCTGAAGTGCACAAGCGCGACGCCGATCTGCCGGTGATTCTGCTCACTGGCCACGGCGATGTGCCGATGGCGGTCGAAGCGATGCGTGATGGCGCCTACGACTTTCTGGAAAAACCGTTCAGCCCGCAAACCCTGCTGGGCAGCTTGCGCCGGGCCCTCGACAAACGCCGCCTGGTCCTGGAAAACCGTGCCCTGCACGAGCAGGCCGACAACCGCGCCAAACTCGACACGACGCTGCTGGGGGTTTCCCGTGGCTTGCAGACGTTACGCCGGCAAGTGCTGGAACTGGCGGCATTGCCGGTCAATGTGTTGATCCGCGGCGAGACCGGCAGCGGCAAGGAACTGGTTGCCCGTTGTCTGCATGATTTCGGTCCACGGGCGGACAAGCCCTTTGTGGCGCTGAACTGTGCGGCGATCCCTGAGCAATTGTTCGAGGCCGAGTTGTTCGGACATGAGAGTGGCGCCTTTACCGGCGCCTCCGGCAAACGGATCGGCAAGCTGGAATACGCCGATGGCGGCACGCTGTTTCTCGATGAAATCGAAAGCATGCCGTTGGCTCAACAGGTGAAACTGCTGCGGGTGTTACAGGAGCAGAAGCTTGAACGGTTAGGCTCGAACCAGAGTATTCGTGTCGACTTGCGCATTGTGGCGGCGACCAAACCTGACCTGCTCGATGAAGCCCGCGCCGGACGCTTTCGTGAGGATCTGGCGTATCGACTGAACGTCGCCGAGCTGCGTTTGCCGCCGCTGCGGGAGCGGCGTGAAGACATTCCGTTGCTGTTCGAGAACTTTGCCCAGAGTGCGGCGCAGCGCCTCGGCCGGACTTTCCCGCCGCTAACGGGCGCCCAGTTGAGTCATCTGCTCAGCCATGACTGGCCGGGCAACGTGCGTGAACTGGCCAACGTCGCCGAACGCCAGGTGCTGGGGCTGGATGAGCCGGCGCCAAGGATTGATCCCGGCCAGTCGCTCGCGGCGCAGCAGGAGGCATTTGAAGCGCAGTGCTTGCGCGCGGCGCTGACGCGGCACAAGGGCGATGTGAAAGCGGTGCTTGAAGAACTGCAACTGCCGCGCCGGACCTTTAATGAAAAGATGCAGCGGCATGGGTTGAGTCGGGAGATGTTTGTTTCAGGCAGCTGAGTTTTGCAGCGCATTATCCGGCTTCTTCGCGAGCAGGCTCGCCCCCACCTTGGAAATGCATGTCCCTGTGGGAGCGAGCCTGCTCGCGAAGACGTCAGCAGATCCCCGCAAATGCTCAGATGCATAAGCAAATTTCCGCTCACCAGTAGTGTCCCATAAGCGGATTTCCGCTCAACAAACTCCCTCACCCCCTCTAAACCGGCCTTCTCCCCGTTGGCACAGCTCCTGCTATAGCCCCCACAGGCTGCGTTTCTACGCGCTCCACAAAAACAATTAAACGAAGGATCCTTCAATGGATAACTCCAACGCCCTGCCCCTTGGGTCGGCTGCCGTGCCCGCCAAAGAAAGAACCACCGCCAACCGAATCAAATCGATCTTCAGCGGCTCCGTCGGCAACATGGTCGAGTGGTACGACTGGTACGTTTATGCCGCCTTCTCGCTGTACTTCGCCAAAGCCTTTTTCCCTAAAGGCGACACCACCGCCCAACTGTTGAACACCGCTGCGATTTTCGCCGTAGGTTTCCTGATGCGCCCGATCGGCGGCTGGCTGATGGGCTTGTACGCTGACAAGGTCGGCCGCAAGAAAGCCCTGATGGCCTCGGTTTACCTGATGTGCTTCGGCTCGCTGATCATCGCGCTGAGCCCTGGTTACGAAACCATCGGTGTCGGCGCGCCAGTCCTGTTGGTGTTTGCGCGACTGCTGCAGGGCCTGTCGGTCGGCGGCGAGTACGGCACCTCGGCCACTTACCTCAGCGAGATGGCGACCAAAGAGCGTCGCGGCTTCTTCTCCAGCTTCCAGTACGTGACATTGATCTCCGGCCAGCTCATCGCGCTGGGTGTACTGATCGTCCTGCAGAACGTCCTCACCACCGAAGAGCTGTACGCGTGGGGCTGGCGTATTCCGTTCGCCATCGGCGCGCTGTGCGCAGTCGTGGCGCTGTATCTGCGTCGCGGCATGGAAGAAACCGAGTCGTTCACCAAGAAAGAGAAGTCCAAGGAAAGCGCGATGCGCACCTTGCTGCGTCACCCGAAAGAGTTGCTGACCGTGGTCGGCCTGACCATGGGTGGCACCCTGGCGTTCTATACCTACACCACGTACATGCAGAAGTATCTGGTGAACACCGTCGGCATGAGCATCTCCGACTCGACCACCATTTCCGCTGCCACGCTGTTCCTGTTCATGTGCCTGCAACCGATCATCGGTGGCCTGTCGGACAAGATCGGTCGTCGTCCGATCCTGATCGCCTTCGGCGTGCTGGGAACGATTTTCACCGTGCCGATCCTGATGACCCTGCACACCATTCAGACCTGGTGGGGTGCGTTCTTCCTGATCATGGCGGCGCTGATCATCGTCAGCGGTTACACCTCGATCAATGCCGTGGTGAAGGCTGAACTGTTCCCGACCGAAATCCGCGCACTGGGCGTTGGCCTGCCGTACGCGCTGACCGTGTCGATCTTCGGCGGTACTGCCGAATACATCGCGCTGTGGTTCAAGAGCAGCGGCATGGAAACCGGCTACTACTGGTACGTGACCGGGTGTATCGCAGTGTCTTTGCTGGTGTATATCACCATGAAAGACACTCGCAAGCACTCGCGCATCACCACGGACTAAGTCCGCTGGCGTCATCAAAGGGGCAGTCCTTCGCGGGCCTGCCCCTTTTTCATTGTGGTGTCCACTGTAGGAGCGAGCTTGCTCGCGATGGACGACAACGATAACGTGGGCCGCCTGGAGGAACGCGTTTCCCGCACGTTTTTCGCGAGCAAGCTCGCTCCTGCAGAAGCCACCCGAAACGATCCCCAGGAACCCGTTCATGCCCGATGACATCCACTTCTACGAACCCGCCAATGGCCACGGCCTGCCCCACGATCCGTTCAACGCCATCGTCGGCCCGCGCCCTATTGGCTGGATCTCTTCGCAGGATGCCAATGGTCAGCTCAATCTGGCGCCGTACAGCTTCTTCAACGCCTTCAACTACATTCCGCCGATCATTGGTTTTTCCAGCGTCGGGCGCAAAGACAGCCTGAACAACATCGAGCAGACCGGCGAATTCGCCTGGAACCTCGCCACTCGCCCATTGGCCGAGCAGATGAACCAGAGCTGCGCGATGGTCGCGCCTGAGGTCAACGAATTTGAATTGGCGGGATTGACGACCGTCGCGTCAAAAGTGATTTCGGTGCCACGGGTCGCCGAAAGCCCGGTGTCCTTTGAATGCAAGGTCACGCAGATCATTCAGTTGCAGCGCGCCGATGGCGAAACCGTGCCGAGCTGGTTGATCCTCGGCGAAGTGGTCGCCGTGCATATCGCCAAATGGCTGTTGAAGGACGGCATCTACGACACCGCCGCGGCAGAACCGATTCTGCGCGGCGGCGGGCCGGCGGACTATTTCCAGTTGGGGCCCGAGGCCCTGTTCAAGATGTTCCGCCCGGGGGCGACCCGGTAGCTACTGTTCAGATGACTACCAGATCAGTTCGCCGTCTTCGCCGACGCCCTTGAGGTGCGTCAGTTGCATGGCGGCAGCCTCGTCCGCCTCCTTGGCGGTCTTGAAGGTCTGTTCTTCCAGCAGCTTGTTGAAGCGCGGTGCGCCCGAGCTACCGATGGCTTTGGTGGCAATCGCCGCGTAGTAACCGCCCTCGCGGGGGACAACGGCCGATACGGCTTCGAAGGTTTCAAAGGCTTTACGTGCCATGTCGGGCATCCTGGCTGATTGAGAATGCCGTCATTAAACCCTCAACCCGCCATTTTGTGTACCCAGGACCGGGTCTGTCCGAGCGCCTGGGCGGCTGATACTTGCTCGAAGGTATGAAAATCCAGGCTGTTGACCACCAGGTCCTCCACCAACTCGGCAAAAATCTGCATGGCCGGGGTGCTGAAGTAGGCCGTCATGGCCTGTTGATCGAGCCAGAAACCGGACACCAGCCACAACTCCGGATCGCATTGTGAATGTTGCAAGGCGAAGCTCAGGCAGCCCGGTGCAGTACGCGACGGCTCTATCAGGGCACTGAGACGCGCGCCCAGTTCCGCCGAACGCCCGGCACGAGCCCGAACATAGGCCATATGGCTGACGGGGATTTGCGTAGACATGTTAAACCCTCCCAGGTACTCAAGTGGCAGCCGTGGGACGGGCTGCGACAGGATCAAAGGTTAAGCGCGCCCGGGAGAACGCGGTTAGTCGATTCCTGCCGGCTTGTTGCACGATCCTGCCACGCTTCTCCGGGAACCTGTAACAACCTGTAAATCCTGTCACAGCGTTGAAATATGACTTTCAAGCAAGTTTGCCCGGCTAGCGCCCGCCGCCAACGTGAAACACTTGAGCGCGTTGCAGAATCAGGCAAGCATTTCGCAGGATGTGTCTACCGCTTGCGCTTGCACAAACATATGCTCTGCCCCATTCCACCTCCCCTGCCGAGGATGCCGTGCATGACGTCATTCGATCGTTTTCAAGCCGAACCCACTGCTGACATGGAAAAGCAGCGCGCGGAACTGGCGGCGATCATCCGCCGCAACACGCTGGATGATGGCACCTATGCCACGGCCGTCGGCTCGCTGTTCATGTCACGCCACACCCAATCCCACGACTTTGCCCCGGTGCTCGCGCAACCGGCGCTGTGCATCATGGCGCAAGGTCGCAAAGAGGTGCGGCTGGCCGATGAGTACTTCAATTACGATCCGCTGAATTATCTGGTGGTGTCGGTTTCGATGCCGCTGAGCGGGCGCGTGGTTAACGTGTCGCCGGAGAATCCGATCCTCGCCGTGCGCCTGGACATCGACCCGGCAGAAATCACCGCGCTGATCGCCGACGCCGGCCCCATGGGCGTGCCGACGCGCCCTACCGGGCGTGGTTTGTATGTCGAGCAGATCGACAGTTCGATGCTCGATGCGGTGCTGCGTCTGGCGCGCCTGCTCGATGCGCCGAAAGACATCGCCATGCTCGCGCCGCTGATTCGCCGCGAGATTCTCTACCGTCTGCTGCGTAGCCCGCAGGGCCATCGTTTGTATGAGATTGCGATTGCCAACAGCCAGAGCCATCGCATCAGCCAAGCAATCAAATGGCTCAACGGCAACTTTGAACAGCCGCTGCGTATTGATGATTTGGCCAAAGAAGTGAATCTGAGCGTGTCGACGCTGCATCACCGGTTCAAGGCGATGACGGCAATGAGTCCGTTGCAGTATCAGAAGCAGTTGCGCCTGCAAGAGGCGCGGCGGTTGATGCTCGCCGAAGGGCTGGATGCGTCGGCGGCGGGGTATCGAGTGGGGTATGAGAGCCCGTCGCAGTTCAGCCGGGAGTACAGCCGGCTGTTCGGTGCGCCGCCGTTAAGGGATTTGGCGCGGTTGCGGTTGTCGGTGTAATCCAAATAGTGTCGGGTGGCCACTGGCCTCATCGCGGGCAAGCCCGCTCCCACAGTGATCTGTAGCGTTCACAGAACCTGTGGGAGCGGGCTTGCCCGCGATGAGGCCGCAAAGGCCGCCATCGAATCTGGATCAGGCGCCGAGCACCCGGCACGCCTCGGCCGGCAGGGTCACCGATACCGGGTTGCCGATGCTCAGGCCGAAGCCCTGGCAAGGCGTACTCAAGGCAGTAAACGACACCCCCGAACACTCCACCGTGGTTTCAATCGTCGCGCCGATGTCGCGCACGAACGTCACCCTGCCGAGCAGACGGTTTCCCGCCGTGGCCTGGGGCTGCGACAGCTGGAGGTCCTCGGGACGAATCAGCATCTTGACCTTCGCCCCCGCCACTATGCTGCTGCAGATCGGCACTTGCAGGGCGTCCCCCCGGGCAAACCGACCTTGCCATTGCCCAGCGCCGTAGCCGGGAAAATGTTGCCCGAGCCGATGAAGTCGGCAACGAACTCGTTGGCCGGATGCCGGTAAATCTCGATGGGCGTCCCGACCTGCTGTACCCGATGTTCGCCCAACACGACGACGATATCGGCCATGGTCATGGCCTCACGCTGGTCGTGGGTGACCATGATGGTGGTGATGTTCAGGCGCTGTTGCAGTTGGCGGATTTCTACCTGCATCGATTCCCGCAGCTTGGCGTCCAGCGCCGACAGCGGTTCATCCAGCAACAGGATTTTCGGGTGTGAGGCAATTGCCCGGGCGATCGCCACGCGCTGGCGTTGCCCGCCGGACAACTTGGACACCGGGCGATCAATCATCTCCTGCAACTGAATCAGCTGCAGCAACTCCACCACCCGCGCCTGTTGATCAGCCTTGCTGACCCCACGCAGCTTCAAAGGGTAAGCGATGTTCTCCCCCACGGTCATGTGCGGAAACAGCGCCAGGGATTGGAACACCATGCCGAAATTGCGCAGATGCGCCGGGGTGTGGCCGATGTCTTCACCGTCCAGGCGGATCTCCCCGCCCGAGAGGGTTTCGAGCCCGGCGATCATGCGCAGCAGGGTGGTTTTCCCGCAGCCCGAGGGGCCGAGAAAACACACCAGCTTGCCCTCGGGCAAATGCAGGTTCACATCCTTGACCGCGCAGGCCGAGCCGTAGTGTTTTTCGACGTTTTCCAGAATCAGACCAGTCATGTTGCACCTCAAATCAAAAGGAAACGCCGCCCTCGCCCACCAGCTTCTCCAACGCCCAGATCAGGACGAAGTCGATCAGCACGATCAGCACGGCAAAGGAAAAGACAGTCGGGTCAAGCGATGACACGGTGCGGCTGTACATCCAGATAGGCACGGTCATGACATCAATGGTGTAGAGGAAGTAGGTCACGGTGAACTCGTTGAACGAGACGATGAACGCCAACAGCATCCCCGCCAGGATTCCCGACTTCATCAACGGCACCACCACGTCAACGATCGCCCGGGTGGGCGACGCGCCGAGCATCTGCGCAGCCTCTTCGACCTCACTGCCGATGGACAGCATCGCTGCGGTGCAATTCTTCACCACGAAGGGTAATGCCAGGATCACGTGCGCAATCACCAGGCGCGAGGTGGTCATCTGGAACGGCAGGCTGTCGAAAACCA
>NZ_JAEKEG010000032.1 GCF_016651255.1 Pseudomonas sp. TH10
TGCTGGTTCCCATGGACCTGGCCGTTTGGCGAATTTCCTTGCCCCTTTCCCTGACCTTTCCCATTACCAGGGTCGGCCCACGTAGTCGCCGGGCCGCAGACCAGTGCAAAACAGGTTAACGGCAATCAATGAGCGAGATTTGGACATGAGTTGCTCCTTCAAAGGTGCGGGATGTTCCATGAACTTAGACGTTTTGAGGATGTGGTTGCCTCGCCGCCTGATCGCCAGTCGCCCGCTCCAGAGGGCGGTGACCGCAGCGCCAGCTATGCCAGCTATGCCAGCTATGCCAGCTGTTCAAGATGACAGATTCATTCACCCAGTTGAATCAAGTTGAGGGGATGAAAATCGCAGATTCGGTAAACTGGGCCACCTATCGCGGGCCTTAAGATTATTCTGACCCTGTTGGGTCTTGGTCAAAAAGCCCTTTAAGCAGACAAACTGCCGAAAGCTGCTTTTCTATTTCGTCAGCGCTCAGTGACCGTTCGCAGTATTCCCGACTAAGAAAAACAATGGCGTCATTACCGTCAGGGTTGTCGGAATACCCGGGGTAATTTGATATCTCTGCCAGCAACGCTTGCGAGACTGGAGCGACATGAAAGTGGACGTTGAAACCCGGTGAGAACCCTAGCTTGTAGAACACTACTTTGTAGGGTGCGTACGCTTTGGTCAGTAGAAGCTCGACCGCTTTCATTACCGAACCTAAAGACGCCAGGGCTGCATGACTCAAACCGCTGAGCCCTGATGCCGTCTCTTCAGATGAAATGATCAAGTAGCCGTCGTAACGGGCATCTCTGCGATGAGTCACCGCCCAGTGGGGATTCTTGAAAACGCTTAGCTCGTCCATGTAGCTCCCGCCCTCTCGTCAGGTGCAGTCGGGTCGACTGGTCGCACCGCATCTTTTCAGCCAGTTGCCCGCGGTCGGTTCAAGGCCGTGTGCGCTACCATCGGCAACCCACACTCTGAGCTGGCGTTCTGAGGTGGGATTTGCAAGAGTTTTGCAAACCCCAGACAACAAAAAAGGGCCCACCTTTCGGTGAGCCCTTCTAGACCGCCCAGCAGAGCGGATTTTGTTTGGTAGGCGCGATTGGACTCGAACCAACGACCCCCACCATGTCAAGGTCTGCTTGAGCAAGCTGCAAGCCCCGGTGCTCATAGGTTTCACAGAACGCCCATTCACATCGTGAGGCGTCAACAATGGCTAATTTCCGCTTACTACCGTCCGGCAACTGGAACGCCCAGGTACGGGTAAAGGGTAAATCCCCCAGTCGAAAACTTTCACTACGAAGGGCGAAGCAGAGTCCTGGGCAAACCAGATCGAAGCCGTGACTGTGGATCGCAAGCATCACACTATATATACGCTGGGCATGACCTACTGCGAGGCCATGCTTAAGGGCAAGGGCAGTTACGATCACGCACTTAAGATCGTGGAGCATCTGGGCAGGCACTTCCCCCAGCCGATTCACGAGATCACGCCGCAGATGATCAACGACTTCAAGATTATGCGGTTGAAGACTGTGAAGCCGTCCACGTGCAGGACGCAGCTTGCGTTCATGTCCCGGTTCTACAGATTCGCCAAACGTGGCCTACTGATCGACATCCACAATCCGGTTAGTGATATCGCCTTGCCCAAACCCGACAAGTCTTCCGACAAGGTCATCCGTGCGAGCGAACTTGAGCGACTGCTGGCAAGGCTTTCTCCAACCATGAGACTGATAGTCGAACTGGCTTATGAGACGGCCATGCGGCGATCTGAAATCCTGAAGCTAACAAAAGACTGCCTGCACCTCAAGGATCGGATTGCCGACGTGATCGACGGCAAGAACGGTACAAGGTCCGTACCCCTCACCCACCGAGCCGTGGAAATACTTCAGCTCGCTCAACTGTGGGCCGCTGTAGCAGGACACCCAGGCGGTCAGGTATTCACAGTTACGCCACACGCGGTATCGCAGTCTGTGCGACTGGCAAGAGTGAAAGCAGGTTTAGACAGTAGTGTTCGACTGCACCAGCTCAGGCACACCAGAATCACCAACGTTGCCAAGAAAGGTTTCAACAATGCCCAGATAATGATCGTGTCAGGACACAGGGATACACGCTCGGTAGCGCGATACTCACATCTTAACGTCAGGGACGTTCTTAACCTTATTGACTGATCCTTTAACTGACAGGTCCGCCAGTTAACGCCCTACGTAGACTGGCGGCATATACGGTGCAAACTCCTAATATCAACGCTGCCCGTTTGAATAGCTCTATGTGAGCCAGTAGTGGACACACGTACTTTCTAAGGAGGAAAGTACATGGCTGGCTGAGAATATCCACAAAACCGCGTACTGAGGTTTTGCTAGATCCAATGGTCGAACATCGATGTTGCTCCTTGAGTCTTATAAACCCTAAGGGCGGCTCGCACCGCTCAACTATTCAAAAGCAGACTGCATCATTGGGCCTGTAGCGCCTCACGCGTACGTATCCGCTCGACCGTATTCACAGCCTTCCTGAAACATGGGTGAATTTGTACCTCGTCGAACAAAGGCTCATGACGTCCCTCGTAGGAGTAATACGTCTTGCTGCCCCCTGAGCCACCGAGTACAAAATCACCGACAAAACCAACTTCATACAAGATCTTTAAAAAACCACTAACATCTACATCATTAGCGAGCTTATTGAACCACTCCCTATTTATGGCGGCATCACTTAAGATGCTTAGAAGTATTTCTTCAACCTCTACGTATTTCAAATGGTATTTTTGCCGAAAGAATTTTGTTTTCCAGTACGAGAAAACGGTATTCATCTCCGGATACTGATTGGAATATTCGGCACAAAGATCTTCCAACTTCCAATTCGAATAATCATTTTCAGAGCTTTTAAGAGCTTGATCAGAGGGTAAATCACCGTCTACTGCTTCGGTATAATAGCGTGCCAACTGAATCAGTTCTCGAGGACGGGAGAGTGTCCGTTCGATGAGCCAATTATTGCTATTAGTCGTGCCAACTTGACGAGGGAAAACACTATAAAATACGTCGTCCTCTGCTCGCAATCCGTCTTGTTCTCGGTTGAAATTTATTCGAGCCTCTAGCATTTCTACCAGAGCATCCTGGCTCCAACGCAATCGTTCTACATTACGATACTTGTCCGAATGTTGAGTCTTGCCCAGGAGAATAGAGTAAACATCCTCACGTAAAAAAACCACCGGGTGCAATCCATCGCTCAATGCACCAATGTAACTCACCGCAGAAAGTAGGCCGAGTAACATATTATTGGCTGTCGAAGAATTATCCCATCCCAGGTCGAGATCATCGACCATAACCACAACCTTAATTCCCTCCTGCAAAAGTTGCAGTACATGGTGCTCTAGTGAATCGACCTCTGCAACACTTCTTAGTTCGTTTTCCAACTGCAGTCCGAATTCGCCAAGCTCCCCAACCTTGACTTTTACTCGACCCAGGATATCAGCAATGTTCTCGACCAGATCCTTGGATGTCCTGTTTTGCTGGACTGCTACAGACCTAGCAAATTCCATGCTTCCACTGGACAAGCCACCCTTACTCTCATGACCAATACTACATAGCACATCTAAGTAAATTTGACGCAACCATGTGTGCTGGAAGAAAATCTCTTGACCAAACCCGTTAGCCAGGTCGACATCATTCAATATAGTTCGAATAGAGTTGTATTTCGGAGCAAGCCGAATGACGTGCGAACCTTCACCTTCAAATACTTGGCTAAGTTTCGTAAGCAGTGCACTTTTACCAGCCCCTTTGCGGCCAATTACAATGCTTTTAGTTCGTTCAGCGAGGCGACGAAATGAGTCGGACGATACAAAATACTTTAGAAGATGGGTATCTTTTTCCGCACTATCATCACCCCATGAAATCTGACTTATCTCCATTTAGCCAACTACCTTCCTTCAGAGCTTTCTGTTAATTTCTCTGACGCCCTTTGGACGCCAGCATCGTGTCATCACACTACCAAACTGGCGCAAAGGTCACAATCATCTCCGCCAATTACTACCGCCTCTACAATGACCTCGAACGCTCCTGTACGAAAGATCATTGCCTAAATTCAGTCTCGAGTTCGGGAGAAGCCTGCAATGACACGCTTTGCCGTAACGCGTTCGTGCCACACATGGAGCTGCTGCGGAAGGCTTTACTACCTGAACCCACGCCTAGGGGATACTTTCAAGACGGTCATCGCCGTTAACGTGAACAATCGCTTAGGCAAGGTCTCCGCATTCCAGAACTGGTGCAAGTAGGAAGGACACGTTCCGGACAATCCGCTGGTCGGCCTCAAGGTAATGACGGATCAGCCAAGGAGGCACGACTATCTTTTAATCGACAAGATCTGGCCACCCTACTGGATCTGGCTGCACTTAAGGTAGAAACACGCAAACACCCATGGCGGCATCGGCTACCGCTCCTTGGGCGAGCCACGGGGCACGACTGGAAAAACTGTGCCAACTACGTGTGGATGACCTCATCGAACATCAGGGTATCCGGTGCATTCGCATTGATGACAATCGTGAAGGCCAGAACCTGAAGAATTCCAGCAGCCGACGCATTCTCCCAGTACACCCCGCACTAGTAGCCATGGGGCTGCTGGAGCATGTTGAATCAGTCAGGGACACGGGAATAGATCGCCTGTTCCCTGAACTGGAAGCC
The DNA here is from genome assembly GCF_016651255.1 of Pseudomonas sp. TH10. Classification (GTDB taxonomy): domain Bacteria; phylum Pseudomonadota; class Gammaproteobacteria; order Pseudomonadales; family Pseudomonadaceae; genus Aquipseudomonas. The sequence continues at coordinate 4,653 of NZ_JAEKEG010000032.1, forward strand.
GTACGGGGGAAACTCGGCCACGCACCGTCCAAATGGTTTGGTCGGTACAAGACCAAGAAAGGCATCACCGACCTCAGAAAAACGTTCCACAGTTTTCGGCACACACTCATCGACGACCTGCGTGACGCTGGGGTGCAGGATTCGCTGATCAAGCGGATTGTGGGTCATGAGGACGGTGCAGTGACCTTCAGCATTTATGGTAGCCGCAGTCCATTGAACGCCATGGCTGAGGCGCTCCAACGGATAGAATTGTAAACATATCCCGAATATTGGGCCGCATCGGGACTACATGCCCGTGGAGTTGGTACACATCAGAATGTACGCCCTCGAGGCCCAGCCCACCCAATGATACTGCCGCAATCTCCCTGACCCTGATCGCCCAATCTTACAAACAGAACGGACCACTCGAAGAATTGCAGGCGGAAATTATGCTGAAAAGCACAACTAGCCGTATTGCCACATAACACCGGGCGCCAGACGGTACGCCAGTACGCCTCCACCGGTGATCAGGGCCCAGCAAGTTCACACCGTGTCGGCCCTTTTTACCCGTCCTGAAGGCCATGCCGCGTTTCGTGTAGATAATCAGGGTAGTTAGCCCATAATTTTCATATTGACGACGAACCTGCACGCGTTAATATCAGTACACCAGTCGTAAAGACTGGAACCAGCAACACCCCCCTACCTGACCACCACCTCGCATGTTCAAGCCAATAGGCCGCTGAGCAGATGCGTTTTCTTGCGTCTGCGATAAGGGACAAGCGTTCCAACCGACAATAGCCGGAACACACCAAGGGTTTGCATATGCAACAAACTTAAACAATAAGGACAACAAGATGTCGAACCGAAACACCTTAACTAAGAGCCCCGAAGCTAACTATGGCACTGAAACATACCGAAGTACCCCTGATTATTGCCGGACAGCTAACATAGGGAACTATCAGATTGATAAGGCAACTGGGGAAATATACGGCGAATACATTACCGCATCATTCGCTGAAGACCTGATCCCGATCAAACAACCGTGCTGCACTCCACGAACAACCCACAACCCGAGCCAGCATCTCCATCTCGCGACTATAAAAAACGGCAACGTGGTGTACGCGGATTTTGGCAGTACGATCGCAGTATCGCCCATCACGCCCATCACGCCCCCAGAGACTACATGCACCAAGCCGAAACGCGGCCCGAAGCCAAAGGTTCGTGTGAACCCGAACGTCGCGATCATCAAGGTTGCAATCGCGGAACGTGCCCATTGGATCGAGCAAGCCGTTATGGCTGGCATGTACATCGCCGTCGAGAGTAGTAACGGAAAGTTGAACATTAAACCTGGGTATGTGTGGAAGGTCCTCACGATGCCAGTGATTTCAACCGACGCAATTGCTAGCAACCCGACCTTTCGCAACCACGACTTGAAGCCAGTTGGCGAACGGTATGTCCGATACCTTGCCGCTGCCGGGCGTGTAGCGCTCGGTTGCATTGAGCGCCACTTAAACCACCACCCAGATGAGCAACAGCGACTGGAGACCAAGGTGCTGGCACCTAGCGGCTGGGGTGAAGAGTTTGACTTGGATGAAACAGACTACATCGATGCCCCATAGGTCATTACTCTGCAATTACGGCAGGATATAATAGAGAGTGAAACTCGACGTGCAGTGCACGGGGGTTGAAGCTCTCATGTCAAAGCGTAGCTTTGAGATTATCAAACTCTACATAGTTACATTGTGGCGTAGACGCCACAGCACGACACTTGTGCCTGAGGCACGGATAACAACTCTATATAATCAAGGGGAGAGACGGGGTGAAAACCCCTCCCCGCTCTTGATCTTGCTTTGAACCTTACTGATATATCTTGTGGCGTAAGCCACGGTTAATCAATGCAGAAAGGTTAGTGGTGACCATGGTCACAGGGGTATGTTTCAGTACCCATGGCACCATTTCCGCTTACACAGTTAAAATCAACAGCGGGGGCGGGGTTTGCCCCCCACCCTCCCCTTGGTACCTGTAAAGTTATTAAGCATGCCCGAGGCGCAGAGGGTAATCTTGGAAAATCAAGATTTAGAGGTTGATAGTCTGTGACTGTCAGTCCTACATACCTGCACAGATCAGTTCAAAGCTGCGGGGATTTTCCCCTGCCCCACATTATTGTATGTGACGGGGAGTAACAAGATAACAACCCTATCAGGAGGTTGGAGTGGCGCAGACTATCCCAAACTACGCCTGAAGTATTTCGCATTAGTAAGGTAGTCGATGCTACTGTGCAATGGTACAGGCCGGAAAGACTGTCTCACCGAACTCTAAATGCATTATTTGGCTAAGCGGATCGTTCTTCAGGTTGGGATTATCTTCTCCGGATATAAGCACCCGTGCATTGAACTGTACGTACTCTACTTTTTCACGCTTGTCCGTCCAATCAACCCTAGAGTTGATAATGTACGCCAGAGATGTCGCCCGACCCGAGCCAATTATCACTGCCTCTATCCAGTGCTCTGCCACTAGGTCTGCAATCGCACGTTTGACCGTAGAGATTGAACACTTACAAAGCTTTGCCAGCGTTGCATGGCTAACCACCAGAGCATACTCGTCGCCTACGTTTGCCAGAAGCGCGAGCAGCACTGATGAAGCCTTAGGATTGTCACGAGTCAATACCGCCAACCTCAGTAAAGAGGCTTGGTCGAGTTGAGCGAATTCCCCCTTGTCGGAGGTGTCGTGCCAAGTTGCGTCTTTATCAGCCATTGATCAGCCCCTAGCATGCCATAAACGTGTTCCAGCTCCGGGACTCAGCCTACTGAGCGAAGGAGCAGGTATGATCAAACCGCGCCCTAATGTCACGATTAGTGTGTTCACGATTAGATCACATCGCTTGACCATGGGGAATGCCAAGCCCACCCCCATCCCCAGTGCTTCAACACCAATTCGGCAATCGAGTTCGAGAGCTGCGTATTGCTATGGGTATGAATCAGGAGGCGTTCGCTGACAGGTGCGGCTTCGCCAGGACGTATATGTCACGCATCGAGACGGGCGGTGCCAACCCTTCGATCAATGCCATCAAGGTGTTAGCCGATGCCTTGGGCGTGAGCATCTCGGTTCTTTTTGAGGGGATGTAACGCCGGATGGTCCCGCGAACAACTCCTCCAAAAATCTGATCAAAAACTAAACAATATCTATTGCCTCGCCGGCATCAATCTGTGCCCCCATACCCCGCAGCCCTCGCCAAAGGCCCTATTTCCGGGACATTAACTACTACCGGGTTAAGCGAAGTCCCCCCGACACGCAGTTTTTCCGCAGCAGCGGCAGATTTCCTCACACCAGCCTAAGTACAACACCAGGAATCGCCAGACCTCCACTACAGCGGGGGTGGCATTGCTGGAGCGGCTAGAACGCGACCTAGGGTCGGGCTACCCACAGCGGCCTACACGATCCTTACCAGTGGCTCTACATCGAGTTGGGGCAGGCCAGCAAGCAGGCCCATAACCCCAAACAACAAGTTGTAACGTTTCGTTGTCGAACGTCAGCAATATGTTACGATAATTCAACACCATATATCGAGACGAGAACATGAAGCGGATAGTGGCTTACGCAAGGATGAGTACAGACGATCAGTGCCTATCGGTAGCTGGTCAGTTCGCCGCTATCCAGATTGCCGCTGAGACGCACGGCTGGCAGATCGTCGCCCAATACACGGATGAGGGAGTGTCAGGTTCCATCGACCCGCAGGAGCGACCACAGTGCCGCCTAGCTCTGGCGTTGGCTAAAGGGCTGGATTGCCCGGTAGTCGTACACCGTGTTGACCGCCTCACCCGCGACCATGCCCACTTCGTCACCCTGCAAAAGAAATACACCATCGTTGAAGCGGAAGACGTTCACGGCAGTGTCCTTGTCCGTAACATCAAATCCTTGTTGGCTGAGGAAGAGCTAATCAAGATTCGCAAGCGGACGAAGGATGGCCTGGCCGAGTTGAAAACCCTCGCCGCCAACGGCGATACCGAGGCACAAGGCAAGATCGCTCGCCGTGACGCTGGCCGTGCGAAGGCTTGGGCAGTAGGTAACAGCGCCGCACTGGAGGCGAAGAAACAGAACGCTGACAGTCGGGCTGATGCAATCGCGCATCACATCAAGGCGTGCTTGTACGATGGCTGTATCTCTTTTGCCGCCATTGCACAGCGTCTCAACGCTAAGGGCGTGACCACGGCCAAAGGGAAGGCATTCCAGCCAATGACTGTATCCCGCCTCATGGCTCGCCTTGGACTGTCGCTCAACGCCAAGGCGTAGGACAGCAGACGCCAACCGAGTAAGCATCCCAGCAAGCTCCTAGAAAGCTGCCTGAGCGACGTTCTCCGGGTGGCCATACACCCCCACTCGATATTTTTAGACAGCGCTGTAGCCCAGCACACGCCGATGTTACTAGGGGTTTAAGCAAGCACCACATTCGACAGGGATTTTCCAGCCCCCCGGACCTCCCCAGCGATATTTTTGGCCACAGATTCACGACCTATATTCGCCTAAGGCAAGTGTCGAGCTTGAAAAGTTCGGGGTATCTGCGGATCAGTAAAGCGGCTTACGACCGACAGAGAACGGCCATCAGCGGGCGGTGGACGCCCTACTGGCGAAACGGTAGCCTATCGCTAGGAATGCTCGACAACGGATCTTGTCGCCTATGTCGCGTTTCTCTTTGAGGCATGTCGTGTTTGTCACGAGCACCTTGATGATTAACAAGAGCCTACGGAACGACAAGGAATTTTATGCGATACCTGTCGAGTTTGGACGTGACATTTAGCCGCCTACCTAATTGTAGTCATAAGCCGAGGAGTAATATTGAGAGAGTTCAGATTTGCGCTTCTGGCCTTTATTGCTGTATCTGCCGCCGCTGGAATATCATATTTCCTGGCAATGCATACAGGAGGAAACATTCGTATTAGTTCAAACAACCAAGACTGGGGTGGTTTTGGCTCGTATATTGGTGGAATTCTAGCTCCTGCAGCCTCGCTTTTAGCAGGATACCAGATATATAAAAGCTTCGCTTCAAATGCATATCAACAAAAATTGCTATTAGCTCGTGAGTCACTCTCAAGATTAGATGTGGAACTTGAGAAAAAGCTGGAGATGCCATTTAATAACATTTGTTTCGGTGATGAGTACTATGGTCGCCCACTTAGGAGCATTATTTACGCTCTATCCAACAACGAAATAGCAGTAACCGAAGCTTCAAGTAAGGCAATATTGTCATTACTGCATAACATAGCTATAATGACTAATTCTATAAGATATTATATCGGTCTTTTGGACGGACTTCCTTCCGCCGAAAAAGATAATCATTGGTTGGGCGAATTAGAAAAAAGCTACTGGATTGAAAAGTACTCAGCAATTTGCTCTCGCATGGTAAGGATTGTTGGTCAAAGTGCATTTGAAGACAAGGTTTGCAAGGAGCAACTCAGGAGCTTTAAATTGGTACTAGGTGGCGAGTATGACTTATAAAGGTCGTTCGCTTCACTTGCCGGGACGGCGTGCCGTCGCCCCCAACCTAAATGTTAACTACCAGCGGAATTCCCTATGCCACCCTCCCCAACACCTTTGTACCTTGACTGGCAGTTTTGGGCCGCAGCAGTCGCTGTCCTTGCGCTTTTACTGTCGCAACTCCCACCGGTAGTCTTGTGGTTTCGCCCTCGCCGGCTTGAAGTCGAAGTTCACAGCCGGATTCAAGTAACACACAAGGTGGGTAATCCGAACGTTGGAATGTTTGTCAGTATTCGCAACACTGGTGGTCGAGTGCTTCGTATTCGTTCTCTGCAAATTGTGCTAACGCGGGACAATCGCCCACTGACTACTCTTCCCGCCCAAAACTACTTTGAAAGTCCGTCCGCGCAGTCCTCTGTCCTATTTGTTCCATTCACCTTGAAACCCGGTGACACATGGGCACATGGTACGAACTTTCTCAACTTTTTCGACCGAGCGACGGAAAAGCTTTACCGCGAGACAGAATCCAAACTTCGCGCCGACATTCGTGACAAACTCGATGCAAGAGCCGAGGGTAACAGCAATCCAGTGATCGCTGAGCCGGAATTGGTTGCTCCGTTTGTGACGCTGTTTGGTCAGTTGTTCGTTTGGCAATCGGGTGAATATGTTGCAGAGTTGATTGTTGAAGCAGAACCTGGGACTGCGCTATTCAGTAGAAAGTATCGATTCACCCTCTATGAGTCAGACACCGCTGAACTCCAAGCGCACGTTGATGATTACAAGTTAGGCGGTGGCGTGTCCTTCAACGTAGATAAACATGTTGGTGTGTTCGTGCCGCTTTCGCAGCATGGTAGCTAACCCATCAATCCACCGAACCTGCGCGGGAAGCCCCGCAGGCTGGTAATTCCAAACGTTAGTCAATGTCCGCCTTGGGTCGCTCACTGCCTGTCATAATTGCGGAGTCTGCTGGTCAAGTCCGATGAAAATGGCGGGGCAAGTCAGTGCAATTCCCGTGGTGTCAGCGAAGCTGGAAAAATGGCCCCAGTCAGCAGCGAGATGATCTAGGATTCCCGCACTACCTACTCAAGGGCGATAACTATGCCAGATCACTCAGAAGCCAACATCGCCACAGCTAACTTGCTGACCTCGCTACTTCACAACAAGCACGCCCTTGCCGCTGCCATCGAAGAAATGGCCTTATTGGCTAAAGCGAAGACCATAAGAACGCCGTCACCGCATTGCAGACTCTCGATGCGAATGCGATTGCCATCACAGCTGGTATTCTCAAGCTCCGACAATAATTGTTTTATAGAGAAATTAGAGGTAACTAGCAATTCGATAAATGATTGTGGCGTTGCCTGCCCCAAATGACGTAAAAAACCATGTTACTCTTCAACGCCGACCATCGATTGAGTTTGGATAGTATCGAATGATAGAAACTATTTTTAGTCATGATCAAATCGACTACTCAGTATCGCCCCAGCACTGCATAGGCAACTCAAACGGCTCTTGTAGATTTTGCTTTACATCGAGTCCTAAATTCAAAAACAGGTCACACTCGATCCCCGAATTCCTAGGAAACAAGACGGTATTTACACTCGACGAATGCGATGAATGCAATAAGCTTTTTGGGAATGGTATCGAAAAATCCCTAAAGAATTTTCTAATGCCTGGATGGTTTTATAGAGCTAAAGGCAAGAATGGACGACCAACTGAGTATGCCGCTGGCGGTGTTTCCATATTCGCTGACGATATTTTTATAAACATAACGTTCCCTAGAGGCATCCCAAAAACAAATGAAACCTTAGAGTTTATCTCAAAAGAAGTAAACACCCTGAAATCTTACAAAGCCCTTCTGAAAATTCTCATTTCACTTTTACCTAATGAGTTCTTGCTGGAATTCACAGACGCCCTACACTGGCTGAGAAGCGGCCACAATTTTTCACTTCTGACACACAAGCCAATAGCATTTATAGGCAATCAAATTCCAGACCAACGTTTACCCATCATCATGGCCGTCACCTTGCAACGGCAAGTTATCGAAGGTGGAGCCATGTACGTACTAGATATGAGATTCAATAACATCTACATCATGTTTCCATTCTCTACATCTACAATGACGGCTCATTTCAGGCTAGGCGGTGGCACACCCGCAGATGCAAAATATGAAGAAGTCAACTTTAGTCTTGTTGACTTCTCGACCGCACCTAAAAAGAGAAAGTTTAAACTTTCTTTGAACTTACCCGATCTCAGTACAAACGAATGTTCACAAGATCCGGATTATTCGTAATACGCGACAACACCTTTTAGCTGTTCCGCAAAACTATAGATGTCGTCCACGGAAGCTATAGGATGGCGCGTCTCGTTTTTCTCTTGATCGAAAATGCCTAGGTACTTCTGACTACGATTGAAGTGGAGCCGACAAATTGGTTTGCGATTGTTGTCATCGAGCAAGATGCCAAAATAGCTTTGAGTATCTCGATTGACAATGCGCTTCGCATCAACGACCGACCTGACGATTGCCTTAACGATGTGAAAACCTTCCAATTCATCTAGTGTAGTTTGAATACGATCCTCTTCAGGCTCTTCAACAGTCTTACTTACTAATGTTGTTATAGCGTAGGATGGTTCTGCTGCTCCACTCATAGCCGACTTAAGCCGACCATTAACCTGATCCCCTAGAAACTGAATGGCCGCCTTACGGGTCAAGTTCGTGAACTGATCTCTTACCTTCTGCGTAATTATTCCATCATATACGCGAGCAGCGAAGAACTTTACAAACTCATCACTAGGCTGACTGAACTGAGAAGCCATTTCCTTCTTGATCTGACCTACATATTTCAACTCCCCAGCAGCACTGATAATCGAATCGACATCAAATGCAGACTTAGTTAATTTTTGTAGTTCAGGCAATGTGTGCTCATCTAGATCTAGCAGATCTAGTTCAAGAAACGGTTTCTCATCCATCTTGTTGGGAGCGTCTAGATCAGTAAAAAACTTGTATACTTGGCCATTGGTTAGAATCGAAATTCGGGCGCTAGTGACATGAAAGTATCGAAAGAGCTGACTTGCGTGGTTGATGTGCAACGGTTCCCCGATTTTTTTGCATTCAATCAAAATCTGAATTTCGCCATTCTTCATGATGGCGTAATCGATTTTTTCGCCCTTCTTCGTCCCAATATCGCAGATGTACTCAGGTGTAACTTCCGAGGGATCGAAGACATCGTAGCCCAGTACCGAATTAATGAAGGGCATCACAAAGGCAATCTTGGTGGCCTCTTCCGTCTGGATTGCCGCGCTTTGCTGGCGGATTTTGGCGGATAACGCGTTCAGTCGCTCTACGAATTCCATGTCTCGCTCCTTGCTCAGATGCCTCATCCTAGTGGCAGCCCACAATACTGGCAATTGCAAATCACGTTTGCCCGGCAAAGAGGTTCAATAAAAGTCAGGACGAGCAAATTGCCGGGAACAAGCCAATGACAAATCTACCTCAGAATCTTCAGCAGTCCATGACAAAACAGAGGAGATCGGCACACCTTGCGACCCACCTAATCTCGCCATCACGCCACACCTTCTCTCTGGAATTAGGACCCCTGCCGTTTCGAGTAGTCAACGTAGGCGTCCCCCTTGGCTCATTCCCTGTTCACGTTCCTGGCAGTACATTTCACTGAGTGTCCACTTCAGCTTTTCGCGCTCAACCTTCAGGGCTGCCAGCTCCTTCGATCCGCCCCTGTACATGACGATCAACCCGGCAATGGTCTTATGGGCCCTGCGTAGATCCTGACGTGTTGTGTCCAGCTCAGCTTCCAGTACAGAGCAGTAGTGCTTAAGCATTTCCACATGCGTAGGCATACCCAACTCAAACCCAGAATCGTCGATCAAATCGTCTTCCATCACGCACACGCCAATAACTGTATATGCGTACAGTACAGATCGGTGAGCGGTCGCTCAAGCGAGAGATGACAGGTGGTGGAAAGGGCTGAGAAGTAGGTGAAGAACTCCACCCTACGAACTGACAGTCACGGCGTTCACATTGCCCAGTGTGAACGAAGCCTATAAATTGTGAACGTTCTGCATGAAACCTGAAGCACAAAAAAGGCCCACCTTTCGGTGAGCCCTTCTAGACCGCCCAGCAGAGCGGATTTTGTTTGGTAGGCGCGATTGGACTCGAACCAACGACCCCCACCATGTCAAGGTGGTGCTCTAACCAACTGAGCTACGTGCCTGCTGTGAGGCGGCATTCTACGGAATTCCGGAGGGGTGTCAACACCTTTTTTTCACCTAACCCTATGAATATGCAAAATATTTAATTTCGGCCCAGCAACCGGGATTTTCCGGTGGCTGGCGGAGGTTTTTCAACTCGGGTAGGATCGACGCACTCGTAAAATATATTAAACACAGAGGCGGCAGGATGGCGAACACCCTTTACCCAGAGTCTTATTATGCTGCGTCGGCCAATGCCGTACCGCCACGTCCGGCCCTGCAGGGTGATGTGGAGACGGACGTCTGTGTGATTGGCGCCGGGTATACCGGGCTGTCCTCTGCCCTGTTCCTGCTGGAGAACGGGTTTCGCGTCACCGTGCTCGAAGCAGCCAAGGTCGGTTTCGGCGCCTCCGGGCGTAATGGCGGGCAGATCGTTAACAGCTACAGCCGTGACATCGACGTCATCGAACGCACCGTCGGCCCGAAGCAAGCGCAATTACTCGGGCATATGGCTTTCGAAGGCGGCCGGATCATTCGCGAGCGCGTGGCCAAATACAACATCCAGTGCGACCTGAAGGACGGCGGCGTGTTTGCCGCCCTGACTGCCAAACAGATGGGCCATCTGGAATCGCAGAAGCGTCTCTGGGAGCGCTTTGGCCACACGCAACTGGAACTGCTCGATCAACGTCGCATTCGCGAAGTGGTCGGATGCGAACAGTACGTCGGTGGGATGCTGGATATGAGCGGCGGACATATTCATCCGCTGAACCTGGCACTCGGCGAAGCAGCGGCCGTGGAATCCCTCGGCGGTACTATTTATGAGCAATCGCCTGCCGTGCGCATCGAGCGCGGAGCCAATCCGGTCGTGCACACGCCGCAAGGCCGCGTGCGCGCCAAATTCATTATCGTCGCCGGCAACGCCTACCTCGGCAACCTGGTGCCGGAGCTGGCGGCCAAATCGATGCCATGCGGTACGCAGGTGATCACCACCGAACCGCTGGGTGATGAGCTGGCGAAAGCCTTATTGCCTCAGGACTACTGCGTTGAAGACTGCAATTACTTGCTCGACTATTACCGCCTGACTGGCGACAAGCGTCTGATCTTCGGCGGTGGCGTGGTGTATGGCGCGCGTGATCCGGCGAACATCGAGGCAATCATTCGCCCGAAAATGCTCAAGGCTTTCCCGCAGCTCAAGGATGTGAAGATTGACTACGCCTGGACCGGAAACTTCCTGCTGACGCTGTCGCGTTTGCCGCAAGTGGGACGCTTGGGTGACAACATTTACTACTCGCAGGGCTGCAGCGGCCACGGCGTGACGTACACGCATTTAGCCGGCAAGGTGCTGGCTGAGGCATTGCGTGGTCAGGCCGAGCGTTTTGATGCGTTTGCGGATCTGCCGCACTATCCGTTCCCGGGCGGGCAGATGTTGCGCACGCCGTTTGCGGCGCTGGGGGCTTGGTATTACGGGTTGCGGGATAAATTCGGGTACTGACTGACGCGAGCAAGCCCGCTCCCACTGGTGTTGTCCCACAGGGCGTTTAGAGTTGATCCCGGGCGATGCCGCTGCGGATTCGCAGGATGTCGGCGAGCACCGCCAGGGCGATTTCTGCGGGGGTTTTGCTGCCGAGGTTGAGGCCGATGGGCGCGTGGATCCGTGCCAGTTCGGCTTCGCCCAGCCCACCAATGCGGCGCAAGCGTTCGAAGCGCTTCTGCGAGGTTTGCACCGAGCCCATGACGCCAATGTAGAACGCGTCCGTACGCACCGCTTCCATCATCGCCAGGTCATCGATGCGCGGGTCGTGGGTTAATGCAACGACTGCCGTATCGCTATGGCAGCCTCCGTCGGCGATGAAGACCGAAGGCAGCTGCCGGCGGATCTCGACGTTGTTCAGCACCACGCCTTCGAGCACTTCATCCCGGGGTTCGCAGAGGATGACTTCGAACCCAAGGCCCACCGCAAACTCCGCACAGGCCTGGGCGACGCTGGAGTAACCCGCCAGCAACAAGCGCTGGGCAGCGCCGATGCGCACACGAACCCGATCGACTTCGCGCTCGATACGCGCGCCCTGCTCCCGGTCCACGAACACGTCACGGGCGCCGCTGGCCAGATCGATTTCGCGGATCAGGCGCCGCTGGCCCAGCAACGCCGATTCCAGCTCCCGCAGATGCGCCTGAACCTCGCACGTCGGCTCAAGCGTCTCCACCAGCACGTCAAGAATCCCGCCACACGGCAGGCTGATGCGCGAGCGCGGGTCATCTCCTTCGCCGTAGCGAACCACGCACACGGCTTGCGCGAATGCGCCTTCGGCGACGCGCTCGAGAAAGTCTTCCTCTACGCAACCTCCCGACAGCGAACCTATCCACTGCCCTCCGCCGTTCACCGCCAGCAGCGAGCCCGGCGCGCGAGGCGCCGAGCCGTAGGTGGCGAGCACCGTACACAGCCAGACCTGCTGGCCGGCCGTTGACCATTGCAGCGCGCGCCGTACCACTTGCAGATCCAGATGCTGCATATCAATGCACCTTGTGTTCGGTTGGAGGGGCGTCCGCTTGTAGCTTCTGCACGTCGCCGATTGTCAGTTCACCCGGCTGACCACCCCACCCTTGACGCAGGTAATTGAGCAGGTCGGTCAACTGGCCAGGGCTGAGTTTGTCGGCAAAGCCCGGCATCGGTTGCATGCGTTCGAAGCCGACAAACTGCTGCTCGCCGATGCCGTCCTCGATCACCCGTAGCAGGTTGCGCGCATCGGTCAGGCGCAGCGTGGTGTTGCCACGCATGGCCACTGCGATGTGCGGCTTGCCCTCGCCCTCTACCGCATGACAACCGGCGCAGACGTTGAGGTATTCCTGGCGACCGCGCCGGGCGCTGGCACTCAACTGCTCCAGGGGCACTTCAACCAGCGCTTTGGCTGCCGGCGGTTTGTCGCCGAGCAGGAACGTTGCCATCGCCGCCAGATCGGTATCGTTCAGGCCTTGCGTGCTGTTGTGGAACACCGGGAACATCTCGTTGAACATCGTCCCTTGCGCGCTCATGCCGTGCTTGAGGAACGTACCCAGATCCTGCTCGTTCCAGCCGCGAGCGGCCAGATCAGTGGCCAGCAGGCTCGGCGCGAGATAACCGTTGAGAATGCCGCCGGTCAGGCGTTTATCCAACTGCATCGCGCCTGGCAGGCCGCGTGGCGTGTGGCATTCGCCGCAGTGACCAAGCACTTCGACCATGTACTGGCCACGTTTCCAGGCTTCACTTTTCCCTTCAGCCGACTCCAGTTTCAGCGCCTTGCCGTACATCATGTTCCAGCCGATCAGGCCCGGACGCACGTTGAATGGAAAGCTCAGGCTGGTGACCGGTGCTGCGCGTTCGATCGGTTCGATGGTTTTCAGGTACGCATGGATCGCGTCGGAATCTTCGCGCGGCATCAGGTGATACGAGGTGTAAGGCATCGCCGGGTACAGGTTCGCACCGTCGCGACGCTTGCCTTCGGTCAGCGCAGCGAAGAACTCGTCATCGTTGTATAAACCGATGCCGTGATCTTTGCTCGGCGTGATGTTGGTGCCGTAGATCGTGCCGAACGGCGAGACGATCGGCAGACCACCCGCAAAAGGCGCGCCGCCCGGAGCCGTGTGGCAAGCCATGCAGTCGGCCGCGCGAGCGAGGTACTCGCCGCGCTTGACCTGATCTTCGGCGTGAACAAACAACACTGGCGCAGCAAGACCGACCGCCAGGGTCAGGCGGGTCAGAAAAAGCTTCATGCTTAACCCTCCTTGACCAGGCCGAGATCGGTCAGCACGTTGCGGGTGGCGTTGTAATAACGCACGTACCCGGTGCAACGGCAGACGTGATGGCCGAGGCTGTCCTCGATGACCTGTTCCAGCTGGCTCTTGACGATCGGCTGGCGCTGCAGCTTTTCTACCAGCACGGTCGCGGCATTGACGAAACCGGGCGCGCAGTAGCTGCACTGGAACGCGAACTCATCGACGAAGCGCTGCTGGATCGGGTTGAGCTCAGTGACTTTGCCCTGCTCATCGCGAGTGGCATGGCCTTCGATGGTCCGTACTTTCTTGCCTTCGAAATAGTGCGCCCCGGTGATACAGGTGCGCACTTCCTCGCTGGTGCCGTCGGGGTTGTCGACGATCACCACGCAGGCATGGCAGATGCCCTGGCCGCAGCCCAGGCGGGAACCGGTGAGGTTCTTGTACTCGTGCAGGTAGTCGATCATCGGCAGGTCATCAGGGATCTCCACCGGGCCGACGGTTTGACCGTTGAGGGTCAGTTGAAGCGGACGGTTAGCCATTGAGGGCCTCCTTGATGCGGGCAGAAGTGATAGGCAGGTCGCGAACGCGCTTGCCAATGGCGTGGGCCACGGCGTTACCGATGGCACCCACGACCGGGATCATCACCACTTCGGCGATGCCTTTGGAGGGGTCGCTCGGGGACAGCGGCGGCAGGATTTCCGCCGTCTGTTTCCACACGGCAACGTGGCGCGCCATCGGCAAACGGTAACGGTTGAAGTTCCAGTCGCCCTCCCCCGGCCCGCCTTCGTACAGCGGCATTTCTTCCATCAAGGCGTGACCGATGCCCATGGCGATACCGCCTTCCATCTGGCCCTTGACCAATTCTTCGACCAGCACACGACCGCACTCGACCCACGAGTGGTGGTTGAGCACCTGCACTTCGGCCGAGCCCTTGTTCACTTTCAACTCGACCAGCGTGGCGACCGGGCTGTAGTAGGTCACGGCAGCGTTGTTCAGCTGGGTCACCGGGTAGTTGATGTTCTGGCGATCGAGCAGGTGGAAACCAGCCGTGCTCATCAGCGCTTTCTTCGCTTTTGGCGCACCATCACCGTACTTCACCGCCAGACCGTCGAGAGGCAGACGTTCACGCACGCCATCGATGCTGTACTCCGCCTCGGCCCAGCTCCAGCGGTTGAAGGCGTGTACGGTGGCACCGGTCACCAGACCACGCTCGTGAGCGTGTTTGGCCAGTTCTTCGAAGCTCAGCGGCTGCATGCCGTTGGCCGTCAGCTTGCCGTCGACCCAATGCGCATCTTCGCGACGCACCACGTAAGGGTTGGCTTGACCGCCATACGGGCCCTGGCGCCAGATCTCCATCGCCGCTGGCCACAAACCGTTGTTGAACAGCACGCGCGCCGCCTCACGGGTGGCATGGCTGAAGTAATAAGCAGAGTTGGTCGCCGACGACGCCGAGGCCAACTTGCCAACCCAGCGCGGGTTGCGCAGCAGGTTGTCCTGCTCGGCCTGGCTCATGATGTAAGGGTTGCCGCTGGTGATCAGCTGCATTTCCTTCCATTCGGTTTCGCCAGTCTTCACTTCATGCGCCGGGCTGCCGAGGAAATCGGCCACGACCAGCGCTTGCGAAGTGGACATGCCGGTGCCGATCTCGATACCGATGTGGCGCAGGGTAATGCGACCTTCAGCGGTGAACTCGATGCTCGCCATCGGCGCTTCGGAACCGGTGCCGAAGTCTTTCTGGCAAATGGCAAAACCGACGCCGTACCAGTTGTCCGGGTCGGCGGCTTCACGTTGCTTCTTGATCGCGTCGCGGTTTTTCCAGACTTCGTGCACCGAGGCCTTGTCGAGAATCTCATGCAGGCGCAAGGCACCCGCCGGCACCGCACCCTGGGTATTTTTCATGCCCGAAACCATGGCGTTTTTCTTGCGCAGGTCGATGGCGTCGATGCCCAGGCGACCGGCAATTTCGTCAACCATCATCTCGGTCGACGCCATGCTCTGCAGGGTGCCGTAGCCGCGCATCGAACCCGCTTCAACACCGCGCGAGTGGTACGCGGTGACTTGCAGATCGTTCTGCGGCATGTAGTAGATCGACTGCGCTGCGGTGGCGCCAACCGCGGCCACCGACGGGCTGTAGTTGATCCGACCACCACCGTCGACGCTCATTTCAGCGCGGAAAATCTTGAAGCTGTAGTCGTTTTTGTCCACGGCCAATTGGTAGCGGATGTCGAACGGGTGACGCTTGATGCCGCTCTGGAATTGCTCGTAGCGGTCGTTCGCCAGGCGCACCGGCACACCAGCGCCGTACAGGGCAGCGAGGGCTGCGTAGTAAACGAAGATGTTGTGGTCTTTGGAACCGTAGCCCACGGTGTAACCGGGGTGCATGTTCAGGTTGTCCAGGCCGAAGCGCGACGGCGCGATCATTTTCGCGGTCTCGGTCGCCGCTTCCAATGGGCACTGAGTGGCCACTACGAAGTGCAGGGTCTTGGTTTTCGGGTCGTACCAGCCGTTGCCGTTGTCCGGCTCCATGGCGGCCGGTTCGATCGATGGGGTTTTGTAGCGCTCGTCGAACACCAGCCAATTGTCCGGCGGCGTGTCGATCTCTTTCTTCATGCGGTCGGCGTAGAACAGACCACGCTCGGTCAGGTTACCGTGCAGGTTCGGCTGGGAATTCCACACCGGGCGACGGTTTTTCAGCATCGGGAAGAGGATCGAGTCCTTGAGGCTGGCGAATTCGTCTTCGTCTGCCGAGGTCGGGCCGCCGACGCGCACATAGCGGAAGCTACCGTAGGGGTCGCCTTCGTAGAACGGTACTTGGGCACCGTAACGAATCGCCTTGTCATTGAATTTGAGTTTGTTCTTGGCCTGGCGGAAACGCTCGAAGTCATTCCAGATCAGGATGGCCACCGGGTGACCGATGAACATCGGCACCTTGCCTTCAGGCAACAGTGGATCCGGCGCATGCTCTTCCGGGAAGACGATGCCGTCCTTGTCCAGATCAGCGGCGGTGACGATGCGGTCAGGCTGCAAGTCGGCGCCGAGCCACGACAGGTCGTAGCCGTCGTAGATGCGGTCAGCCTTGATGGTTTTCAGCAGCATGGCGTGACCTTGCTGCTCAGGCCAGCCCGGCATGTCCTTGGAGCGGATGTCGCGGGCAAACACTTTGCTGCCGCAGACTTTGGACAGTGCATCGTTACGCTGGCGCGCCTTGCCGTTGTTGCCGAGCCATTTCTCGGACGGCACGGTGACGCTGTTTTCCATCAAGGCAGCCAGCGCCTGACTGCTGAGCGGCGTGAGCGTGACGCTCACACCCGCCACCAGCCCGCCCTGGAGGAACGAGCGCCGGGATATATCACGGTTGGACATGGATCATCCTCTGGGCGGTTATGTGTCCGCCCTTCTGGTTATGTTCTGGGAATCTCGAGTCTTGCAGGAACCCTTTTAGGACGGAGCAAAGGGCGTGTTGACAGTGCAAAGCTGACCGAAAGGTTAACTTTAAAGGTTTATGCGCTCGGGGCAAACAACCAGTTACAAAAAACTGACCGGATGATCAAAAATTTTTGGTTTTTTGGGGGGCGCTGGGCAGTGAGCGCGATGGCGCCAAGCCAGTCAGATGTCTATCGGATGCACCATCGCCTTCGCGGGCAAGCCCGGCTCCCACAGGGATTTTCAGTGAACACAAAGGGGAGTTCACAACCAATAACTGTGGGAGTAAGCCTGCTGGCGATGGCTTGAGGTCAGCCTGCGATGACAGCTGAGCCGGGGTCATCGCAGCAAGGCGCGCGAGCGACCCTAGAAATCCACTGTCGCCGAAAGCAGGTAAGTGCGTGGCGTAGACAGTGTCAAGCCAGGCTCGCTGTCATCCGAGGCGCCTGCGGAGCTCCAGTAGCGTTTGTCCGCGACGTTCTCGACGTTGCCGCGCAGGGTGATGGTCTTGTCGTCGACCTTGAACGCGTAGCGGGCGCCCACGTCGAAGCGTTCCCAGGAGTCGATTTCCTTGTTGTTGGACTGGTCCAGGTACTGCGAACTGGAGTAGATGCCACGCGTGGTCAGGGTCAGGCCCTGGACGGTGGGCACGTCCCACTCGGCGCCGAGGTTGACGTTGTATTTGGGCGTTGCGGGCGCGCGGTTGCCGTCGAAAGTGCCGTTGGTGGTGTGGGTCAATTCGCTGTCGATGTACATCACCCCACCGAGCAGGCGAAAGCCATCCAGGGGTTCACCGAACACACTCAGCTCCACACCTTTGTTCTCGCGTTTGCCGTTCGGGCCGAAGACCCGTGTGGTCGCGTTGGTTTCATATGCCGGCTGCTTGATGCGGAAGACCGCCGCCGTAACCGCGAATGGGCCGGCGTCGTATTTGGCGCCGACCTCGACCTGGCGGCTGACGAAAGGCGGGAAGATTTCATCTTCGTTGACCGAGGTCGACGGGGCGATCTTGCCTTGGCTCAGGCCCTCCATGTAGTTGGCGTACAGCGACAACTTGTCAGTGGCCTTGAACAGGATACCGCCCGACGGCGAAACTTTTTCTTCGTCATAGGCAGTGGCGCCCTTGATGTTGTCGGACCAGTCATCGACCTTCACCCGCTGCCACCGGGCGCCAAGGGTCAGCAGCAAGCGGTCCTCGAAGAACCCCAGGGTGTCGGACAAGGCCACCCCACTGAAGCGATTCTCGGTGTAGACCTTGGCGTCATTGCGCGTTGGCGTACCGGGTTTTGCCGTTTCTACCGGCTCATACAGATTGCTGCGACCCGCCGCATAACGCGCGCCACCGTTCTCGAAATCCATATAGAAATAGTTGGCCGCCAGATTGACTTCATGGCTCACCGGCCCGGTGTGGAACCAGTTGCGCACACCCGCCGTGGCCGTGCGCACATTCTCGTCGCGGGTGAAATCGCGCGGCAGAACGCTGAAATCACCGGCGTCGTTGGTCACGGAAACGGCGTGGCGCAAGAAGTCATGATTACTTTTGCGCGCACCGACGCCGCCGTACAGCATCACCGATTCATTGACGTCGAACTCAGCGTTGAGCGTGCCGAAGGTGTCCTCGGTTTTCGCCTGGCTCCACGGTTGCGCGTAGTTGCGATGCACATTGTTCGCGCTTGGAACCTTGGCATTGGCCGCAACCTGCACGCGTTCCTGCGGCGCATCGGTGTCGCGTTCGGTGTGGCCGATATCGGTCGAAAGGCGCAAGCGTTCACCGCGAAAATCCAGGCCGAGCACGGCCATGTCGCGGTCGACGCTCTGATGGTCCCACTCCGTGTCACCGGACTGTTTAACCCCGTTGAAGCGCAATCCAAACTGGTTGTCTTCGCCAAAACGGCGACCGACATCCACGGCGCCACCGACCTGATTGTTGGAGGCGTAATTGGCGGTCAATGAGGTGATCGGCTGGTCGCTGGCGCGCTTGGGCACCACGTTGATCCCGCCCCCTACACTGCCCCGCGGGGAAATGCCGTTGATCAGTTGGCTCGGGCCTTTGAGGATGTCGACCCGATCGGCCATTTCCATGTCGATCGTGTAGGTCGGCAACACGCCGTAGAGCCCGTTATAAGACACATCACTGTTGAACAGACTGAAACCACGGATGGTGAACTGCTCATAGCGGCCGCCCGCCGGGTTGGTCGCGCGCACTGACGGGTCGCTGCCGATCAGATCACCCAGGGTGCGCGCCTGCTGGTTCTTCACCGCTTCGCTGGTGTAAGTGGTCATGCTGAACGGGGTTTCCATGAAGTCCCTGGCGCCCAGCAAACCCTGTGAGCCACGGCGCGCCACCTGACCACCGGCAAACACATCCGCCTCCGTTGTGCCGGTCGCACCTAGAATCGAAGTCGGCGCCAATTGCAGGCTGCTGCCCTCGGCGGCAGGAATCAGCGTGTAAGCATGATCGCCCACCGCTTGCAGTTGTAGACCGGAGCCCAGCAACAAGCGGCTGAACCCCTCCTCCACGGCGAACTCACCGGACAATCCGTTGCTCTTGCGGCCACTCACCAGCGCCGGATCCACCGACAGATTGACCCCGGCCAACCCGGCAAAACGCGTCAGCGCGGCACTCAAACTGCCGGCGGGCACCTGATAACTGCGCCGGTTACCGTCCTCGGCCCAGGTTGGGGAGATCAACCATGGACTGGCACTCAGGCCCAGCAGCAGGCTGAGGTGCAACAACGGTCGCAGGCGCGGGGAAGAAGCGTTAGGCATTTGAATAGGCTCTCTTGATCGTTCACATGCCTTCAATGACAGGCGAGTCGAAAAAAGGGGCCATGGTTTACACACTATTTTTGCGCGGCAGCAACGTGACCCAATAGCGAGTCCGGGAATGCACCTCCAGGGGCAGACTGGCGGCGAGCAGCGCGAGCACCCGGTCAGTGTCGTCCAGACGGAAGCTGCCGGTAACTCGCAGGGCTTCCAGCTCCGGCTCCCAGCGCAGGACACCTGGTCGATAGGTGCTCAGTTCGCGCAGGAAGTCCCCCAGCGGCTGGTCTTTCGCCATCAGCACGCCCTCGCGCCAACCCGGCGCCAGGGTGTCGAATGCGCTGATGGATCCGGCACCGGCAGCCTGCAGGCTGACCTGCTGGCCCGCGCGCAAGGCCAGGCCCGCCCCATGCAAAGGCTGTAACTGGACGGCGCCGTTGTAGACCGAAACCCGACAGCCGCGTGCGTCCTGGCGAACGCAGACTTCACTGCGGCTGACGATGACATTGCCAAAACGGGTCTGGATGGTCAGCGGCGAATCACCTGGCACTGTCAGGGACATTTCGCCCTCGATCAGCTTGACGCGGCGTGCCTGCAGGTCCACATCGACCGCGCTGGCCGTGTTGAGCTGCAGCGCGCTGCCGTCGGCAAGCCGGATCTGTTGGCGCTCGCCGGTGGCGGTGTGCAAATCGGCGCGCCAGGCATCCAGCGGCAGTTGCCGACTGATCAGCCACGCCGCCGGCACCAGGGCCACCGCGCCCAGGGCGCGCTTGAGCACTTTGCGCCTCGCCGCATCCGGACGATCCAGGCTGCTCAGCGCCAGCCCCGATGGCAGGTCGGCAAAACGCTGGCGCAGCGCCTGGGCTTTCTGCCAGGCCTGCTCGTGGGTGGCGCAGGTATCACGCCAGCGCTGCAAGTTCGCGCGGTCCTGCTCGTTGGCACCGCCGGATTCCAGCAGCGCAAGCCATTGCGCGGCGGCGCGAACGGCCTGGCGCGAGTCGGACGCCTGAGTGTTCACAGGTCCACCAGCAGGCAATGTTCATAAGCCTGAGCCATGTAACGCTTGATGGTACGTTCGGACACTTGCAGGCGTTCCGCGATTTGCCCGTAGGTCAGGCCTTCGAGCTGACTCCAGAGAAAGGCGCGACGCACCGCTCGCGGCAAACCGTCGAGCAATTCGTCCAGCGCTTGCAGGGTTTCCAGCAGCACCCAACGTTGCTCGGGTGAAGGCACGCATTCTTCAGGCAATTGCGCGAGGGCTTCGAGATAGGCTTTTTCCAGGCTGCGGCGGGTATAGAAATTGCTCAGCAGACGTTTGCCGACGGTGAGCAAATACGCGCGTGGCTCGCGCATGTCGGCGATCGGTTGCGCACTGGCAAGCACCCGCAGGAAAGTGTCCTGGCTCAGATCAGCCGCATCACAGCCGTTGCCCAAGCGCCTCCCCAACCAGGTTTCAAGCCAGCCACGGTGATCGCGGTACAGGTCGTGAAGGGTTGGCTCCTTCGGCACCACTGCATCACTCATCTAGAAGCCCTGTGCCAGGAGTTATCGTAAATGAGAGTGATTCTAATTAATGTCAGTGCCGGGAAGGAAGCTCTTTATGCATTGAGCGCGCATAAAGACCGTCCTGTGGGAGCTCGCTCCTGCAGGACGGGGGATAGCGGTTCAGGAAAGAAGCAAATCGCAGACACAAAAAACCCCGGTCTTTCGACCAGGGTCTTTGCTATCGACTCGAAGTCACCAACGGCTTCTTCGTAGCTCCAAGGCGTTCAGTGGGCCTTGTAGCAGATATGGCGCAGCGGACGGGACTCGAACCCGCGACCCCCGGCGTGACAGGCCGGTATTCTAACCGACTGAACTACCGCTGCGTATCGCTTTGGACTTGCGTCCTAACTCGTCTGATCAAAAGCTCCGAGATTTTTCAATCTCTCTTTTGATCTCGAATCAGGTCAGACCTGACTCGGAAAATATGGCGCAGCGGACGGGACTCGAACCCGCGACCCCCGGCGTGACAGGCCGGTATTCTAACCGACTGAACTACCGCTGCGCGTCGGTGCAGGCACTTTCAGCCTACGCTCTTGCTTACGCAAGTTTCTCGGGGAGTGGTGGGTGATGACGGGATCGAACCGCCGACATTCTGCTTGTAAGGCAGACGCTCTCCCAGCTGAGCTAATCACCCGTTTGCATCTCCGAGGCCGCGAAATTTACGCAGGTAGCGAACCTAAGTCAATAGCAGGATTGAAGTTTTTCTAAAAAAGACGAAATCGTGTCAGTGGCGAATGGTTCTGCCGCCAGACCGCTTTCGCGAGCAAGCCCGCTCCCACAGCGGATTGTGAGTGAACACAGGCTATGGGTCCCACACAACGCCACTGCGGGAGCGGGCTTGCTCGCCAAATCTGCAGAGCATCCAGCATCAATACGGCTGCCGGTCACTCGCTGTAAATCATCTTCTTGGTCATGCCGCCGTCCACCACAAACTCCTGCCCCGTGACAAAACCGGCGTTCCTGGACAGCAACCAGGCCACCATCGCCGCCACATCTTCAACCGTCCCTACCCTGCCCGCCGGATGCTGAGCATGATCGGCGTCGGACAACGGCTCGGCGCGGCGGGCTGAAGGGTCCCGCGCATCGATCCAGCCCGGGCTCACCGCATTCACACGAATCTCCGGCCCGAGGCTGATCGCCAGCGCATGCGTCAACGCCAGCAGGCCGCCCTTGCTCGCCGCGTACGCCTCGGAGTCGGCCTCCGACTGCCGCGCACGAGTCGAGGCCAGATTGACGATCGAACCGTTGTGCGCACGCAGATACGGCGCGCAGTGCTTGGCCAGCAACATCGGCCCACTGAGGTTCACCGCCAACACGCGATTCCAGTAAGCCAGATCGAGGCTTTCCAGGGTGATGTTATGCGGGTCAGCGACCGCCGCGTTGCACACCAGCGCATCGAGACGACCAAACTGACCCAACACCTCAGCCACACCGAGCGCAACCTGACCTTCGTCCGCAACATCCATGGCAATGAACCAGGCACTTTCGCCCAGCACCTTCGCCACTTTCGAGCCGCGCGCACGATCCAGATCGGTCAGCACCACCTGCCAGCCTTCACTGATCAACCAAGCCGAAATGCCCAGGCCGATGCCACGCGCAGCACCCGTGACCAGCGCGACGCGGCCATTGGTGCCCGTGCCGGGCGCGGACAACTCGATCACAGCGCAGCCAGGCCGCGCGTCAGATCGGCTTGCAGGTCCGCCACGTCTTCCAGGCCCACCGCGACGCGGATCAGGCTGTCGCGGATCCCGGCGGCTTCACGCTCCTGCGGCGCCAGGCGACCGTGGGAAGTGGTGCTCGGGTGCGTGATGGTGGTTTTGCTGTCACCGAGGTTGGCAGTGATCGAAATCAGTCGGGTGGCATCGATAAAGCGCCAGGCGCCCTCTTTACCGCCCTTGACCTCAAAACTGACGACCGCACCGAAGCCCTTCTGCTGACGCTGGGCCAGTGCGTGCTGTGGATGGCTCTTGAGGCCGGCGTAATGCACCTTCTCGATACCGTCCTGCTGCTCCAGCCATTCGGCCAGTTGCTGAGCGTTGGCGCAGTGCGCCTTCATCCGCAGGTTCAGGGTTTCGAGACCCTTGAGGAAAATCCAGGCGTTGAACGGGCTCAGGGTTGGCCCGGCGGTGCGCAGGAAGCCGACGACTTCTTTCATGTGCTCGCCACGACCGGCAACCACGCCGCCCATGCAACGCCCCTGGCCATCGATGAACTTGGTCGCCGAGTGCACGACGATGTCCGCGCCCATCTTCAGCGGCTGCTGCAACGCAGGGGTGCAGAAACAGTTGTCCACGACCAGCATCGCGCCCTTGGCATGGGCGATTTTCGCCAGTTCGGCGATGTCCACCAGCTCTGCCAGCGGGTTGGACGGCGACTCGACGAACAGTAATTTGGTATTGGCCTTGATGGCCGCATCCCAGCCGGACAGGTCCGCCAGGGGCACGTAATCGACTTCTACGCCGAAACGCTTGAAGTATTTTTCAAACAGGCTGATGGTCGAGCCGAAAACGCTGCGCGACACCAGCACATGATCACCGGCGCTGCACAGGCTCATGACCACGGCCATGATCGCCGCCATGCCGGTGGCAGTGGCCACGGCTTGCTCGGCGCCTTCAAGCGCGGCAATGCGCTCTTCGAACGCACGCACGGTCGGGTTGGTGTAGCGCGAGTAAACGTTGCCCGGCACTTCCCCGGCAAAACGCGCCGCGGCATCGGCAGCGGTGCGGAATACGTAGCTGGAAGTGAAGAACATCGGATCACCGTGTTCACCTTCCGGCGTACGGTGCTGACCGGCACGTACGGCCAGGGTATCGAACGCTACGCCTTCAAGGTCGCTGTCCAGCCGACCGGCATCCCAATCCTGACTCATGCTGTCACTCCTTGCCTTACTCGGTAATGGATACTAAACCGGCCTGTGGCGCAGGACTTGCCCGAGAAAGGTCCTTCGGCAGCGCCAAAGTCTTCGCGGGCAAGCCTTGCTCCTACAGGCCGGTGGTTACTTAGTTGTTGTATAGATCGATGATCGCACTGACCGCCTGGGTCTTGATCTTCGAGGAGTCGTTACGCGCCTGTTCGATCTTGTTCAGGTAAGCCTCATCGACGTCGCCGGTGACGTACTTGCCGTCGAACACTGCGCAATCGAAGTTTTCGATCTTGATCTTGCCGCCACCGACCGCTTCGATCAAGTCAGGCAGGTCCTGATAGATCAGCCAGTCGGCGCCGATCAGATCCGCCACGTCCTGAGTCGAACGGTTGTGGGCGATCAGTTCGTGAGCGCTCGGCATGTCGATGCCGTATACGTTCGGGAAGCGCACCGCTGGAGCAGCCGAGCAGAAGTAGACGTTTTTCGCGCCGGCCTCACGGGCCATCTGGATGATCTGCTTGCAGGTGGTGCCGCGTACGATCGAGTCGTCCACCAGCATGACGTTCTTGCCGCGGAATTCCAGTTCGATGGCGTTAAGCTTCTGGCGTACGGATTTCTTCCGCGCTGCCTGGCCCGGCATGATGAAGGTCCGGCCGATGTAGCGGTTCTTCACGAAGCCTTCGCGGAATTTCACGCCCAGGTGGTTCGCCAGTTCCAGCGCTGCAGTGCGGCTGGTGTCCGGAATCGGGATGACCACGTCGATGTCGTGCTCTGGACGCTCGCGCAGGATCTTCTCGGCGAGCTTCTCACCCATGCGCAGACGGGCCTTGTAGACCGACACGCCGTCGATGATCGAGTCCGGACGCGCCAGATAGACGTGTTCGAAGATGCATGGGGTCAGGGACGGGTTGGTCGCGCACTGACGGGTGTGCAGCTTGCCGTCTTCAGTGATGTAGACCGCTTCGCCGGGTGCCAGGTCGCGAATCAGGGTGAAGCCAAGCACGTCCAGCGAAACGCTTTCGGACGCGATCATGTACTCGACGCCTTCGTCGGTGTGACGCTGGCCGAACACGATCGGGCGGATGCCGTGCGGATCGCGGAAACCGACGATGCCGTAACCGGTCACCATGGCAACCACCGCGTAACCACCGACGCAACGGTTATGCACGTCGGTCACGGCAGCAAACACATCTTCTTCGGTCGGTTGCAGCTTGCCGCGCTGGGCCAGTTCGTGAGCGAACACGTTGAGCAGCACTTCCGAGTCGGAACTGGTGTTGACGTGACGCAGATCGGATTCGTAAATCTCTTTGGCCAACTGTTCAACGTTGGTCAGGTTACCGTTGTGCGCCAGGGTAATGCCGTAAGGCGAGTTGACGTAAAACGGTTGGGCTTCGGCCGAAGTCGAGCTGCCCGCGGTCGGGTAACGGACGTGACCGATACCCATGTGACCGACCAGACGCTGCATGTGACGCTGTTGAAACACGTCACGCACCAGGCCATTGTCCTTGCGCAGGAACAACCGGCCATCATGGCTGGTGACGATACCGGCAGCGTCCTGGCCGCGGTGCTGGAGCACGGTTAGCGCGTCATACAGCGCCTGATTGACGTTCGACTTACCGACGATACCGACGATGCCACACATGCGACGCAACCCCTACTTAATGGATCTGAACTGAACAACACTCACTGTGGCGTTTTCGCCGACGGCAAGAATTGCTCCTTGAACGGAATATCAGCGGGTACGCTGATTCCGCTGGCAAGCCACTGACTGCTCCACCCGAGGATCAGGTTTTTGGACCAGTCGGCGACCAATAGAAACTTTGGCACGAGCTGTGATTCTTTCCACCACCCGTCCTGCTGTACCGGCCCCAGGCTCAACAGCCCGACCGCCACGACCACCAGCAACACGCCACGCGCAGCGCCGAAGGCCATGCCGAGGAATCGATCGGTCCCGGACAACCCGGTGACGCGAACCAACTCGCCGATAAGATAATTGATCATTGCGCCCACGATCAGCGTGGCGACAAACATGATGGCACAGCCCGCGATCACGCGAGCCGATGGGGTTTCGATGTATCCGGCGAGGTACTCGGACAGTGAGCCACCGAACATCCAGGCAACCGCTCCTGCGATGATCCAGGTCACCAGCGATAATGCTTCCTTGACGAAGCCGCGGCTCAAACTGATCAAAGCGGAGATGGCGATGATTGCAACGATCGCCCAGTCAACCCAGGTAAATGGCACAGTGCAGCCTACAGACGGATAAGGCGGCGCATTTTAGCAGAGCGCATGCCTCTCGGTAAGCTGCGATTGTCAGCGCATTTCAATCGAGGTGATAGTTTTTAGCCGCGCTCAGGCTGGAAACGTACGACAAAACCCTTGAGGTTCTGTTGGCGACCCAGCAGATCACGCAGACGATCGGCTTCGGCGCGCTCGATCAGCGGGCCGACAAACACCCGATTCTTGCCATCGGCAGAACGAATGTAGGCGTTGTAGCCCTGGGCTCGCAGGGATTTCTGCAGGCTTTCGGCGCTGGCACGGTTCGACAGGCTGGCCAGTTGCACCGACCAGCTGACCGACAGGCCATTGGCATCGACGCGGCTTTGGCTGGTGTCCGGCTTGCCTGGCGTCGCCGTGATTGGCTGGGCCGGTGGCGTGCTTGGCTTGGCGGCCAATGCCGGCACGGGTGCCGGGGCTGGCGCGACCGGCTTGGCTGCCGAGGCCGGCGCAGGGGCGACGGGCACCGCAGGGGCGATTGGCGTCGACGGCGCTTGCTGCTCGGCGATTTCTTCGTCGCTCGGCACCGGCTCCTGCGGCAGCACCTGAGGCTCAGGTACGACCACCGGCTCGATCTGCACCTGCGGCACCACGGGCGCTTGCGGTGCGGCAGGCGCTTCGACAGTCACCTGACGCTGTTCATCCTGACGGGTAAACAGCATCGGCAGGAAAATCACCGCCAGCGCCACCAGCACCAACGCGCCAACCATGCGCTGCTTGTACGCTTTATCCAGCAAAGCCATTTGCCGCTTCCTCCGTGGAGCGCCGGGCCAACCATTCAAGGGCCTCGGCGACACAATAAAATGATCCGAACAACAGAATCTCGTCGTCAGTGGTCGCCACGGCGCACTGCCCTTCCAGCGCAGCGGCGACACTGTCGTAAGACGTGACGCCAGCGCCAAGGTTCTGCAGGGCTGCCTGCAACTCAACCGCCGGGCGTGAACGCGGCGAATCCAGCGGCGCCACCGCCCAATGCTCGACACTAGCACTCAATTCGCCGACAACACCATCCAGATCCTTGTCGGCCAGCAGACCGAACACCGCCAGGCGCTTGCCGACTGGTGGTCGCGAGGCCAGACGACGGGCCAGATACTCGGCGGCATGCGGATTGTGCCCCACATCCAGCAACACATTCAGGCGCTTGCCATTCCACTCGAACGAACGGCGATCAAGGCGCCCGACCACACGAGTGTCCTGCAACGCAGCAACGATTTGCCGGGGATCCCACGGCAAACCGAGCAACAGATAGGCCTGCAGGGCCAATGCGGCGTTCTCCATCGGCAGGTCGAGCAGCGGCAAGTCACGCAACTCGACAACCTGCCCCTGCGCATCGGTGCCGCGCCACTGCCAGTGTTGATCGGTCATGCCGAGATCGAAATCACGTCCACGCAGAAAGAAAGGACAGGCCAGCTCACGGGCTTTGTCCAGCAGAGGTTGCGGAGGATTCAGATCGCCACAGAGCGCGGGGGCGCCCTGGCGGAAGATGCCGGCTTTTTCGTAGGCCACGGACTCGCGGGTATCACCCAGGTAATCGGCGTGGTCGACGCCGATGCTGGTGACCAAGGCGATATCGGCATCGACCACGTTGACCGTGTCCAGACGCCCGCCCAGCCCCACCTCAAGCACCACCGCATCAAGTCCGGCCTGGTGAAACAGCCAGAACGCCGCGAGGGTGCCCATTTCAAAGTAAGTCAGGGAAATGTCGCCGCGCCCGGCCTCGACCGCAGCAAAGGCTTCGCACAGTTGTGCATCAGTGGCTTCGACGCCATTGAGCTGCACCCGCTCGTTGTAGCGCAGCAGATGCGGGGAATTGTAGACACCAACGCTCAGACCCTGCGCGCGCAGCAATGAAGCCACGAAAGCGCAGGTCGAACCCTTGCCGTTGGTGCCGGTGACCGTGATCACCCGAGGCGCCGGCTGGCCTAGCCCCATGCGGGACGCTACCTGTTGCGAACGCTCCAGCCCCATGTCGATGGCCGAAGGATGCAACTGTTCAAGGTAGGCGAGCCACTCGCCAAGGGTGCGCTCGGTCATAGGCCAGCAGGTACCGGTGGAACCACGATCGGTTCGATCGGTGCAGCGACGAATTTCGGCGTCGGCTTGCCAGTCATCTGTGCCAGCAGGTTACCCAGACGTGGGCGCAGTTCCTGACGGTGGACGATCATGTCAATCGCGCCGTGTTCCAGCAGGAACTCGCTGCGCTGGAAGCCTTCCGGCAGTTTTTCACGAACGGTCTGCTCGATAACGCGCGGACCAGCGAAGCCGATCAGGGCTTTCGGCTCGCCAACGATCACGTCGCCGAGCATCGCCAGGCTGGCGGAAACACCACCATAAACCGGGTCAGTCAGTACCGAGATGAACGGAATGCCTTCTTCACGCAAACGCGCCAGAACAGCCGAGGTCTTGGCCATCTGCATCAGCGAGATCAGCGCTTCCTGCATGCGCGCACCACCGGAGGCGGCGAAGCAGATCATCGGGCAGCGATTTTCCAGCGCGTAGTTGGCGGCGCGGACAAAACGCTCACCGACGATAGCGCCCATGGAACCGCCCATGAAGCTGAATTCGAATGCCGAAACCACTACCGGCATGCCCAGCAGGGTGCCGCTGACGGAGATCAGCGCGTCTTTTTCGCCGGTCTGCTTCTGTGCAGCGGTCAGGCGATCCTTGTACTTCTTGCCGTCGCGGAACTTCAGACGGTCAACCGGCTCCAGATCGGCACCCAGTTCGTTGCGACCTTCAGCATCGAGGAAGATGTCGATGCGCGCACGTGCGCCGATGCGCATGTGGTGGTTGCACTTGGGGCAAACATCCAGGGTCTTTTCCAGCTCCGGACGATACAGCACAGCCTCGCAGGACGGGCATTTGTGCCACAGACCTTCAGGCACCGAGCTCTTCTTGACCTCCGAGCGCATGATCGAAGGGATCAGTTTGTCTACTAACCAGTTGCTCATGCTTTCTTTCTCCAGTACCGGCGGCCCGAACGCTCTGGTTCGCAGCCCCGCGTATGCCCTTCAGCTAAATTCATATGTGTGGCGATGATCGGTGAAAAGCCACGGTCAGCGCGAAACATGACCTGCGTGCCCTCCACAAACCCTCAGCCGCGCCTGCTTTGTGCAAGTGCATTGATGGACGGCGGCAGACTGCCAGCCGTCACATCAATATCGGAACCGGTGCCTAAACGCCTTTTACGGCGTTGATGAACGCGTGGATCCTGGCGTGATCCTTGATGCCCTTGCTTGCCTCTACCCCGCCGCTGACGTCTACGGCATACGGCTTTACTCGAACCACTGCGTCGGCGACGTTCTCCGGCGTCAGGCCGCCCGCCAGAATCAACGGCTTGCTCAACGCTTGCGGAATCAAAGACCAGTCAAACGCCTCTCCGGTTCCGCCAGGCACGCCTTCGACATAAGTGTCGAGCAGCACGCCGCTAGCGCTCGGGTAGGCATCCACGGCGGCAGCGATGTCATCACCAGCCTTGACCCGCAACGCCTTGATGTACGGACGATGCCAGCCTTCGCACGCCTCAGCGGTTTCATCACCATGGAACTGCAACAGGTCCAGCGGCACGGCATCGAGGATTTCCCCCAACTCGCAGCGGCTGGCGTTGACGAACAGGCCCACGGTGGTCACAAACGGTGGCAATGCCCTGATGATCGCCCTCGCCTGCTGCACGGTCACCGCTCGCGGGCTCTTGGCGTAGAACACAAAGCCGATCGCATCGGCCCCGGCCTCGACAGCGGCCAACGCATCTTCTATGCGGGTAATCCCGCAGATCTTGCTGCGAACGGCTGACATGTCGAGAAAAACTCCAAGGCAAATCCGGGAAAGTCCCGGATGGTAACAAAAGCGTTCGAGGGCGTCAGCCGTCAAGTTCCGAGAAACCCGTAAGGAAATGTGGCCCGATAAAACGCTCGGGCAACGGGAATTCGTCGTGGTACTCGACCTGCACCAGATAAAGACCATAAGGATGCGCGGTCACACCTCCGGAACGGCGCTCGCGACTTTCCAGCACTTCCTTCATCCACTCAACCGGCCGCTCGCCCGCACCGATGGTCATCAAGACGCCAGCGATGTTGCGCACCATGTGATGCAGGAAGGCATTGGCACGAATGTCGAGCACGATCATCTTGCCGTGTCGGGTGACACGCAAGTGGTGCATCTTCTTGATCGGCGATTTGGCCTGGCACTGACCGGCGCGGAAGGCACTGAAATCATGGGTGCCGACCAGGTATTGCGCCGCCTCGGCCATGCGTTCGACATCCAGCGGGCGGTGGTTCCAGGTGATTTCTTCGTTGAGATGCGCCGGCCGGATCTGATCGTTGTAGATCACGTAGCGATAACGCCGGGCGATGGCTTTGAACCGCGCATGAAAATGCGCCGGCATCACCCGCGCCCAACTGACGCTGATGTCATGGGGCAAATTGATGTTGGCGCCCATGACCCAGGCCTTCAGCGAGCGATCGACCTGAGTGTCGAAATGCACCACTTGCCCACAGGCATGCACGCCAGCGTCGGTACGCCCGGCGCACTGCAAGGACACCGGCGAATTGGCGACTTTCGACAAAGCTTTTTCGAGCTCTTCCTGCACCGTCGCCACACCGGTCAGTTGACGCTGCCAACCGCTGTAGCGCGAACCTTTGTACTCAACGCCCAGCGCTACGCGGTAAAAGCCGTCAGGGGCCAGTTCGGCGACCGGGTTATCTATGTTTGCCAAGGTGGGACAGCCTGCTGTTTTTGCAAAGGCGGGCATTATAAGGCTGTCGACCGGGGATGCCAGCCAAAGTCAAAAGATCGTCTTCTATAACAAAAAACGGCAGCCTCAATGGCTGCCGCTGTTGTTTACCCCCTGCCATCAGACCAGCCGCGACAGCATGTCCTTCGCTTCGCTCTTCTGCCCGTCATCGCCTTCGCTCACGACCTCATTGAGGATATCGCGCGCGCCATCGCTGTCGCCCATGTCGATGTAGGCCTGGGCCAGGTCGAGCTTGGTTGCGACTTCGTCAGTGCCCGAGAGGAAATCGAACTCGGGCTCGTCGTCTGCGGAAACCAGCGCGTCGTCGGCGGTAAAGGTCGGCGCGCTGATATCCCGGGACAGACGATCCAGTTCGGCGCTCAGGTCGTCCGGCTCGGCAGGCAAGGCTTCAGACGCCCCCTGCGCATCCATCTCGTCGGCCAGCGACAAGTCGAAGTCATCCGGCAGTTCCAGGTCGTCCTGCGGCACTTCTGGAGTACCTGACACGTCAGCGAGAGGCAGGTCCTTGACGCCTTCATCCAGGTCCAGGAGGAAGTCATCCTCGGCCAGGATCGCCGGGGAGGTATCACCGCCGAGGTCCATGTCCAGATCGAAATCCGACAGGTCGTCGAGGTTTTCCTTGATCTCGGTCTGCTGTTGCAACACCGACTGGAAGCTCAGGTCATCGTCGGACGGGAATTCGTCCAGCTCACCGAGGGTATCCGGCTCAGTTTCGGGTGCAACCACTGCTGGAGAGGCGGCTTCCAGGTCATCCAGGCTCAGGTCGAAGCTTTGGTCCAGCGCCTCATCAGCCTCTGGCGCCGGCTCTGCGGCTGGTTCCTGTGGCTCGTCCAGCATGAGGTCCTTAACGTACTGCGCATCCATTTGCGCAGCCAGGGCTGCGGCAGCAATGCCGCCCGCGGCGACCATCGCCATGGCCGGGAAGCGGCTTTTGAGCTGTTCGACCTGGGCGTAGTTATCGCCATTGGCCACCAGCTTGCGCTCTTGAGCGACGAAGGCTTCGCGATCGCCTTGCCGGCCGTAGATTTCCATCAGCTTGAGGCGCAAGTCGCTGCGCTGAGGCTCTTGCTTGATGCCGTCTTCCAGCAACGCGCCCGCCTGGTTAAACCGACCGGCGTTGATGTGCGACTGAGCCCGGGGCAAGACGTCGTCGGAGTGCTCTGCAGCCGGCGAGATCAGTGGCGCTGCGATGGGTGGAGTAACGATTACCGGAGCGATCACCGGCGCGGGTGCAGGTGCTGGCGCCGGAGTCGGCTCGGGCATAGTCGCCATTTTCACGCTCGGCGGTGGAACTTCCAGGCCTTCGAAGCTGCTTTCCGGCAGGTCGTGATCGACAGAGAACTCTTGCTCTTCGGACAAGGCGCGAGCCATGCGCAGGTGTTTCTCTGCTTCCTGCTGGGCCTTGCGGCGACGGGCGAGCAGCAACAGCAGGAGCAGCAGAACGATTGCCCCACCGCCAACCATGCCCAGAAGCCACGGGTTGGTCAGCAGGTCGTTGTATTTCTGCTCGTCCGTGGCCGTCGCCGGTGCTGGCTCGACCGGCTTGTCCTCGACCACCGGTGTAGCTTCGGGGGTCGCTGCGGGTACTGGTGGCACGGCTTCTGGTGCCAGGCCTTGTTCCGGAGCAGTCACGGCAGGATCGGTGGCCAGTTCGGCGTTGATCGCCGGGGCGGCCGCCACATCCGCAGGCGCGTCCTGACCGCCTTCTGCCTGCAACTTGGCCAGCTGATTGTTCTTCAGTTCGATCAGCTTCTGCAGCTTGTCCAGCTGGCTCTGCAGATCGGCCATGCGGCTTTTCAGTTCTTCGTTGTCGCGACGGGTGGTGTCGAGGCTTTCCTGGGTCACCGCCAGCTTGTTGCTCAAATTCTTCGCGTCGCCCCCGCGCCTTTCGCACCCGCCTTGCCGGCTTCGGCCGAGACCAGGCTGAGGTTATCCCGGGCAGCCTGCGTTGAAGGGGCGTCACCGCGAGGCCGATTGGTCGCGTCGAGCTGCTGCTGCCCGGCACCGGGCTGCGGCGCATAACGACGGCCCTGACGCCAGGCGGTGTTCTGCGCGGCGACTTCGGCGATGGCTTTGGATTGCGGCAGGCTGGTGCTCTGCGCCTGGTCTGGCAGACGCAGCACCTGCCCGGTTTTCAACCGGTTGATGTTGCCGTCGATAAACGCATCCGGGTTCAGCGCCTGGATCGCCAGCATGGTCTGCTGCACCGAACCGCCATTGCGCGCCTTCGCGGCGATTTCCCACAGGGTGTCGCGGCGAGTGGTGGTGTACTCGGTCGGCTTGGTCGCACCCGTGACCGGTGCGGTGACAGTTTGGCTCGGCGCTGGCTGCGCAGCGGCATCAGCGGTCTGCGGAGAGAACTTGGATGGGTCAAGCAATACGCTGTAGTCGCGCAGCAAGCGGCCGTTGGGCCACATGACCTGCACGAGGAATTTCACCATCGGCTCGGACAATGGCTTGCTCGACGTGACGCGCAGGATGCTTTTGCCGCCGGGGTTGAGCACCGGGGTAAAGGTCAGGTCGTTGAGGAACGCCTGGCGATCGACTCCAGCCTTGGCGAAATCTTCTGCCGAAGCAAGGCTAGGCACCACTTCGGCCGCCGTCAGCTCCTTGATATCAAGGAGCTCGATTTCAGCCACCAGCGGCTGGTTCAGGGTCGACTTCAGGGTCAGCTCCCCGAGCCCGAGGGCATGCGCCATACCGGAGGACAGCGCCGAGGCGGCCGCTATTGCTAACACCAGTTTGCGAACTTGAACCATAGCCTCATCCTTTGTTTGAACCGCGCTGTCGAGCACTGCGGGCAAGCATAGCGCCCGACAGCATTCAGTCGACAAATTAT
Organism: Pseudomonas sp. TH10; assembly: GCF_016651255.1. Lineage (GTDB taxonomy): Bacteria > Pseudomonadota > Gammaproteobacteria > Pseudomonadales > Pseudomonadaceae > Aquipseudomonas. The sequence continues at coordinate 38,520 of NZ_JAEKEG010000032.1, forward strand.
TGGCAAGTATCTTTTACGAAAGGTCTTTTATCAACAATTCGGCCACCTGCACTGCATTGAGGGCCGCACCTTTGCGTACGTTATCTGACGTCAGCCACAGATTTAGTTCCGACGGGTCGTCGATTCCCCGGCGAACCCGGCCGACATAGACAACATCCTGCCCCACCGCGTCACCGACCGCAGTCGGATAATCACCGGCCTCGACCAGCTCAATCCCCGGCGCATCGTCCAGGGCGGCGTTGACTTGCGCCAGATCGACCTCGCCTGCAGTCTGCAGGGTGACGCTATAGCTATCGCCGAAAAACACCGGGGCTTGAATGCAGGTGACGGAAATTTTCAACGAAGGCAGCGCCATGACTTGACGCACTTCGCGTACCAGGCGTTTTTCCAGCTGCGTGTGGCCCTGCTCGTCAGGCTTGCCAACCTGGGCCAGCAGGTTGAATGCCATCTGCCGATCAAAAAAGCTGGGCTCCAGAGGGCGCACATTGAGCAGCTCGGCGGTCTGCCGGGCCAGCTCGGTGACGGCTTCGCGGCCCTGGGCTGACACAGCCAGGCAAGCGGTCAGATTGATGCGCTGCAGGTCGATAATGCCCAGCAAGGGTGCCAGCACCACAGCCAGCGTGGTGGCTGACGGGCTCGGGCTGCTGACCTGGAACGGCGCTTTCAGGCTGGCGAGCACTTCGGCGTTGGCCTCCGGCACGATTTGCGGCGCCTGATCGGCCGGCAAGGCGCCGGACAAGTCGATCAGCGAGCAACCGGCAGTATGGGCGCGCGCGGCGTAGCTCAGGGTGATGGCCGGGCCTGCGGCGAAGAACACCAGTTTGACCTTGCTGAAATCGAACTCGTCGACTTCACGCACACGCACGTTCTTGTTGCGAAACGGCACCGAATGCCCGGCTGACTCGCTGCTGGCGAGCAGGTGCAGGTTGCCCACCGGGAAGTCGCGCTCTTCGAGGATCTGCACAAGGGTTTCGCCGACAGTACCGGTGGCGCCGATTACGGCAATATCAAGGGACTGGGTCATAGTGCTACCTCTGGCGGAACGTGGGGAGCGGCACTTTACCGGCTGGTGGGGGCGCAGGCAATTTCATAAAAAAACCCGCACCTTTCACAAGGTACGGGTTCTTTCATTGCTTCAAGCGATCAACGCTCCAGCAAGATCCGCAGCATGCGACGCAGCGGCTCCGCGGCGCCCCACAACAGCTGGTCGCCCACGGTGAATGCGCCGACGAACTGCGAACCCATGTTCAGCTTGCGCAGACGGCCCACCGGTACATTCAGGGTGCCGGTAACCTTGGTCGGGCTCAGCTCCTGCATGCTGATATCGCGGTTGTTCGGCACCAGTTTGACCCAAGGGTTGTGCTGGCTGATCAGCCCTTCGATGTCGGCGATCGGCACGTCTTTGTTCAGTTTGATGGTCAGTGCCTGGCTGTGGCAACGCATCGCACCGATGCGCACGCAGATGCCGTCGACCGGGATCGGGCTCTTGAAGCGACCGAGGATCTTGTTGGTCTCGGCCTGAGCTTTCCACTCTTCACGGCTCTGGCCGTTCGGCAGCTCTTTGTCGATCCACGGGATCAGGCTGCCCGCCAGCGGTACGCCGAAGTTTTCGGTCGGGTACGCTTCGCTGCGCATGGCATCAGCAACGCGACGGTCGATGTCGAGGATCGCGCTGGCCGGGTCGGCCAGTTGATCGGCGACAGCGGCGTGGGTCGCGCCCATTTGCTTGATCAGTTCACGCATGTTCTGCGCGCCGGCACCGGAAGCCGCCTGATAGGTCATGGCACTCATCCACTCGACCAGACCAGCCTCGAACAGACCACCCAGGCCCATCAGCATCAGGCTGACGGTGCAATTGCCGCCGATGTAGTTCTTGGTGCCCGCGTCGAGCTGTTGGTCGATGACCTTGCGGTTGACCGGATCCAGAATAATGACTGCATCATCGTTCATGCGCAGGCTGGACGCCGCGTCGATCCAGTAACCCTGCCAGCCGGCTTCGCGCAGCTTCGGGAACACTTCGCTGGTGTAGTCGCCACCCTGGCAGGTCAGAATCACGTCGAGGGTCTTCAGCTCATCAATGCTGTAAGCATCCTTGAGCGGAGCAATGTCCTTGCCCACGGACGGGCCTTGGCCACCGACATTGGACGTGGTGAAAAACACCGGCTCGATTAGATCGAAATCCTGCTCTTCCAGCATCCGCTGCATGAGCACGGAACCGACCATCCCGCGCCAACCGATCAGACCTACACGTTTCATCGCAACTACACCTTCTTGAAAAGTGGGCCGCTGCTTTGTATTGAATTTCGCAGCGGGCCCGAGAGATTACAGATTCCGCAGCGCGGCGACTACTGCGTCGCCCATTTCCTGCGTACCGACTTTGGTGCAACCGGCCGAATGGATGTCGCCGGTGCGCAGCCCCTGGTCGAGCACAACGCTGACGGCTTTTTCGATGGCATCGGCGGCATCGTGCAGATTGAAGCTATAACGCAGCATCATCGATACCGACAGAATGGTCGCTAAGGGGTTGGCAATACCTTTGCCGGCAATGTCCGGTGCCGAACCGTGGCAAGGCTCGTACATGCCCTTGTTGTTGGAGTCCAGCGAAGCCGACGGCAGCATGCCGATGGAACCGGTGAGCATCGACGCTTCATCAGAAAGGATGTCGCCGAACAGATTGTCGGTCACGATCACGTCGAACTGCTTCGGTGCGCGCACCAGTTGCATCGCGGCGTTGTCGACGTACATGTGGCTCAGTTCGACCTGAGGATAATCCTTGGCCACTTCTTCGACGATTTCACGCCACAGCTGGCTGGAGGCGAGCACGTTGGCCTTGTCCACCGAGCAGAGCTTTTTGCCACGCACCATGGCCATGTCGAAACCGACGCGGGCGATGCGGCGGATTTCGCTTTCGCTGTACGGCAGGGTGTCGTAGGACTGACGCTCGCCGTTTTCCAGGGTATGCGTGCCGCGTGGTGCGCCGAAGTAGATGCCGCCGGTCAGCTCACGGACGATCAGGATGTCCAGACCGGCAACGATTTCCGGCTTCAGGCTGGAGGCGTCAGCCAATTGCGGGTACAGAATCGCCGGACGCAAGTTGCCGAACAGACCCAGTTGCGCACGGATTTTCAGCAGACCGCGCTCAGGACGGATGTCACGCTCGATGGTGTCCCATTTCGGGCCACCGACAGCGCCCAGCAGCACCGCGTCGGCCGCGCGGGCACGCTCCAGGGTTTCGTCAGCCAGGGGCACGCCATGCTTGTCGATGGCAGCACCGCCGATCACGTCGTGACTCAGCTCGAAACCCAGGTTGAACTTGTCGCTGGCCAATGCCAGGACCTTGACCGCTTCGGCCATGATTTCCGGGCCAATACCGTCACCTGGGAGAATCAGAATCTGCTTGCTCATGCTTTCCTCTTGTCATCAGTCGGTGCGCCCTTGGAGCACACCCGGAAAAATTCTATCGTTGCGTGACTCATTTTTCGGCGAACAGCACCAGCACGTCGGTGCTGAACGAACCGTCGGCCTCAATCTCGAAATACTCGCGCACCTCGCTGCCCATCGCCTGCTGCAACTCGCGGATCGCGGCGCGCATCACCTGGGGTGTGCGCATGCGCTCAACCCAACTGCTGTATTCCAGGCGCAGGCGCTGCCGCGTGGTGCTGCGAACGTGCAAACCGGCCTCGCTGACCTGACGCAACCACTCACCGGCGGAATAATCGCGCACATGGCTGGTGTCGCGCAGTACTTCAACGCTTTGCAGGTAAGTGTCGAACAACGGACTGCCCGGTGACAACACGTCAACGAACGCTGCCACGCCACCCGGTTTCAACACCCGGCGCACTTCGCGCAGAGCCACACCGAGATCGCTCCAGTGATGCGCCGAATAACGGCTGAACACGAAGTCGAACTCGCCATCGGCAAACGGCAGACGCTCGGCGACGCCGTTGACGGTGGAAATGTTGCTGAAGCCGCGATCTACAGCGGCAGCAGCGACCACGTCGAGCATTTGCTGCGACAGGTCGTAGGCGACCACTTCCCTAACCAGCGGTGCGACATGAAAACTGACGTGACCGGCGCCGCAACCCAGGTCCAGCACGCGAGCTTCGCCCTGCCCGGCCAGTTCGGCTTGTAGCAGCGCGAATTCGGTGCCTTGAGCGTGAACGGCGCTGCTCAGGTAGGCGGCGGCCTGTTCACCGAATTGCTTTTGGACGACCTGAGTGTGTTGGGCGGTGCTGGTCATGGGATCTTTCCTTGAATCTTATGGTGCTTGTTCCGGCCTCATCGCTGGCAAGCCAGCTCCCACAAGGATCTTCAGTGAACACACATTTCGCGGACACCAGAGAAACCTGTGGGAGCTGGCTTGCCAGCGATGAGGCCAGCCCTGACTACATCAATCTCGAATCAATTATGCGTCGCGGAACAACCACGGCTGGCTCACGCGGTGCTTGGCCTCGAACGTCGCAATCGCATCGCCGTCCTGCAAGGTCAAACCGATATCGTCCAGACCGTTCAACAGGCAATGTTTGCGGAACGCATCGATTTCAAAGCTATAAACCTTGCCATCGGGACGGGTCACCGTCTGCGCCTGCAAATCGACCTGCAATTGATAACCCGGCTCGGCCTCAACCTGCTTAAACAATTCATCGACTTCAGCGTCGCTGAGGATGATTGGCAGCAAGCCGTTCTTGAAACTGTTGTTGAAGAAGATGTCGGCGTAGCTCGGCGCGATGATGCTGCGGAAACCGTATTCTTCCAGCGCCCACGGCGCGTGCTCACGGCTGGAGCCGCAACCGAAGTTCTCGCGGGCCAGCAACACGCTGGCGCCTTGATAACGCTCGGCGTTGAGGACAAAGTCCTTGTTCAACGGGCGCTTGGAGTTGTCCTGATACGGCTGACCAACATCGAGGTAACGCCACTCGTCGAACAGGTTCGGGCCGAAACCGGTGCGTTTGATCGACTTCAAAAACTGTTTCGGAATGATTTGGTCGGTGTCGACGTTGGCACGATCCAAAGGCGCGACAAGACCAGTGTGCTGGGTAAAAGCTTTCATGCTGCGCTCCTTAGATCAATTCACGGACGTCGATGAAACGACCGTTCACCGCTGCCGCAGCAGCCATGGCCGGGCTGACGAGGTGGGTACGACCACCGGCGCCCTGACGGCCTTCGAAGTTACGGTTGGAGGTCGAGGCGCAATGCTCGCCGGACTCCAAACGGTCCGGGTTCATCGCCAGGCACATCGAGCAACCCGGCTCACGCCATTCAAAACCGGCTTCAAGGAAAATCTTGTCCAGACCTTCGGCTTCAGCCTGGGCCTTCACCAGACCCGAGCCCGGCACGACGATCGCCTGCTTGATGGTCGAAGCGACTTTACGGCCCTTGGCGATCACCGCCGCAGCGCGCAAGTCCTCGATCCGCGAGTTGGTGCAGGAACCGATGAACACGCGATCAAGCTGAATGTCGGTGATTGCCTGATTGGCGGTCAAACCCATGTATTTCAAGGCGCGAACGATCGAGTCGCGCTTGACCAGATCCATCTCTTTGGCCGGATCCGGCACGTTCTGATCAACCGCCAACACCATCTCGGGCGAAGTGCCCCAGCTGACTTGCGGCTTGATCTGCGCAGCGTCTAGCTCAACCACGGTGTCGAACTTGGCATCCGCGTCGGACACCAGGTCTTTCCAGGCTTCGACGGCCATGTCCCATTCCGCGCCTTTCGGGGCGAACGGACGACCCTTCACATAGTCGACAGTCTTCTGATCCGCAGCCACCAGGCCAACGCGGGCGCCGGCTTCGATTGACATGTTGCAGATGGTCATGCGGCCTTCAACGGACAAGTCGCGGATCGCGCTGCCGGCGAATTCGATGGCATGGCCGTTACCGCCGGCAGTACCGATCTTGCCGATCACCGCGAGGACGATGTCCTTGGCGGTCACGCCGAACGGCAATTGCCCTTCAACGCGCACCAGCATGTTTTTCATTTTCTTGGCGACCAGGCACTGCGTGGCGAGCACGTGCTCAACCTCAGAGGTGCCGATACCGTGAGCCAGAGCACCGAAGGCGCCGTGGGTCGAAGTGTGCGAGTCGCCGCAGACTACGGTCATGCCCGGCAAGGTCGCGCCCTGCTCCGGGCTGATGACGTGGACGATGCCTTGGCGGACGTCATTCATCTTGAACTCGACGATGCCGTACTCATCACAGTTGTCATCGAGGGTCTGAACCTGCAAACGCGAAACCTGGTCGGCAATCGCTTCGATGCCGCCCTTGCGCTCTGGCGTGGTCGGTACGTTGTGGTCCGGGGTCGCGATGTTGGCATCGATGCGCCATGGCTTGCGCCCGGCCAGACGCAGGCCTTCGAAGGCTTGCGGCGAGGTCACTTCGTGGATGATGTGACGATCGATGTAGATCAGCGCAGAGCCATCGTCGCGCTGCTTGACCAAATGCGAATCCCAGAGCTTGTCGTAGAGCGTTTTGCCGGCCATCAGACGGTTCCTCATCAGCTTGTTTCTATGCCCTGGGCTTATCAATAACCCTTTGGCTTGTGAGGCCGATCCTATGGGGTTAGATTAAATAACTCAAATTCATATTTTTTATGCTTTGGATAACCAACTGGAATACGAACATGGATCTGGCCAACCTCAATGCTTTTATCGCGATTGCCGAAACGGGGAGTTTCTCCGGCGCTGGCGAACGGCTGCACCTGACGCAACCGGCGATCAGCAAACGCATCGCCGGCCTGGAGCAGCAATTGAAGGTGCGCCTGTTTGATCGGCTGGGCCGCGAAGTCGGCCTGACCGAAGCTGGCCGCGCCCTGTTGCCGCGGGCTTACCAGATTCTCAACGTGCTGGACGATACACGCCGCGCCCTGACCAACCTGACCGGCGAAGTCAGCGGGCGCCTGACCCTGGCCACCAGCCACCACATCGGCCTGCACCGCCTGCCGCCTTTATTAAGGGAGTTCACCCGACGCTACCCGCAAGTAGCGCTGGATATTCAGTTCCTCGATTCGGAAGTGGCTTACGAAGAAATCCTCCATGGCCGCGCGGAACTGGCGGTCATCACCCTGGCCCCCGAACCTCACACCCTGGTCAAAGCTACGCCGGTGTGGGACGACCCGCTGGATTTTGTGGTCGCCCCGGAACACACGCTGATCAGCAATGGCGCGGTGAGCCTGGCAGACA
>NZ_JAEKEG010000033.1 GCF_016651255.1 Pseudomonas sp. TH10
ATGTCATTGCACAGGTCGACGCACTCGTCGCAGATAAAGACCGAGGGGCCGGCAATCAATTTGCGCACTTCATGCTGGCTTTTGCCACAGAAGGAGCAATAGAGCAGCTTGCCGTTGTCCTCGCCGTTGCGGGTGTCAGTCATTCGTTCGATCCAAATCCGATAGGCTTGCAACACAAGATGAAGGCTATTGCGGGCTTTTTCAAGCCCGCTGGCGAACAGACTCGCCGACCAAGCCTATTTTGAGCTGCTTATTTTAAGCGGGGCGCTGGTTGATCACTTCATCGATCAAGCCGTATTCCTTCGCAGCTTCGGCGCTCATGAAGTTGTCGCGATTGGTATCGCGCTCGATTTCTTCAAGTGTGTGCCCGCTGTGCTTGGCCATCAGCGTATTGAGACGCTCGCGAATGAACAGGATTTCCTTGGCATGGATTTCGATGTCCGAAGCCTGGCCCTGGAAACCGCCCAGTGGCTGGTGAATCATCACACGCGAGTTCGGCAGGCAGAAACGTTTGCCTGGAGCGCCTGCGGTCAGCAGGAACGCGCCCATGCTGCAGGCCTGGCCGATGCAAGTGGTCGATACGTTGGGTTTGATGAACTGCATGGTGTCGTAGATCGACATGCCAGCCGTCACCGAACCGCCCGGGGAGTTGATATAGAGATGGATGTCCTTGTCCGGGTTTTCCGCTTCAAGGAACAGCAGTTGCGCACAGATCAGGTTGGCCATGTAGTCCTCTACCGGACCAACCAGAAAGATCACTCGCTCCTTGAGCAGGCGCGAGTAGATGTCATAGGCGCGTTCGCCACGAGCAGATTGCTCGACAACCATCGGGACCAGGCCGCCTGCGGCCTGGATATCAGAGTTCTGCTGAATATACGAATTACGGAACATGCTCTGCAGTCACTCCCAAATAGTTATGTCTTGAATACGCATAAGCCAGCTCGAAGGCTGGCTTATGTGTGTACTTCTTAACGCAAAAACAATCAGTCGGCTTTTGGAGCTTCTACCGGCTTGACAGCTTCTTCGTAAGAGACCGACTTGTCGGTCACGCTAGCTTTCTGCAGAACAGTATCCACAACTTGTTCTTCCAGCACAACCGAACGAACTTCGTTCAGTTGCTGCTCGTTCTTGTAGTACCACGACACAACCTGCTCAGGCTCCTGGTAAGCCGAAGCCATTTCCTGAATCATTTCGCGAACGCGAGCTTCGTCAGGCTTCAGGTCGAACTGCTTGACCACTTCAGCCACGATCAGACCCAGCACAACGCGGCGCTTGGCTTGCTCTTCGAACAGCTCGGCCGGCAGTTGGTCAGGCTTGATGTTGCCGCCGAACTGCTGAACAGCCTGCACGCGCAGACGGTCAACTTCGTTGGACAGCAGAGCCTTAGGCACTTCGATCGGGTTGGTGGCCAGCAGACCGTCCATTACCTGATTTTTGACCTTGGATTTGATCGCCTGACGCAGTTCACGCTCCATGTTCTTGCGAACTTCGGTGCGGAAACCGTCGATGCCGCTTTCCTTGATGCCGAATTGAGCGAAGAACTCTTCGTTCAGCTCAGGCAGCTTAGGCTCGGATACAGTGTTGACGGTCACGGTGAACTCGGCGGTTTTGCCAGCCAGGTCCAGGTTCTGATAGTCCTCTGGGAAGGTCAGGTTCAGAACGCGTTCTTCGCCAGCCTTGGCGCCGACCAGGCCTTCTTCAAAGCCAGGGATCATGCGGCCGGAACCCAGCACCAGCTGAGTACCCTTGGCGGAACCGCCAGCGAACACTTCGCCATCAACCTTGCCAACGAAATCGATGTTCAGTTGGTCTTCGTTCTGAGCGGCGCGATCGGTCACTTCAAAACGGGTGTTCTGCTTGCGCAGGATGTCGAGCATTTTGTCCAGGTCAGCGTCAGCCACGTCAGCGCTCAGGCGCTCAACGGTGATGCCTTCGAAACCGGCAACGGTGAACTCAGGGAACACTTCGAATACAGCAACGTATTCCAGGTCTTTGCCAGCTTCGAGCGACTTAGGCTCGATCGAAGGCGAACCCGCCGGGTTCAGCTTCTGCTCAACCACAGCTTCGTAGAAGGAGGACTGGATCACGTCGCCTACAGCTTCCTGACGAGCGTCAGCACCGAAACGGCGCTTGATTTCGCTCATTGGCACTTTGCCTGGACGGAAGCCAGCAATCTTGGCCTTTTGGGCAGTCTGCTGCAGACGCTTGTTGACCTGGCTCTCAATGCGCTCAGCCGGCACGGTGACGCTCATGCGGCGCTCAAGAGCAGTAGTATTTTCAACAGAAACTTGCATGGATATTCCTCGTTGCACAGACGTTAGCCGGCCGTTTCCGACCCCAGAATCAAGGGCATGCATTCTAGTGGGTCAAACTCAAGAAGTCACCCTACTGAAAACGGGTAAAAAAACAGCAGGCAATTTATAGGGACCGATGCACGATTGCAGCGCGCCCCACAGGCGAATACAACCAATCACGCCAGGGCTCTGCGCCAACCTCTTCTATATATAGAAGGGACTGCCAATCACTCCCTGACGGCCGGACCTGCAAGCAAGCCCGGCGGGCAGCACGGCATCATCGAGCAACATAAATACGACGAAGCGCCCTGCCCCTGCGACCTAAAGACGGCGACGCCGACTTTTGAAACCCCTAAAACAAAAAAGGCGCCAGACTGTTAAATCTGGCGCCTTTCGAAATATGGGGTGGACGATGGGGATCGAACCCACGACAACGGGAGTCACAATCCCGTGCTCTACCAACTGAGCTACGCCCACCATATCGCGTTACTTGTGCCAAAGCTGCCTAATGGCGCACCCGGCAGGACTCGAACCTGCGACCATCCGCTTAGAAGGCGGATGCTCTATCCAGCTGAGCTACGGGCGCCTTATTAATCTGTACTCTTAAAGGACTACAAACTAAGTGCTTCCAGCCTTCGCAGAATCGTAATCCTGCTTGACCTTCTTAACCAGTGCTAGGCTGTGCCCGACAAGTGCGACGAATAGTATAGAGGGCTCCCAAGGTCGTCAAATCTTTTTTGAAAAAAATTCATTTAATTAAAGGGGTTAGAGGAATTTGCAGACCAAGCGCCTTTGCCCTCACCGCATGACATGCGAGAATGCGTTCTCTTTTTTCCCCTCTCGATGGTTAATCACGCGCAATGACTGCACAACTAATCGACGGCAAATCGATCGCCGCCAGCCTGCGCCAGCAGATCGCCAAACGCGTCACCGAGCGTCGCCAGCAAGGCCTGCGCACTCCCGGTCTTGCGGTGATCCTGATCGGCAGCGATCCTGCCTCTCAGGTTTATGTCTCGCACAAGCGTAAAGACTGTGAAGAGGTCGGCTTCCTGTCCCAAGCTTATGACCTGCCTTCAGAAACCACCCAGGAAGCACTCACCCAGCTGATCGATCGCCTCAACGACGACCCGGCAATCGACGGCGTCCTGCTTCAACTGCCCCTGCCGGAACACCTGGACGCTTCCAAGCTGCTGGAACGCATTCGCCCGGACAAGGACGTTGACGGATTTCACCCTTACAACGTCGGCCGCCTTGCCCAGCGCATCCCGCTGCTGCGCCCGTGCACACCCAAGGGCATCATGACCTTGCTGGAAAGCACCGGCGTCGACCTTTATGGACTGGACGCAGTGGTCGTCGGCGCCTCCAACATCGTTGGTCGTCCGATGGCGATGGAACTGCTGCTGGCCGGTTGCACCGTGACCGTAACCCACCGCTTCACCAAGGATCTCGCCGGCCATGTTGGCCGTGCCGACCTGGTGGTCGTGGCTGCCGGCAAGCCGGGCCTGGTCAAGGGCGAATGGATCAAGGAAGGCGCAATCGTCATCGACGTCGGCATCAACCGTCAGGACGACGGCAAACTGGTTGGTGACGTTGTCTACGAAACCGCCCTGCCCCGCGCTGGCTGGATTACGCCAGTGCCCGGCGGTGTTGGTCCGATGACCCGCGCCTGCCTGCTGGAAAACACCCTCTACGCGGCAGAAACCCTGCACGTCTGATGGCATTGTGTGCCTTGCACGCTGAGCCAACAAACCCCGCCAATGGCGGGGTTTTTTGTATTCGCCGAACCCAACCTACCATTCGCCGGAAACCCGCTGTTTTGTACGTCTTTTCAAGGACTTTGACCTGTTATTTGATCAACCATCGACAGTTCTTCAGCCATACTCCTAAAATGCGCCGCTTTTAAGAAATAACCCGTTACAAAACGGCTTATCCACCTCTTATGAGTCTGCCAGCGTGAAAATTCGTCTTTCGATTCTGAGCCTGTTTTTTGCATTTGCAGGGACATTCATCACGCCATCGGTCAACGCCGCCGAAACCACCTCGGCGCCTCGGGATGCCACACAACTGAAGATCGCCTCCGGCAGCGCGTTGCTGATGGACATGCAGACCAACAAAGTCATCTACTCCAGCAACCCTGACGTGATCGTACCGATCGCTTCCGTCAGCAAGCTGATGACAGGCTTGGTAGTGGTTGAAGCCCGACAGAACATGGATGAATGGATCGATGTCGATATCAGCCACACCCCGGAAATGAAGGGTGTGTTCTCTCGAGTCAAACTGAAAAGTGAACTGCCGCGCCGCGAGATGCTGCTGATTGCTCTGATGTCCTCGGAAAACCGTGCCGCCGCCAGCCTCGCGCATCACTATCCGGGCGGTTATGCCGCCTTCATCGCGGCAATGAACGCCAAGGCCAAGGCGCTCGGCATGACCAACACGCACTACGTCGAACCCACCGGTCTGTCGGAGCGCAACGTTTCCACCGCCCGCGACCTGAGCAAACTGCTGGTGGCCGCGAACAAATATCCAATCCTCAGCGAACTCACCACCACCAAGGAAAAGACCGTGTCTTTCCGTAAACCCAGTTACACCCTGGGTTTTCGCAATACCGATCACTTGGTCAATAAAGCCGACTGGGACATCAAGATCACCAAAACCGGCTTCACCAATCCCGCCGGACATTGCCTGGTACTGGTGACCCGAATGGGCAACCGCCCTGTTGCGCTGGTAATACTTGATGCGTTCGGCAAATACACCCATTTTGCCGACGCCAGCCGTATCCGCAGCTGGATGGAAACCGGCAAGAGCGCCAGCGTTCCAGCGGTAGCTCAGCAATATAAAGCGGAGAAAAACCTCAAGTCGCGCCAGAGCGGCGTGGTTGAAGCCTCGAAGTAAACGCAGCCGCAAAAAAGCCCCGATCGTCCGGGGCTTTTACTGCCTGCCATCAGTCGTTCGGCAGCGGCATCTGGTCATCATCCGGAATGCCATCTCCCGCACTTGGATCCCTGTGGTGCTCGGCCGGCGTCACCAGCGGACGCGCCATTGGATCGCGCAGTGGACTGTCCGGATCGAGGACGGGGTCTATATCGTCCTCAGGCGTAGTCGGGACACTGTCCGGACGCTTGTCATTGAAACTCGAATCGGTAGACATACGCACCTCACAGAAAATCAGGGTTTGAGGTCACTTAGCGGGTCGTAAGGCTTGGCCGGTGCCTTCTCGTTCTTGTTCGGATCCTTGTCCAGTGGCGCGATGGCGGGCCCGACGGGATCGACTTGCGGGTCTGCAGCGTCAGGCGAATCAGGATCAAAACCCAGGTCATCACCGGACGAATGCTCCGATGAATGCGGGCCGGCGGGAGTATTTGAATGTGCCATGGGCGCCTCCTTGGTCTGGCCCGGAAAACCCGGGCCTTGTACTTCAGAGGCTTGCGACGCGCGACGGTGCCCGGCAGATGACGAACGGACTACTGAGAGCCCAGCGCCCTCTTCGCCCGCGCGGCAGCTTGCTCCTGACCGGCCTGGGCCAGATCGTTCGCGGCCTTCAGCCAGCGTTGCTGATCAACATCGGCAGGGATCTGCTCCGGCTTCTGAAGCAGTACCGCCCAGCCGCCGCCGTCCTTGAACGCCGACTCGAATGAACTGAAGCTCATCAGGGTCCGGCGATCCATCCCGGCGCGCAACAGAACGGTCTGCTTCTGGGTGTTGTAGCCGGACAGAATGGCGTAGCGCGGCCCAGCCCAGAACGCCGAGCCTTCGTTGAACCGCACCATCACCGGATAACCGGCGGCCACCTGGGTGAGCAATGCTGGCAGATCGTCGTCCAGGGGGTAGACCACCAGGCCATATTCCCGGGCAAGGTTGACCATGTTCTGCTGCAGCTGAGCCTCGGCTGCCGGCAGACGCAGCGGCTTGTCGAGCAAACCGGGCGTGATCGCGATGCCCTGTTGCGACAGCAGGCTGGCCAGCACCTGCGGACCGCTTTGATGGGTCTGCCCGCGATAGAAGGTGCCACTGAGCTCGACCCGTTCCGGCAGCCGTTTGATTTGCGGCGAGACGCTGCCGGCGCAGCCAGTCAGGCTCGCAAGGCTCCAGGCGAACAGCGCTGCAGCCATAATTCGAGGAAATACCCGTACCATCATCTCTCTTGTTCAAATGCCGGCAATCGATCGACCGGCCAGGTCGTCGATCATAGGGCGACAGGCAGCCAGGGTATAGCCTCAAGTGCCAGTAGCGGCGCTTCGATAGAGCGAACTGGTTGGTGACAGGCGACCTTTGGTCAATAGCCTGCAACATGGCAACGGCTAGACTGTCATTTAGCAAGAGTGGTTGCCCGCAGCAGGGCAAAGAGGAGGCACTGATGAGCCTGACCATGACTATCGTAATGCTGATTGCCGGATGGCTGGCCGTGGCCACCGCCATGCTGTGGGGCGTGCTGCGCATTTCCCGCCGCCACCATCACCCGGTGCAACCTGCACCCCTGGCGCAGCCCCGCAAAACCGTATCTGCGCACTGACTGGCCAGGGTTAAACAAACAAAAACGGCCGCCTGGTGACCAGGCGGCCGTTGCGTTTTCAGTCAGCGTCAAGCTTCAGCAGTCGCACGCTTCTGCCTGGCACGACGCGACAGCATGTTCAGCACCTCGATACCGGCCGAGAACGCCATGGCCGCATATACATAGCCTTTCGGCACGTGGGCACCAAAGCCCTCGGCGATCAGCGTCATGCCGATCATGATCAGGAAGCCCAGTGCCAGCATCACTACCGTCGGGTTGTCGTTGATGAACTTGGCCAGCGGCTCAGCGGCAAACAGCATCACCAATACCGACACCACGACTGCAATCACCATGATCGGCAAGTGTTCGGTCATGCCGACAGCGGTGATGATGCTGTCGATCGAGAACACCATGTCGAGCAACAGGATCTGACCGATAGCGGCGGCGAAGCCCAGGGTCACGGTCGACGTCGCGGTCTTCGGATCATCCGGCGACGGATCCATGCTGTGGTGGATCTCGGTCGTGGCTTTCCAGACCAGGAACAGACCACCGGCGATCAGAATCATGTCCTTCCACGAGAAAGCCTGCCCCAGGATCTCGATCACCGGCGCGGTCAACTGCACGATGAAGGCAATGGTGCTCAACAGCGCCAGACGCAGGATCAGCGCCATGCCGATACCGATGCGACGGGCCTTCTGCCGATGCTGCTCAGGCAGTTTGTTGGTCAGGATCGAGATAAAGATCAGGTTGTCGATGCCGAGCACGATTTCCATCACCACCAATGTGGCCAATGCAACCCAGGCAGCAGGGCTGGCGGCGAGTTCTAACAGATATTCCATGGGTCAGTCCTGACTCTGTGTAAGACGATTTAGATGGTTTTGGAGGAAGATTCGGATTGTTCCGCGTCTTTTTCCGGCGTTTGTTTTTTCTCGATCAACCCGCCGGTGGCGTCGCTGAGCGCCTGCTCGGCAGCTTTGTGGGTATCGTCGATGGCTTGCTTGGCGCTTTCCGCCGCCTTGCCCATCAACTGCTGGGCGCTTTTTTCAGCCTGATCGCAACCTGTCAGAACCAGTAAAGACGTAATCAGCAATAGTGCCGTGGTTTTAAGTTTCATGATGCTTCCTTGATAGAACAGACAGGGTCAGCAGACCGGCCGTCGATGGCTGGGCATTCTAGGCAAGCAAACACTTCAGGAAAATTCGTATTTTTAGCGGCTATACTTCGATTTTTACGAACTGTTGATCAACATGCTCAATTATCGCCAGCTTCACTATTTCTGGGTCGTGGCCAAAACCGGCAGCATTGTGCGCGCCTGCGAACAGCTCAACCTGACGCCGCAGACCATCAGCGGGCAGATCTCGCTGCTGGAACAAACCTATGGGATCGAACTGTTCCAGCGCGTCGGCCGGCAGCTGGAGCTGACCGAAGCCGGGCGCCAGACCCTGCCATTCGTCGAGCAAATGTTCCAGCTGGGGGCGAACTGGAGCTGATGCTGCGCGCCCAGCCCAACGAACAGCAGATCCTGTTTCGCGTCGGTGTTGCCGATGTGGTGCCCAAGTCCATCGTCTATCGCCTGATCGCGCCGACCATGGAACTGAACGAGCCGCTGCGCATTACCTGCCGCGAGGACAAACTTGAACGGTTACTGGCGGATCTGGCGATCCAGCGCCTGGACCTGGTGATCTCCGACAGCCCCATGCCTTCGCACCTCGACATCAAGGGCTACAGCCAGAAACTCGGGGAGTGCGGCATCAGTTTCTTCGCCACTGCGCAATTGGCGGCGCTATACGGCCAGGATTTTCCCCGCAGCCTTCACGGTGCCCCGCTACTGATTCCCGGGCCGGAAACCGTGGTGCGCAGTCGCTTGCAGCGCTGGTTCGCCGAGCAGCAGATACAGCCAAGAATTGTCGGCGAGTTCGATGACAGCGCGCTGATGCAGGCCTTCGGGCAATCCGGCAGCGGGATTTTCATCGGCCCCAGCGTGATCGCCGATGAAGTCAGACGCCAATATGGCGTGGAGGTGATCGGCCAGACGGACGCGGTCACCGAGTCGTTCTACGCCATCTCGGTGGAGCGCAAGGTCAAGCACCCCGGTATCGTTGCGATTACCGAAGGCGCCCGACGCGAGCTGTTTCCCGGGGTTTAACCCCTCAGGCGCAAACTTCCCTGGGTTTGAAGGTCATCAGGGCGATGGCCAGCAGGATCGAGGCAAGGATAAACGCCGCCCCGGCGAACCCGAGGCCTTGCAGGCCAACGCTGTCGATCACGCGACCACCTACCATGGCGCCCAGGCCGATGCCGAGGTTGGCCCCGGCAATGTTCAGCGACGCGGCAAACGCTGGCGCTTCGGGGGCGGCCTTCATGAGCCGAACGTGGCTGACCAGGAACAACGCAGCCTGGGTCACGCCCCAGATCCCCATCGCCGCCGCCAGGCCCAGGGTCGAATGAATGTTCGGCACCAGCGTCACCATGCCGGCAATCATGAATGCGCAAAACATCACCGAAGCAATCAGCGGATGGCGATCCACGGCACGGCCGCCCAGGGAGTTACCGATCAGGCCGACCGCACCAAAGCCCATCAGGCACCAGCCGACCAGGGTGCCGTTGAAACCGGCAAGCCGCTCGAGGATATCCGCCAGATAGGTGTAGGCGGTAAACATGCCGCTGAACACCAGGATCGACAACAGCACATGGCCGATCATCAACGGGCTGCGCAGGATCTTGAATTGCGAGCGGAAACTGACTTGGTGCTGATGCAGGTTGGTCTTCGGCAAATAAACAAACAGCAGCAAGGCCTTGGCGAACGCGATCACCGCCAGAATGCCGAAAGCACTGCGCCAGCCGAACGCATCGGAAATCAGCGTGCCGACCGGAATGCCGAACACCGTCGCGCAGACAATGCCGAAGCCGATCTTGGCGATCGCGCGACCGGCGAAATCCGGGCCGACAATGTCCACAGCCGTCTCGCTGGCCAAGGCCCAGAACACGGGCAACCCCAGCGCCGGGATCAACCGGGCAAACGCCATCACCCAGATATTCGGCGCCAGCGCCGCCACGGTATTGGCCAGACCGAACATGATCAGGATGCTGATGAACAGCTTGCGTCGCTCGAAACGGGCGAAATACGCGGTCAAGAATGGACCGAACATGGCCACCGTAAAAGCGAATAGAGTCACCAGCAGCCCGGCTTGCGGGATGGTCACTTCGAGGTCTCGGGCAATCGCCGGCAGCAGGCCGACGATGACGAATTCCGTAGTCAGCACCGTGAAGCCGGCGGCGGACAACAGAAGGATGGGCAACAGCATGGGAAACTCCAACAAAACGACGACACCAGCGATGACCCGGAGGCCCGCTGGCAGAACTTGAAAATGAGGATCGGCCATCCTACCAGAAGTGTTTGCGCACCGGGATGCACGAACCTGCAAAACCGGTTGAACAACCCGGCGGCCAATCGTCACAGGCCTGAAGGATAAGGCCTACGCTGTGATAAAGTCCGCGCCCCGCGATATGCACACCCTGTTCGTCGGCTAGCCCGCACCTAAAAAAATCAGAGATGCCCGCTTTATGACCCCTTCATCCCCTTCCCTGCTGCACCGCCTGAAAAGCACCGGCCTGGTTACCCAAATCATCATCGGCCTGATCGCCGGCATTGCCCTGGCGCTGCTCGCGCCGGACGTGGCGAAGTCCACTGCATTCATCGGCAAGGTATTCGTCTCGGCGCTGAAAGCAGTCGCGCCGATCCTGGTGTTCGTGCTGGTCATGGCGTCGATCGCCAATCACAAGCACGGCCAGGAGACTCACATCCGGCCGATCCTGTTCCTGTACCTGCTGGGCACATTCGCTGCGGCGGTGGTCGCGGTCGTTGCCAGCATGATGTTCCCGTCGAGCCTGGTGCTCTCCACCCAGGACGTGGCTGTAACGGCACCTGGCGGCATCGGCGAGGTATTGCAGAGCCTGCTGTTAAGTGTGGTGGACAACCCTGTCAGCGCGCTGATGAACGCCAACTTCATCGGTATTCTGGCGTGGGCAATCGGCATGGGCGTGGCCATCCGCCATGCGGGCGACACCACACGCGAAGTACTGGGCGACCTGTCCAACGGCGTGACCCTGATCGTGCGCATGGTGATCCGCTTCGCCCCGCTGGGGATTTTCGGCCTCGTGGCCTCGACCCTGGCGACCTCCGGCTTCGGCGCGCTGATCGGTTATGCGCACCTGCTGGCCGTGTTGCTCGGCTGTATGCTGTTCGTGGCGCTGGTGATGAACCCATTGATCGTGTTCTGGAAACTGCGTCGCAACCCTTACCCGCTGGTGCTGATGTGCCTGCGGGAAAGCGGCATTACCGCGTTTTTCACCCGCAGTTCGGCGGCGAACATTCCGGTCAACCTGGAATTGAGCAAGCGCCTGGGCCTGCATGAAGACACCTATTCGGTATCGATCCCGCTGGGCGCAACCATCAATATGGCTGGCGCGGCGATCACCATTACTGTGCTGACACTGGCGGCCGTGCACACTTTGGGCATTGCCGTGGATATTCCAACGGCGATCCTGCTCAGCTTGGTCGCAGCGATTTGCGCCTGTGGCGCTTCCGGTGTGGCCGGTGGCTCGCTGCTGCTGATCCCGTTGGCATGCAGCCTGTTCGGCATTCCGAGCGAGATTGCCATGCAGGTGGTGGCGGTCGGTTTCATCATTGGTGTGTTGCAGGATTCGGCAGAAACGGCGCTGAACTCCTCCACCGACGTGCTGTTTACCGCCGCGGCCTGCCTGGGTGAAGAAGAGAAAGCCCAACGCACCGCGTGACCCTGTAGGAGTGAGCCTGCTCGCGATTGCGGAATGTCAGACAAGTACCCGCTGGCTGACACACCGCGATCGCGAGCAGGCTCGCTCCTGCACAAAAGCAACAAAAAGCCCGCCAAGGCGCAAACCTTGGCGGGCTTTTTTGTTGCCGGAAGTTTTAGAACGCGCCCATGTAATCGCGTTTGCCCACTTCAACACCGTTATGACGCAGCAGCGCGTAAGTGGTGGTGACGTGGAAGAAGAACTGCGGCAGACCGTAGGTCAACAGGTAAGCCTGACCGCTGAAGCGCTTCTCTTTCGGGGTGCCCGGACGAGTAACGATTTCGATGCCTTCCTTGCCATTGATCTGCTCTGGCTTGATCTCGCCGATGAAGGCCAAGACCTTGGCGATCAACGCTTGCAGGTCAGCGAAGGTGGTTTCTGTGTCGTCGTATTTCGGCAATTCGATTTCAGCCAGACGCGCGGAAACGCCTTTGGCGAAGTCGACCGCGATCTGCACCTGACGCACCAGCGGGAACATGTCCGGGTACAGGCGGGCTTGCAGGAAGGCGTTCGGGTCGATGTTTTTCTCGGTGGCGTGGGCTTCAGCCTTTTTCAGGACATCGCTCAGCGCGTTGAGCATTTGTTGAAAAACCGGGACGGATGCGGCGTACAGGGAAATGGTCATGGCAGTCTCGTGTAGTGGCTGGGTGGAACGTGGGGGCGATTATAGCCTTGGAACGGATCGACACGCTGATGTGCATGCATGCGTGTCCATTGGCCACTGCCGCAGATTCGGGATAGTCTCTTTAGCGCAAGATTCCCGGCTCGATTGATATGGGGATGAGTCGTGGTTGCCGACCCGACTGCCAATTAGGGATAGAAAAAAATGACCACCGAACAAGAATCCACCTTCGATGAGCCACGGCTCAACGCCACGGAAATCCGCATTCTCGGTTCGCTGATCGAGAAGCAGGCGACCAGCCCGGAAACCTATCCGCTGACGCTCAATGCGCTGGTGACGGCCTGTAACCAGAAAACCAGCCGCGAGCCGGTGATGAACCTGACTCAGGGTCAGGTCGGTCAGAGCCTGCGAGCGCTGGAAGGCCGCGGTTTCGCCAAGCTGGTCATGGGCAGTCGCGCCGATCGTTGGGAGCACAAGGTCGACAAAGCGCTGGAACTGGTACCGGCGCAGGTGATTCTGACGGGATTGCTGTTTTTGCGCGGCCCGCAAACCATCAATGAACTGCTGACCCGCAGTGGGCGCATGCACGACTTCGAAGATGCCGAGCAGGTGATGCATCAGCTTGAGCGTTTGATTGCGCGCGGCCTGGCCGTGTTGATCCCGCGTCAGGCCGGCCAGCGCGAAGACCGTTACACCCACGCGCTGGGCGATCCGGCGGATATCGAGGCGATTCTGGCCGCACGGCATAACCCTGCGGAACGCGGCTCGAGCGGTGGCGTTTCAGTCGAGCGGATCGAAGAGCTTGAGGCGCGGATTGCAGCGCTGGAAGAGCGCTTGGCCCGCCTCGAATAACCTGACGAATGTATTTCCTGACTTGAACACCCGGAAAATGCGTTCCCCTGACTTGAACAACACGGAAGATGCGTTTTCCATGTAGGGCGCATTGCACCCTATCAATAGGTGGATGACGCCCCCGCGCGGGCACGTCAGCTGCGTGCGAACTCTACCGCCAGGCGAAACTGCTCATCCGTCGGCCGCACGCCGGTGTATAGCACGAACTGCTCCAGCGCCTGGATGGCGATCACTTCAAGCCCTGTGATCACTCGCTTGCCCTCGGCACGTCCGCGCACGATCAGCGGCGTTTCCGAGGGGATTGCCACCACATCGAAGATTGTTTGCGCTTTTTCAATCGCATCTGCCGCAAAGGCCAACTGCTCCGCTTCCGGCCCACCAGTCATGCCGATCGGCGTGACGTTGATCAGCATCTGTGCCCGCTCATTTCCCAGCTCTGCTTGCCATTCATAGCCCAGCGAAGTGGCCAGGGCGCGCCCGGCCTGTTCGTTGCGGGCGACGATCAGGCCATTGCCGTAACCGCCATCGCGCAGCGCACTCGCCACCGCCTTGGCCATGCCGCCGCTTCCGCGCAGGGCGAAGGTTGAATCCTTGGGCACCTGATGAGTTTCAAGCAGCTGCGCAATGGCGATGTAATCGGTGTTGTAAGCCTTGAGGTGGCCATCGGTGTTGACGATGGTATTGATCGACTGGATGGCCGCAGCCGATGCGTCCAGCTCATCGACCAGGGCGATGCAGGCCTCCTTGAACGGCATCGACACCCCGCAGCCACGGATGCCCAACGCGCGAATGCCGCCCACCGCACCAGGCAAGTCCTGGCTGCTGAACGCCTTGTAGTAAAAATTCAGGCCCAACTGCTCGTACAGATGATTGTGAAAGCGCAGGCCAAAATTCCCCGGACGCCCCGAAAGGGACATGCACAGCTGGGTATCTCGGTTGGGGTTCATCTGCATGAAAAAATCTCCATCAAGTGCACTTTCAGATGGACGGGATTGGCCATTCCATCCTGTTCTGTTCGATCATAAAGGTCAGCGTTCGCTTGGGAACGGGACCGTCGGCAAGCCGGTACAGACCTTACACAAAATTTACCCAGCGGCTGTGCTGAATTTCAGAATTTCGCTGTCATAGAAGTATCCCCGCGACAACTGTGGGCCTGGTGCAGGCCCTGCCGCCGGGTCGAAGAACCGAGGACTTATCATGATTCGTAAACTCCCTATCGTGGCCCTGCTGATTGGTGCATTCGCTGTCGCAGGGCAAGCAGAAGCCCATGGCGGCAACTATTGGCAAGGCCCTGCGGTGTTTGGCGCGATCGTCGGCTCGGCCATTATCGGTTCGGCGCTTATCAACCAGGACCGCCCTGTCTATGTGCAACAGGCGCCCGTGTATGCCGCACCACCACCGGTTTATGTGCAACAACCGCCGCCACCGGTCTACTACCAGCCAGCGCCGGTCTACGTTCAACAGCCGGTCTACTATCAGCCAGCGCCGGTGTACTACGGTCCACCCCGCGGCTACTACGGTCCACCGCGCGGCTATTACGGCCCGCCCCGTGGTTATTACGGCCGCCCGCACTACTGATAGACCCATCAGGCCCCGCCTCGAAAACGGGGCTTTTTGTGCCCGCTGATCGGCTCAGGTCTGGATCGATTTTGCCGAGGTCGCTGTCGGAACAGCGCTTGCAAGCAAATTCGGCAAGATTGACTCGATCCTCTTTCCCCATTTTGGATAAAACAGTCATATTTATGTCATGTCAGGTCCGCAAGCTTGGGCCTGTCCGCCAATAACAGGTTGATAACAACAAGGACGACCTCATGCCCACACAGAATCCGCATCGCAATGTCGGCCTGTGCACCTCCAGCAAGGTGTATGACACGCTGACCGAACTCAAGCACCTGGAAGGCCACCGCAACGCCAAGTTCCTCTCGCTGCTGACCGAAAACCTGGTGCGCAAGGGGTGCTCAATGAGCAGGAAGTGGTGCATATGCTGGACCTGGTGGTCGACTGAACGCAGCACACACTGGCGTCAATGACGACTATCGAAAACGTTGATTTTCCGTAGAGCCGGCGAGTCCTTAAGGTAGCTCCATCGATTGATGGAGGTACTTGTCATGGCTCAGGTTCAAATCATGTCCGTTATCGGCAGCGCCGTTCCCGCCTCGCTCAGAGCTTCGGGATTGCTGGCCTGTTGGTATCTGATGCGCGACGGCGAGCCAATCAGCGGCCCGCTGACTTCGCTGCCAGCGGCACAGGCCCTGTCGCAGAAGATCGTCGACGGTGCATTCAACGCTTAAGGCAGTTGCACCCTGGGTTTGGTTTCACTGAAGATCGCCCAGCTCGACATGAACAGCGCGGCGATCAGTGGCCCGATCACAAAGCCATTGAGGCCGAACACCGCCATGCCGCCCAGCGTTGAAATAAGGATCATGTAGTCCGGCATCTTGGTGTCTTTGCCCACCAGGATTGGACGCAGTACGTTGTCCACCAGGCCGATGACGAATACCCCGAACAACCCCAGTACCACGCCCTGCCAGATCGCCCCGGTCAGCAGGAAGTAAGCGGCCACCGGCCCCCAGACAATGCCCGCCCCCACCGCCGGCAACAGCGACAGAAACGCCATCAGCACCGCCCACAGCAACGCACTCGGAATATCCAGAAACCAGAACATCAGTCCCCCCAGAGCGCCCTGCGTGACAGCCACCAACAGATTGCCTTTAACGGTCGCGCGCACCACGCGATTGAACTTGAGCTGCAGCCGGCGTTTCTGGTGTTCCTGCAGCGGCACTGCCGCGCGAACCTTGCGCGCCAGCTCGGGGCCGTCGCGCAGGAGGAAGAACAGCAGGTACAGCATGATGAAAAAACTCACGACAAACTCAAACGTGCCCTGGCCAAAACTGAAGGCCTGGGATGCCAGGACCTGGCCCCCGGTCATGGCGCTCTTCACCAGTTTTTCCACGCAAGCCGTTCAACTCGCCCATGCCGAAGCGGTCGAGCTGGTGCTGGAAGTAGGTAGGCAGGCTGTGTTTGAACTGGGCCACATAGGCCGCAATATCCAGCTCGCCGCTTTCCACACTCTTGTAGAACACCGCGCCTTCCTGCACCAGCAACGCACTGATGATGATCACCGGCAAAATCGCGATCACCAGGCACACACTCAGGGTGCACAGCGAGGTCACGTTGCGCTGCCAGCCAAACTTCAACTGCAGGCGGCGCTGCAAGGGTGCAAACACAATTCCCAGAATCACCGCCCAGAACACCGCACCGTAAAATGGCAGCAGGATCCAGATGAAGGCGGCGGTGACCACGAACAGCAGTATCACCAACGATTTATTCTGTAGCGTCTTTTCGTTCATGTCCGATCCATGTCAGTCCACAGGCCGCAAGTTCGCGACCTGATGCTTAGTCCACCACGGTCCGCGCGAGTGCCATCCGTTTGTGGATAAAGCATAGATGGAGATCGATAGACCCCGAGGGACTTACAACCCCGCCGCCGCCCAGGCATTTTCACCAAAAAAGCCTGACAGGCAGATGCCGTCAGGCTTGCGAATACAACGACTGATTAATCCGGCACGGTCGCCTGGTGCCGTTTAGCGACGATCATCTGACAGCGGCGAAGGTTCATCCGCTGGCGGCATGTCTTCGTCCGCAGTGGGGTCCATCCAGTCTTCAGGACGATCCGCATCCGCCTCGGACGGATCCCGCGAGGGTCCATGCCAGGGGGCGCATCGTGATCCATCAACGGCTCATCCGTGCCGGGCATGGGTCTGGCGGGGTCGGTGTCGGGGGTTGTGCCGGGGAAGTTCGTTTCGTTAGCCATGACGCACCTCATTGATGAGGTCCAGCAAATCTGGGCCGTACTTGTTGGAAAGCGGTTCGGGCGCCGCGTGCTGTCGGCGAGACGGACGGTCAGGTGTGATCGGCGAGAAAGCGGTCGCGACTGTTGGTCAGGTGCAACCACATGGCAGCGCGCGCCGCGTCAGTGTCCTGGCGTTTGATCGCATTGAGGATTGCCTCATGCTCAAGGTTGGCCAGCAGGCCCAGCTTGCTCAAGTCCGCCGCACCGCGTTCGGCGGCGTTGACCCGGGTTCGAGGAATCATCGCGTGCCCCAGGTGCTGCATGATTTCACTGAAGCAGGCATTGCCGGTGGCTTCGGCGATCAGCAAGTGAAAACGCCTGTCGGCTTCAACGCAACTGTCGTTATTCGCCAGCAAGCGCTGGTAGTCGTCGAGCGCTTGGCGCATTTGCACCAGGTGCTGATCCGAACGGCGCATAGCTGCCAACGCGGCGGCCTGGGTTTCCAGCCCCATGCGCAGCTCCAGGATGCTGCGCACCCCCAGCGCGGTATCGACGTTCAATCGCAGGCCCTGCTGCGTCTCACGCTCCAGCACAAAGGTACCGATGCCGTGACGTGTCTCGACATAACCCGACGCCTGCAGCTTGGAGATTGCCTCGCGCACCACGGTGCGACTGACCCCGTGTTCCTGCACGATCGAGTTCTCGGACGGCAGCTTGTCCCCTGGCTGCATCTGCCCCAGCAAGATGCTCTGGGTCAGCTTGGCGACCAGGTCATGGGCCAGGTTATGGGTGCGCTTGCGAGCGGGTGCTTCGAGGTCTTCTTGCATGGCGTCATCCGAAAGCGGAACTGCTGCAATCGTAGCACTGCGCTGCTCGGGAATCTCTGGAAAAGACAGTTAACTTGTATGACAACACTCAACCAAACCCTAGTAAATAGCTCATTACAGCGCCAACACCTCCGCTACAGATTAAAAATACCACCTGTCTCTGCCAGTTTACTGAGCAGAACACCTTGCAGACGTAAAAATAGCAGTTGTATGATGTCTATCAACAACGCAACAGGAAGCTCCACCCCGCATAAAAATAATCAGTGGGAGAACATCTGTGAAATCATCCATACACGGGATGAACCAGGCCGCCGATCCGGTCCTGAGTTCCGCCATCTCGAAAGTCAAACGCCACGTCTTGCCGCTGTTCGTCATCATGTTCATCGTCAACTACATTGACCGGGTGAACATCGGTTTTGTCCGCACCCACATGGAACACGATCTGGGCATCGGTGCCGCCGCTTACGGCTTCGGCGCTGGCCTGTTCTTTATCGGTTACGCGTTGTTCGAAGTCCCCTCCAACATGCTTTTGCAAAAAGTCGGCGCACGCATCTGGCTGACCCGCATCATGCTCACCTGGGGTCTGGTCGCCGCCGGCATGGCGTTCATCCAGAACGAAACCCACTTCTATGTTTTGCGCTTTCTGCTCGGCGTAGCCGAAGCCGGATTTTTTCCCGGCGTGATCTACTACTTCACCCGTTGGCTGCCCGGCGTTGAACGCGGCAAAGCGATCGCGATCTTCCTCAGCGGTTCGGCCGTGGCCTCGCTGATTTCCGGGCCGTTGTCCGGCCTGCTCCTGCAAATCAACGGACTCGGCCTGCACGGCTGGCAATGGATGTACTTCATCGAGGGGATGTTTTCAGTGTGCCTGTGCGTGTTCGTCTGGTTCTGGCTCGACGCCAAACCCCACGATGCGAAATGGCTGACCCGTGCCGAACAGGACGCCCTGGTCACAGCCATCGACGATGAACAGAAGGCCCGCGAAGCCGCCACACCCATCCGTCCATCGATGGGCAAACTGCTCAAGGATCGGCAGATCATTCTGTTCTGCCTGATCTACTTCCTCATCCAGTTGACGATCTACGCCGCGACGTTCTGGCTGCCGAGCATCATCAAGAAGATGGGCGAAATGAGCGACGTTCAGGTCGGGCTCTTCAACTCGATTCCGTGGCTGTTGTCGATCATCGGCATGTACGCCTTTGCCTCGTTTTCCGCCAAATGGAAACATCAACAAGCCTGGGTCGCCACTGCGTTGTTGATCGCTGCAGCGGGGATGTTCATGTCCACCACTGGCGGGCCGATCTTCGCCTTCGTCGCGATCTGCTTTGCGGCGCTGGGGTTCAAATCCGCCTCGTCGCTGTTCTGGCCGATTCCCCAGGCGTATCTGGATGCACGAATCGCCGCCGCAGTGATCGCGCTGATCAACTCGGTGGGTAACCTAGGCGGTTTCGTCGCGCCGACCACGTTCGGCCTGCTCGAAGAGCACACCGGCTCGATTCAGGGCGGCCTCTATGGCTTGGCCGCGACCTCGATCATCGCCGCGATCATTGTTTTCTTCGCACGCACCGCACCCAAACCCGCCGCTGAAATCGCCGTGGCCGACGCCGCGCCGAAACACGCCTGACTGGCGTTTTCGCAGACGACTCACAAGGACAACAACAATGAATGCACACGACAGCGCCAAAGCCCCGATCATCACCGACATGCAAGTCATCCCGGTGGCCGGCCACGACGGCATGCTGCTCAATCTGAGCGGCGCCCACGGGCCATTTTTTACCCGCAACATCGTCATTCTCAAAGACAACGCCGGCCACACCGGTGTCGGCGAAATACCCGGCGGCGAACGCATTCGCCAGACACTGGAAGATGCACGCAGCCTGGTGATCGGCAGCCCGATCGGCACCTATCAAAAGATCCTCAATCAAGTGCGCCAGACTTTTGCCGAGCGCGATGCCGGCGGCCGTGGCCTGCAAACCTTCGACCTGCGCATCACCATCCACGCGGTCACTGGTCTAGAAGCCGCCCTGCTCGACCTTCTCGGTCAGCACCTCGACGTACCGGTCGCGGCGCTGCTCGGTGAAGGTCAGCAACGTGATGAAGTGAAGATGCTCGGCTATCTGTTTTACGTCGGTGATCAGCGCGAAACCGACCTCGCCTACCGCAGCGAGCCGGACGCCGACAATGAATGGTTTCGCCTGCGCCATGAGAAAGCCATGACTGCCGAAGCCGTGGTGCGTCTGGCTGAAGCGGCGCAGGCGAAATACGGTTTCAAGGACTTCAAACTCAAGGGCGGCGTGTTGTCAGGGGATGAGGAAATCGAAGCCGTGACGGCCCTGGCCGAACGCTTCCCTGACGCACGCATCACCCTGGACCCGAATGGCGCATGGTCACTGAAGGAGGCAATCCGTCTGTGCCGCGATCAGCACCATGTGCTCGCTTACGCCGAGGACCCTTGCGGAGCGGAAAACGGCTATTCGGGCCGTGAAGTGATGGCCGAGTTCCGCCGCGCCACCGGGCTGAAAACCGCCACCAACATGATCGCCACAGACTGGCGTGAAATGGGCCACGCGATCCAGTTGCAGTCAGTCGATATTCCGCTGGCCGACCCGCACTTCTGGACGATGCAGGGTTCGGTTCGAGTCGCGCAGATGTGCCATGAGTGGGGCCTGACCTGGGGTTCGCATTCCAATAATCACTTCGATATTTCCTTGGCGATGTTCACTCACGTGGCTGCCGCAGCGCCGGGCGACATCACCGCCATCGACACCCACTGGATCTGGCAGGACGGCCAGCGCCTGACCAAGGCACCGCTGCAAATCATCGGCGGCTGCGTGCAGGTGCCGAAGAAACCGGGGCTGGGTGTTGAGCTGGACATGGATCAAGTGGCCAAGGCGCACGAACTTTATAAAGGAATGGGCCTGGGTGCGCGGGATGACAGCGTGGCCATGCAGTTTCTGATTCCGGGGTGGACGTTCGATAACAAGCGGCCGTGTCTGGTGCGCTAGGGCTTTTGGCGGTGTACAGATCCGTTTTCCGGCCTTGCAGGAAGTGACAGTCTCCTTGCTCAGGATTCATTCTCCACTTAGCCTGTACAATATGCAAAAACACCAAGGACTACCACCCCTCATGCACATCTCCAGCCTCAGCAAAACCCTGGCCTGCAGCGCATTCGGACTCCTCCTCGCCACGACCCACTGCATCGCCGCTGCGCCCTCCGATCAACAAATCGAAGCGACCGTGAAGGCCGCCGTGACCCCCGTCATGCAGCAACAAAACATCGCGGGCATGGCGGTAGCCGTCACCTACAAAGGCCAGGCGCATTATTTCAACTTCGGTGCAGCCTCCAGGGAAACCGGCAAGGCGGTCACTGAAAACACCTTGTTCGAGATAGGCTCACTCAGCAAAACCTTCACCGCGACCCTGGCCGCCTACGCCCAGGCCAGCGGCAAATTGTCCCTGTCGACAAAGGCCAGCCAGATTCTCCCGGCATTGCAAGGTAGCGCCTTCGACAACATCAGCGTGCTGCAACTGGGCACGTATACCGCCGGTGGTCTGCCGTTGCAGTTCCTCGAAAATGCCGACTCGCCAGACAACATGATCGGCTATTTCCAGCAGTGGAAGCCGACCTATGACGCTGGCAGCCATCGACTATATTCCAACCCAAGCCTGGGGCTCTTTGGCTATCTGGCCGCGCAAAGCATGGGGGCGCCATTTGACCAGTTGATGGAACAGACCTTGCTGCCAAAACTGGGCCTTTCCCATACCTGGCTCAAAGTCCCAACGGCCGAAATGGCACTGTACGCCCAGGGCTACAACAAGGAGGACAAACCCGTCAGAGTCGGCCCGGGAGCGCTCGATTCCGAGGCGTACGGGGTCAAAACCAGCGCCGTCGACATGCTGCGCTATGTCGAGGCAAACATGCGGCCGACGAAGCTGGAAGCGCCGATGCAACAGGCTATCGCTACCACCCACACCGGTTACTACAGCGTCGCAAACATGACTCAGGGGCTGGGTTGGGAGCTGTACAGCTACCCCATCACACTCGACCAGCTACTGGCCGGGAATTCAACGGAAATGGCGATGCAGGCGCATCAAGTCAAGTGGCTTAACCCCCGCAACCACAGCCGCAGAATGTACTGATCAACAAGACCGGCTCGACTGGCGGCTTTGGCGCCTATGCGGCGTTCGTGCCCTCCAAGGAGATAGGCATCGTGATTCTTGCGAACAAGAACTTTCCAATCCCCGACAGGGTCAAGATCGCTCACTCGGTTCTGGGCGTGCTGGCACACTGATCGAAACTACCTTCCGTGTGAACACTAAAATGGGCGACCTGTGCAGGTCGCCCATTTTGTTTCAGTCGTCGGGCATTTCAGGCGGCTTGGCGGGTTTAGCCGGTTTGGCAGGTTTCGCGCCCTTGGCGCCTTTGGCCGGCTCGGCTTCGGCCGGTGCCGCCACCGCCGCTGCCGCCGCTTCTTTTTCAGCCATCGGCATGGCATCGATAGTGCTGAAAATCTGCTTCAGGTCTACCGTCCCCAATTGTTCAAGCTTCTTCTCACCATCCTTGCCCACAAGAATGACCTTGGTCTGCGCCCCTGCCCCCATCTTCAGTGCACGAATCAGCGCCATCGTACTTTGTGGGTCGAGGTCTTTGCCCTCTCGCTGACCCATGGTGTTGATCACCGAATAAAGCACCATGTTGCGGTCGGTGAAGCCTTTTTTGTTGTCGGGCTCTTCCAGGGATTTTTTCAGGCTGACCCACGTCGGGTCCACCGTGCTGGGCGCGATCACGATCAGCGGACGCGAGCGGCCCTTGTCCATGTCCAGCGGTGAATCGCCGTCAGCGGCGAGCAAGGGGCCGGCGAGTACCAGCAAGGTAGTCAGGGTCAAAGACCTGATGAGCATGCGCATCTCCTTTTGTAATCCACGCTCTAATGATTGCGCATCGCGGTGATTGTTCCGGGTGACGCACCGCAATAATGTTTCGCCTTGTTCAAAGCTTAGGTCAGGGCGATTATTGCGCAACCGCCATCCTGTGCGCAGTTGATGACTTGAAACGAACATTCTATGGTCGGCGCACGACAAGCCAGCGTCATGAAAAGGAGCTTCAAGCGCCATGCAAATCGACTACCTGTGCGACCATCCAGCACTCATCCCCGAGTTGGCCGAACTCAATTTCAACGAGTGGGGTCAATACCGTCCCGGCGACACACTGCAAGCCAGAACCGTGCGCATGCGGGCGGCCTGTGGCAAAGGTGCAGTGCCCTCGGTTGTGGTCGCCATTGAAGGTGCACAATTGCTCGGAGGCGCCCTGCTGATCGACAGCGACATGAAAACCCGTCCCGAGCTGACGCCGTGGCTGGCCGGGGTGTATGTGAAGACTGAACAGCGCGGCCGCGGGGTCGCGTCGCAACTGGTCAAGCGCATAGTCGAAGAAGCTGCAGCGCTGGGTGTGCCGCAGTTGTATCTGTACACCGACGCGGCGCAGTCGTTGTATGCGCGGCTGGGCTGGGAAGTTGTCGAGCATACGGTCGATGACGAGGGGCTCGACATCACTGTGATGAAGCGTCTGATCCAAAAGGCCTGACGCACGGCTCACTCAGAACGCCAATTTGTAACCGATCAATACCAGCATGGTCGCCAGGCAAGGTCGCAGCACTTCATCGGAGATCCGTCCGGTGAGGTGACTGCCCAGCCAGATGCCCGGCAGCGAGCCGATCAACAAATAGCCCAGCACGTGCCAGTCCATGTTGCCCATGCTCGCGTGGCCAAGACCGGCGACGAGGGTCAGCGGTACGGCGTGGGCGATTTCGGTGCCCACCAGGCGCCGGGTTGGCAGCAGTGGATAGAGGATGAACAAGGCCACGGTGCCCAGCGCGCCAGCGCCGATGGACGTCAGTGCGACCATTGTGCCAAGGACCAAACCGGTGATGACAGTCATCACATTGAGGCGCGGACCGCTCGGGTTGTAGTTGCCGCCAGCTCGTTTGTGGGCGAAATCGAGCAGGCGTTTCTTGAAGAAAATTGCCAGTGCCGTCGCGAACAGTACGAAACCCAGGGCCTGTTTGATAACGGCATTCATGGCATCCGGAGAGCTGTGCAGCGTGCTCAGGAACCACAATGTCATGACCACTGCCGGGACACTGCCGAGGGTCAGCCAGCCGGTGATCGCCCAGTCGATATTCTTGTTTTTGCGGTGAACCAGAACACCACTGGATTTGGTGATGGCGGCGTACAGCAGGTCAGTGCCGACCGCTGTGGCCGGGTTGATACCGAACCACAGCAGGATCGGCGTCATCAACGAACCACCGCCGACACCGGTCATGCCGACGATAAAACCTACCACCAGCCCGGCAATCACCAGGCCGAAATTTGCCAATTCCATTAAGACGTCCAGAAAAACGACAGGAAAAATCTGGCCCGCAGCATAGCGATTTTTCTTATAACTACTTATATCAATGCGGACTATGGTTATATCGATTCGGCAATGATGTTGAATGGCGGACCGCTCGCGAGCAACTTTACTCCCACAGGGGGTGCGACGCAGGCAGCCGTGGCAGGCAAGCGTTGCGCCCACAGAATGAGTTCGGATCATTGCAGGTCAGTGCGACCGCCGCCCCGGCTTGAAGCTGTAATGGCTATTAACAAAAACCGTAGCAAACGCCACCAGCGACAAAATCAGCAACGCCCAGGGAAACGCCATCGCGCCCACCCGGTCCAGCAGCAGACCACCGAACAGTCCGCCCCCGGCAATGGCCACGTTCCAGGAAGTCGTCAGCATCGCCTGCACCACATCAACGTTCTCCCCCGCAGAATCCGCAGCCGCCGTCAGCAGCAACGTTGCCGACCCGCCAAATGACAGACCCCACACCGCCATGCAGCCATACACCACCCAAGGCGACGACGCAGCCATGGCCAGCACCAGCGCGGTAAGCGAAAAACCGCGAGGCTGATCAGCGCCAACCGGCGCAACCAACGGTCCACCAGCAGGCCAATCACCCAGATACCCACCAGAGAACTGACACCGAACACCAGCAGCACCAGGTCCACCCGTTCACCCAGACCCGCCTGGGTCAGGAACGGATCGATGTAGGTGTACAGAATGTTATGCCCCAGCATCCATGTCAGCACCACAAACAACACAGGACGCACGCCCTTCATGCTGAACACCTTGGCCAGGGGCAGGCGCTCGGTGTCGGGCTGGCCGGGACGGTCCGGCACGGCGACCATGATCCAGGCCGCCAGCAGCAGCGCCAGGGCCGACATGATGCCGAACGAGGCGCGCCAGCCAATCAGGTTACCCAGCCAGGTCCCGGCAGGCGTGCCGAGCGACAGCGCGACCGGGGTGCCAAGCATCGCGATCGCCAGCGCCCGACCTTGCAGGCGCGGGGTGACCAGGCCCCGGGCGTAACCGGCCATGATGCCCCACGCCAGGCCCGCGGCCATGCCCGCCAGGAAGCGCGACACCAAGGTCAGCCCGTAGTGACTGGAGAACGTCGTGACTGTGTTGAACAACAGAAATCCGCACACCGTCATCATCAGCACTCGCCGACGCCGCCAGCCGCGAGTCGCCACAGTCAGCGGAATGGCCGCCACGATCGAGCCAAGGGCATAGAGCGTTACCAGCTGGCCGGCCCACACTTCGCTGACCTGCAACCCGGCGCCGATCTGCGTCAGCAACCCGGCCGGCAGGGTTTCGGTGAGCACGGCGATAAAACCGGTCATGGCGAACGCCAGCAGCGCAGCGTAAGGCAGCTTTTCGCTCTTGGCAGAGTGTTCGGTGCGCGCACGTTCGACGGCGGCCTGGTCTGTCATGAAGGTTGCAGCTCCCTTTCAAGCGAGATAAATTGTATACAACTTTACACTGTAACTGACTCGGATCACTGCACCGGTAAAAAATTCAGAAACAGCAGGCTCTGCGCGTAGTTCAGGCCGATCCGTCGATATCGCTCGTCGAGCATCTGGGTCAACAGGTCCAGGCGCGCAACGATCTTGCCGAATTCCACGGCAAAACTCAGGTTGCTGCCCTCCTCCGAGATCTCGTTTGAAAACAGCAAGGGTCCGCCCTGGGGGTTCTGCCGCTGACTGAGGATCCAGGTGGCTTTCTCGATGTTGCGCGCGGCGTTGTTGACGAAGGTCGGATTGATCGCATCCGTCATGTAGAACTCCAGCCGGTCACCGTGGGCCGTCACCAGCATGCTGCCGATGGCATAGATGAACGCACCGACCCGGTCGCCGAGAAACTCCGGACTCATGGCATAGCTCAGCGCCGCCAGATCCTTCCTGCCCCCAGGGTGGGCAGCGGTTGCTGCTGCTCGATCGCCATGCGCACCTGTTTTTCGGCAATTCGAGCGTCGAGAAAGCCGGACTTTTTCAGCTCGTCGGGGTTGCGCAGGTACAGCTTGTTCATGAGCAGGTAGAGGCTGTCGAGGTTGTCGCGCATGGTCAGGGTGGCCATGCGGTCGACGCTGGTCTGGAGAAATTCCTGGGGTTTGCCTTCGCGAAACTGGCTGATGACGTCCCGTCCCTGCTGCTGGCTGCAACCGGTGACGAACAGCAGCGTCATGCAGGCGATCAGCCAGCGTTGGCCGCGGATGTGCGCGGTGATGAGGGACAACAATTGGGCCATGAATTTTGCGACTTGGGCATTGGCCGGCGGTGGGGATCGCCGCGGGCAGGCCATGGATAGAGCCGCGAATGCTGAAAAAGTGCAGTGCCGACGGTCC
Organism: Pseudomonas sp. TH10; assembly: GCF_016651255.1. Taxonomy (GTDB): domain Bacteria; phylum Pseudomonadota; class Gammaproteobacteria; order Pseudomonadales; family Pseudomonadaceae; genus Aquipseudomonas. Next base: position 26,437 of record NZ_JAEKEG010000033.1, read on the forward strand.
GTAAACCTGCACAAAGGATGCGCCACTCAACAACGTCCACCGGCTGCGGTAGCCTGGAGCCTTGCAGCAATGAACCTCATGCCATTCATGCTGCCGAACGTACACCAGCGAATTTTTCAGGAGGTTTGCATGCGTACCCTCGAATTGGCCGGCGTGCAGGTGCCGGTGATTGGCCAGGGCACCTGGCGCATGGGTGAAGACCGCTCCGACCACAAGCGTGAAGTCGCAGCCCTGCGCACGGGGATCGAGCTGGGCATGACCCTGATCGACAGCGCCGAAATGTACGCCGAGGGCGGTGCCGAGACAGTGGTCGGCGAAGCCATTACCGGCCTGCGCGATCAGGTGTTTCTGGTCAGCAAGGTCTATCCGCACAACGCCAGTCGCAAGGGCATCGCGCAAGCCTGCGAGCGTAGCCTGCGTCGGCTCGACACCGATTACATTGATCTCTATCTGTTGCATTGGCGCGGCCAGTATCCGCTGGAGGAAACCGTCGAGGCCTTCGAACGCCTGCGCGAGGATGGCAAGATCGGCCGCTGGGGCGTGTCGAATTTTGATGTCGATGACCTGCAGGAACTGGCCAATCCGGCGTGCGCCACCAATCAGGTGCTCTACAACCTCGAAGAGCGCGGCATCGAATTCGATCTGTTGCCATGGTGCCAACAGCAGCGTATGCCGCTCATGGCCTACTGTCCCATTGGCCAAGGTGGGCATATGCTGGCCCACGCCACCCTTGGACAAGTGGCAGCCCGTCACGCCGCGACACCGGCGCAGGTGGCACTGGCATGGATTCTGCGACAGGACGGGGTGATCGCCATCCCCAAGGCGGTGCGACCCGAGCACGTCAAACTCAACGCCCAAGCCCAGGACATCAGGCTTGAACCCGGGGATCTGGAGGCGCTGGACCAAGTGTTTCGTGCGCCACAACGCAAACAGCGACTGGCCATGGTCTAGGCCATCGGTTTCATCAGAGGGCTTCTACATGAGAAGCACCGATCCGCTGGACTCCTTTAACCTGGACCGCTTCCTCCAGGCGCAGGACCCGGTGTTCGACTACGTCCTCGAGGAACTGGCTGCCGGCCGCAAACGCAGCCACTGGATGTGGTTCGTGTTCCCGCAGTTCGCCGGGCTGGGCGGCAGTGAAATGTCCCGGCGCTTCGCTATCCAATCGGCTGCAGAAGCGATGGCCTATCTGGATCATGCAGTGCTGGGTACACGCCTGCGCACCTGCACTCAGTTGGTGCTGAACGTGCAGCAACGTTCGATTGCAGAAATCTTTGGTCACCCGGATGACCTGAAATTCCACTCGTCAATGACGCTGTTCGCTCAGTTTGCCGCTGAAGACAGCCTCTTCCATCAGGCACTGGAACGCTACTTCCACGGCATTCTTGATGAGTGGACATTGCAGTTGCTTGACTCAAAACAGGCCCAGTTGCCCGCCGATCAGGGTTGAGAAGTCGTCATCGACAAACGGCAGAATCGCGTCTGCAATCGGTTGCAGTTGCCGGGTGATGTAGTGGTCGTAGTCGATGGCCGCGCGACGCACTTCCAGCGGCTCCGGGCCAGCCAGGGTGATGACGTAGCTGATCCAGCCGCCGTTCTGGTATTGCCGTGGACGGCCGTGCTGCACGTTGTATTCGTCGGCCAGCCGTGCCGCGCGCACATGGGGCGGCACATTGCGTTCGTAATCGTCGAGAGTGCGGCGCAGGCGCTTGCGATAGATCAGTCGATCATCGAACTCGCCGGCCAACGTCTTGCGCACATAATCGCGCACGTAATCCTGATACGGCTTGCGCTGGAAAATCCGCTCGTAGAGTTCCTGCTGAAACTGCCGGGCCAACAGCGACCAGTCGGTGCGTACGGTTTCCAGGCCTTTATAGACCATTTCTTCCGTCCCATCGGCGCGGCTCACCAGCCCGGCATAGCGCTTCTTGCTGCCCTCTTCCGCGCCCCGAATGGTCGGCATCAGAAAGCGTTTGTAGTGCGTCTCGAACTGCAATTCCAGGACACTTTCCAGGCCGAACTCGTCCCGTACATGCTCGCGCCACCAATCGTTGACGTGCTTGACCAGTGCATGGCCAATCTCTGCGGCTTCTGCCTGGCCGTGGGGACGACGCAGCCAAACGAAGGTTGAATCGGTGTCGCCGTAGATCACCGCGTGCCCCTGCTCTTCGATCAGCTTGCGCGTGCGCAACATGATTTCGTGGCCGCGCAAGGTGATTGAGGAGGCCAGTCGCGTATCGAAGAACCGACAGCCGCTGGAACCGAGCACGCCGTAGAAGGCGTTCATGATGATTTTCAGCGCTTGGGACAATGGCGCGTTGTGCTCGCGCTTGGCGGTCTCGCGACCTTCAGCCACCCGCGACACGATCGACGGCAGGCAATGCCGCGTGCGTGAGAACCGCGCGCCACGGAAGCCCGGCACCGAGTCGGTGTCGTCCGGGTGCTGCAAGCCTTCGATCAGCCCCACCGGGTCGATCAGAAAGGTGCGAATGATCGACGGATAAAGGCTTTTGTAGTCGAGCACCAGCACCGACTCGTAGAGCCCCGGGCGCGAGTCCATGACAAAGCCGCCGGGACTGGCCTGCGGCGGATTAGTCCCCAGGTTCGGCGCGACAAAACCCTGGCGGTGCATCAACGGCATGTACAGGTGGGTGAACGCCGCCACCGAACCACCGCTGCGATCCGCCGGCAGGCCGGTGACGCTGGCGCGCTCCAGCAGGAACGTCAGCAGTTCGGTCTTGGCGAAGATCCGCGTGACCAGTTCGCAGTCCTTGAGGTTGTACTTGGCCAGCGCCGGTTTGTCCTCGGCGAACATCCGATTGATTTCGTCCATGCGCTGATACGGCGTGTTGATGGATTTGCCCTCGCCCAGCAGCGTCTGGGCGACGTTTTCCAGGCTGAACGAGGGAAAACTCCAGGTCGCCGAGCGCAGCGATTCAATGCCATCGATGATCAGCCGCCCCGCTGCCGAGGCGAAGTAGTGATTGCGGCTGCCGTGCTCACGCCATTGCATCTCTTCGCCGCCACGGCCGATCTTCAGCGGCACACCGAGACGCCGGGCATGTTCGTGGAGGATGCGCAGGTCGAACTGCACGACGTTCCAACCGATGATCGCGTCGGGGTCGTGGCGGGCGAACCAGTCGTTGAGTTTCTTCAGGATGAGCGTGCGCGAGTCGCAATATTCGAGATCGAAATCGACGATGCTGGCATCACCGTTCGCGGCGCCAAGCATGTACACCTGACGCTCGCCGCAGCCTTCCAGGGCAATGGAATACAACTCACCGGTTTCGGTGGTTTCGATGTCGAGCGAGACCAGCCGCAGCTTTGGTCGGTAAGCCGGGGCGGGTTTGAGGTGTGCGTTGAGCAAAACCCCGTCGGCATCGGGCGTGCCGCTGAAAAACACCGGGGCGGTGATGAAACGCTCCATCAGATAGCGCTCAGGCGGGCGCACATCGGCTTCGTAGACGTCGACACCCGCGCGATTGAGCGCTGTTTCCAGGCGCATCAACTGACCATGTTGCTGGCAATACAAGCCGAGCACCGGGCGATGCTCGAAATCCTGCAGGGCCAACGGGCGCAGTTCGACGTTCTTTTCATCGTGCAGCAGGCGTTCAGCCGCTGCGCGCTGCTCGGCGGGGATAAACGCCACCGACGGCTGATGCGGCAAGCGCACACGGCGCGGCCCGGCGTCGGTCGCCAGCCAGAACTCGACTTCGGTGCCGGCCGGCGTATCGCGCCAATGCCGGGTCAGGACGAAGCCCTGCGGTAAATCCACCACTGCAACCTCGGGAAACTGAATCTGGTGGGCATTCTACGCGTATCCTCGTCACAGCTGCCGAGCCAGCGAGGTTATGTGGCGTTGGAACGGGAAAATGTATAAAAAAACTGCCAAATGACGTTTTTTGCATCATATCCGCCGCTTTTGCGTCTTGCCCTCGACGCCCGGGTCTATGATTCTTCTAGAACAACGACAACACCAGAGTACCCACCATGAAAACCGTCGCCCAACTGCTCAAGTTGAAAGATCAGAAGAATCAGGAAGTGCACCAGATCAAGCCCGACCACATGGTGCTGGAAGCGTTGATGAAGATGGCCGAGAAGAACGTCGGCGCCCTGCTCGTGGTGGAAGACGACAAAGTGGTAGGCATCATCAGTGAACGCGATTACGCGCGCAAACTGGTGTTGCATGGCCGCTCATCGGTGGGCACACCGGTTCGCGACATCATGGTGGCGAACGTGATCACCGTGGACACCCACCAGACCGTCGACACCTGTCTGGGCATCATGTCCGACAAACGCCTGCGTCACTTGCCGGTGGTGGAGAACGGCAAGTTGATCGGCTTGCTGTCGATTGGTGACCTGGTGAAAGAAGCGATTGCCGAACAGGCCGAGCTGATCAAACAGCTGGAGCAGTACATCCGCGGAGAATAGTTCGGGTCCCACTTGTGGGTGATCCTGCTCGCGATGGAGTGTCAGTCGACATCATTGGATCTGACATTCCATCGCGAGCAGGCTCGCTCCCACAGTATTGTTCACGTTGGCCAATGCCGGGCAAACACCGGTGCCAATGTCGGATGCCGGTCGATTCGCTCCAGCCACGCATAAAATCCTGGCCGGGTGCTACGCAGATGTTCGCGGCTACCCGCCCAGCGGCTGACCACGGCGGCCAGAACGTCCAGAGCGCCTGGCGCCTCGTCGCCCAGGTACAACTCGCCGGAAAACTGGTCGGCGAACACCTCCCAACTCCAGTGCAGGCGCTGGCGCGCGCCGGCCATGAGGTTCTGCCGGGACTTCTCATCCGATTCGTCCAGCCAGCGCTCGGGGTAGTCGATGATGCCGATCGCCGCATAACAATTGCTGACAATGAACGCCAGACCGCGAATGGCCTGGTCGCGTTCGGCGACGTCGTCCGGCAGCAGGTTCGACTGGGGAAAGGTCAGCCCCAGGTGGATGAGGATCGCGGCGCTCTCGGTCAGGACGCTGCCGTCGGGCAATTGCAGGGTTGGTATCTGCTTCAGCGGATTGAGTTTCTCCAGGGCCTGGGCCGACTCTGGTGAGGCCTCGACATCGATGAAACGATAGGGAATCTCGCAGAGTTCCAACGCCGCCTCAATCGCCGCAGCGCCGGAGTTCCTGTGTCCGTAGAGCTGGTACATACACACCTCCTTTGCAGTTCTCTCTTTGTAGCAGCTGACTCGGCTCCTGCGGAAAAATTTCTTTTTCGCCTCTGCATCCAAATCGCCCCGTGGCGGGTAGTACCTGTAGCAGCCCTGATGCTGCACAGCGGATTACCCACTTTCGGAGTGCTATCAATGAACGCCAAACAGCTGATGTGCCTTGCCGGTTTGCTTGCCACCACTACCGCCGCCTTCGCCCAGACGGGGTTGCCCGACAGTATCAAGGTGCCGGACGGGCACAAGGTGGCGATGGAGACCACCGGGGTCGGCGAGATCACCTATGAGTGCCGCGACAAGCCCAACGTCGCCGGGCAGACCGAGTGGACCTTCGTCGGCCCGAAAGCGGTGCTCAACGATCGCAGCGGCAAGCAGGTCGGCACCTATTTTGGTCCACCCGCCACCTGGCAGGCCAAGGACGGTTCAAAAGTCACCGGCACGCAATTGGCCGTGGCGCCATCGAGCCCGGGCAACCTGCCCTATCAGTTGGTCAAGGCCAACCCGGCCGAAGGCAAAGGCGCCATGACCGGCGTGAGTTACATCCAGCGCGTCGCACTCAAGGGCGGCGTAGCGCCGGGCAGCGAATGCACAGCGGCGAACAAGGGCAAACAGGAAGTGGTGAAGTACCAGGCCGATTACATCTTCTGGGCCGCGAACTGATTCCGGCACCCACCTCGAATAAACGCCTGGACACTGCAATATTCTGGAACACATGCATTATCCGTGATCCGGGACACCTGCAATTTCTGTGACCGGGAACAGCTGTAGCAGCTCTGGCAGCTGCGGAAACAGGGCTTATCCGCGAGGGTGGTCGGTCAGCAGATTCAACATTTGCTGACAAAAAGCCATCGCGGGCAAGCCTTGCGCCTACAGGAGTTGTGTTTGTTTGCTAGATTGCATGCCAGGTCCCAACAATGGCTGAGCACAGTGTCCTTGCCCGAACCCTTATTCGATTACGAAGCACACCTGGCCGCCTGCGGGCGAGGCGAACGGCAGGCCTTGCGCGATTTATACGTGCAGGAAAGTCCGCGCCTGCTGGGCGTGGCCAAGCGCCTGGTCCGCGACACGGCACTGGCCGAAGACATTGTCCACGATGCATTTCTGAAAATCTGGAACGGTGCCGCGCGATTCGATCCCGCGCGAGGCTCGGCGCGGGGCTGGATGTACAGCGTAACGCGGCACCTGGCGCTGAATTTCCTGCGCGACCATCGGCGCGAAAGCCACGACGAGACCGAAGTGCCGGACGTTACCGAAGCTTTCGATGACCAGGCCGATTCCGGGCGCATCCATCACTGCCTGGAGCAATTGGATCCGGCACGGCGCACTTGCATCGTGCATGCGTACGTCGACGGTTATTCCCACGCCGAGATATCACACAAGCTCGGCACCCCGCTGGGCACGGTCAAAGCCTGGATCAAGCGCAGCCTGACGGCGTTGCGGGAGTGCATGGGATGATCAGCAGACCTTTGAACGAAACCCCTGAAGAGCGCGACGAACTGGCCAGCGAGTATGTACTGGGCACGCTCCCGGCCGAGTTGCGAGTTCAGGTGCGCCTTCGCCTCGAGGACGACGCCGAGTTGCGCACGGCGGTCGACAGCTGGGAACGTCGCCTGCTCGGCCTGACCGACCTCGTCGAGCCTGTGCTTCCCTCTACCCAATTGTGGCCGAGGATTGAGCGCAGTGTGCAGGTCCTGGAGCCCAAACCCCGGTCACCTGCCCCGCGCGCGCCCTCCTGGTGGAACCTGCTGCCCTTATGGCGCGGGCTGGCCGGTGCCGGGCTAGCAGCCAGTCTGCTGTTCGGTGCATTGCTGTTGACGCAGACCACGGCCAAGCCGACCTACCTGGTGGTATTGGTCGGCCCTCAGGACAAGGCGCCGGGCTGGGTCGTCCAGGCGAGCAACCCAAGGGAGTTGCAGCTGATTCCGCTGGGGGTGGTTGAAGTTCCAGCCGACAAGGCGCTGGAATTCTGGACCAAGGCTGACGGTTGGCAAGGACCGGTATCCCTGGGTCTGGTCAAACCGGGGCAAACCCTGTCGGTGCCGCTGGATAAGCTGCCACCACTGGTCCCGGATCAACTGTTCGAGCTGACCCTGGAGAACCCCAATGGCTCGCCGATCGGCAAGCCCACCGGGCCGATTCAATTCATCGGCCGGGCAGTGAAGGTCATTTGATTGAATTTACCCTGGGCCGTCTGATGCAAACAACCGCGCGCTCCCACAGAGGCCTGGGCCCGCTCAGCGGGCTCGGGCCATGCAGCGTTTGTAACGCTCATCCACCCGTTTGGCGAACCAGGCCGTGGTCAGTTTGCGGGTGATTTTCGGGCTTTGCAGGACGATCCCCGGCAACACCGCACGCGGCAATGACTTGCCTTCGGCCTTCTCCGCCAACTCGAATACCCGTTGATAGAGTTTGGTCTCTTCGAATTCCAGGGTTTTGCCTTTGTCCAGTTGATCGCGAATGGTCGGATTGCGCATGCCCAACGACTTGCCAAGGGTGCGCACCGCCAGTTCCGTGCTGCCAGGCATGATCGAATCGTAACGAATCAAATCGCCATCCAGCGCCAGCGGGATGCCCGAGGCACGGCTGACGGCATTCTGGAATGCGGCATTGCGACTGGCGTACCAGCCGGCGTTGAAATCGGCGAAGCGGTACAGGGGTTGTTCGTAACTCACCGGGTAGCCGAGCAAATGCGCGATGCCGAAATACATGCCGCCGCGACGGCTGAACACTTCGTGGCGGATCGTGCCGTCCACCGGGTACGGGTAACCCTTGGCGTGCTGCTCGGCGAAATCGATGCTGACCTGCATCGGCCCACCGGTATGCACCGGGTTAAATCCGCCGAACAGCGTCTGCCCCATTGGCACCATGCCGATGAAATCATCGAAGATCGCGCTCAGTTCCTTTTCACTGCGCGCGGCATTGAGCCGGGTGCTGTAGCTCTTGCCGTTAGGCGATTTGACCTGCAGCGCGCCACTGACCAGCAGGCGGGGGATATGCACCTTGGCGGCCCGGCGGTCGATCTCTTCACGGGCGATCTTGCCCAGCCCGGGCACTGGCGGGTCCACTTGGAACGTCGACTCCTGCTCGGTGACGGCGAGCACCGAGCAGAGGTTTTGCGTACTCGGATAAATGCCCTGCGCGGCGAATGCGGCATAGATGTCCGTGGCCCAGCCCTGGCGATCGGCTGTTTTGGCCGGCAACAGACGCACCAGTTCAGCCTTGACCTCTGCGGGCTTGCGCGCAGGCGGTTCCGGTGTCCTTTGCGTGGCGCAACCGGCGAGTACCAGTAGCGCGGTGACGCTTGTGATCAATCGATTGGCTTGCATGGTGTTCCATCAGATTCTTCGGGACGGTTAACCATACGATCAATGGCATGGCGCAGGCTATGACTCTTGCCGCCGCTAGCTGTTCCCCCGACTAAACCGGGTGCGATTTGCGCGGGATCTGCATGCAATCCGGGTAGGAGCTGCCGAGAGAAACGAGGCTGCGATCTTTTGATCGGAACGCCGTCCCCAGCAGGCATGCTTTTACCAGAGGGCTTTTTCCGTTGGGCAGGCCGTCTGGACGCGGTTTCGGGCTGGACCATACTTGAGCAACACGGCGAGGAGACCAGCCCCATGAATCGAAGCGATGTGCTGATTGTCGGCGCCGGCCCCACTGGACTGGTACTGGCGCTGTGGTTGAGCAAACTGGGGATTCGGGTGCGGATCATCGACAAGAGCTCGGCGCCCGGCACGACCTCCCGGGCGTTGGCGGTGCAGGCGCGCACCCTTGAACTGTATCGCCAGCTCGACCTCGCCGACACCGTGGTGCAGAACGGTCATCGCGTTGCCGCGGCGAATTTCTGGGTCAAGGGCGGGCCTGTCGCGCGCTTGCCCCTGACGGCCGTCGGCGAAGGCCTCACGCCCTACTCTTTCCTGGAAATATATCCCCAGGACCAGCACGAGCGACTATTGATCACCCGCCTCGAAGCCTTTGGAATCAAGGTTGAACGCAGTACCGAACTTGAAAGTTTCGAGGAAACCGGCGACGGCGTCAGCGCGCAATTGCGCTTGCCGGACGGCCAGCAGGAAATTTGCCAGGCGTGTTACCTGGCCGGGTGTGATGGCGCCCGATCGATCGTGCGCAAGGCCCTCGATACCGACTTTCCCGGCGGCACCTACCAGCAGATTTTCTACGTGGCCGATGTGCATGCCAGCGGCGAGGCCCTCAATGGCGAATTGCACGTGGACCTGGATGAGGCCGACTTCCTTGCGGTGTTTCCCATGGCCGAGCAAGGTCGCGCGCGTCTGATCGGCACAGTGCGCGGTGAGCGCGCCGAACAGTCGGAAAACCTGAGGTTCGAGGATGTCAGCAATCACGCGATCCAGAACATGAACGTGCAGATCGAGCAGGTGAACTGGTTCTCGACCTACCGCGTGCATCACCGGGTGGCGGATCACTTTCGCACCGGTCGCGCGTTTCTGCTGGGGGACGCCGCCCACGTCCACAGTCCGGTCGGCGGCCAGGGCATGAACACCGGGATCGGCGACGCCATCAACCTGGCGTGGAAACTCGCCGCCGTGTTGAGTGGCGGTGCCGAAGCGCGGTTGCTCGACAGTTATGAACCGGAACGCATCGCTTTTGCCCGCAAACTGGTCGCCACTACCGACCGGGTATTCAGTTTGGTCACCGCCCAGGGCCCCATGGCCGACCTGCTGCGCACCCGCCTGGCGCCGTTGCTCATTCCGAGAATGGCCGCGTTCGAAACATCCCGCGAATTTCTGTTTCGCACGGTTTCGCAGATCACTCTGAATTACCGGGCGATGGCATTAAGTGCAGGCGTGGCCGGGCATGTCCATGGAGGGGATCGACTGCCTTGGGCGCACGATGGCGAAGGCGACAATTATGAATCGCTCAAGCAACCGGTCTGGCAGGTGCATGTGTATGGCGACACCAGCGACGAAATGATCGCCTGGTGCGTGGAGCATCACCTGCCGTTGCAGGTATTTGCCTGGCGGCCTGCGTTCGAAGCGGCCGGCCTGGGACGTAACGGGTTCTACCTGTTACGACCGGATACCTATGTGGCGATCGCCGAGAACAGCTCGGATCCGAAGGTGATCGAACGCTATTTCCGTGATCACGGGATTCGTACGTTTTTCACCAACCCCTGACACCCTACACAACAAACATGTGGCAGCGGGCTTGCCCGCTGCCACAGGCAGGTTGCTGTTGGTTAGATCCCGGCCAGCGCCAGGTCCATCGCGAAGTAGGTGAAAATCAGATCGGCACCGGCGCGTTTGATCGCCCCCAGGCTTTCGCGGACCACCCGGTCTTCGTCAATGGCCCCGGCCTGGGCGCCGAACTTGATCATCGCGTATTCGCCGCTGACCTGGTACGCCGCCAGCGGCAGGCGCGAGGCCTCGCGGATGTCGCGGATGATGTCCAGGTACGCGCCGGCCGGCTTGACCATCAGCGCATCCGCGCCTTCCTGCTCGTCCAGCAAAGACTCGCGCACCGCTTCGCGGCGGTTCATCGGGTTCATCTGGTAGCTCTTTCGATCGCCCTTGAGGGCACTGCCACCGGCTTCACGAAACGGGCCGTAAAGCGCCGAAGCGAACTTGGTCGAATAGGCCATGATCGGCGTGTGGGTGAAACCGGCGGCATCCAGTGCCCGGCGAATTGCCTGGACCTGCCCGTCCATCGCCGCCGAAGGAGCGATCACATCGGCACCGGCCTGGGCTGCAGCAACGGCCTGCCGGCCGAGGTTGACCAGGGTCTGATCGTTGTCGACTTCATGGTTGTGCATGACCCCGCAGTGGCCATGGTCGGTGTATTCGCAGAAGCAGGTGTCGGACATCACGATCATGTCCGGCACTGCATCCTTGGCGATGCGCGACATGCGAGACACCAGCCCGTTTTCGTTCCAGGTATCGCTGCCGTTGCTGTCCAGGTGATGCGATACGCCGAAGGTCATCACCGACTTGATGCCGGCACGGGCGTAACGCTCGATCTCGCCGGCCAGTTTGCGCTCGGGAATACGCATCACGCCGGGCATGCTCTTGATCGGCACGAAGTCATCGATTTCTTCCTCGACGAAAATCGGCAGCACCAGATCGTTCAGGCTGAATTCGGTTTCCTGGAACAGGCTGCGCAGGCTCGCATTGCGGCGCAGACGGCGGGGACGTGCTTCGGGGAACTGACTGGACATGGGGCCTTTCCTGAAAAAACGGCAGATGAGACGAAAGTCGTAGGGGGCGAAGCTTATGCCTTGTGCGGCGTACCGCACAAACGCTTGTTGACCAAGAGTGCGTTACCGGTCGGGCAATAATCACCAGACGGCACGGTCGGTCTAGAGGGTCAAAGTGCCGCTGATGCAGGTCACCACGGGGCCACCAACCCAGATTTCGTCGCCCACCTGCTCGACCTGGATTCGCCCGGCGCGACCCATGGTCACACCCTGGCTGACCACATAGCTCGGCGGTGCCAGCCCTTCCATGAGTAGCCACTGCGCCAGCCCGGCATTCAGGCTGCCGGTGGCCGGATCTTCAGGCATGCCGTCGCCGCTGATAAATGCACGCACTTCGAACTGCGCGGCATCGCCATCGCGTGCCGGCTGCCAGGGCGCAACGACCCCGACCGCGAGGCCGAGCATTTGCGCATGGTCGGGCTGCAGGTCCAGCACCTGCTGGCGATCAGCCAGCATCACCGCCAGCCAGCCGGCGCCATTATCGACCCACTGACTGCGCAGGATCGCACCGCGCTCCAGGCCCAATCCCAGGCGCACCCGTTCTACAATCCCGGCATCCACCGGCCCGGTCCTGATCAGCGGCGGCGCCAGGAAGGCCAGCTCCGCGCCCTGGCGACGAATGCGCACCAGCCCGACTCCGCACTCCTGAATCACCTCCTCGGCCATGGGCACGCCGCCGGCTTCCAGCCAGGCATGACAAGTCCCCAGGGTCGGATGACCGGCGAATGGCAGCTCCTTGAGCGTGGTGAAGATCCGCACCCGGTAGTCGGCCCGCGGGTCACGGGGCTGGAGGATGAAGGTGGTCTCGCTGAGGTTGGTCCAGGCGGCAAACGCCGCCATCCGCTCGTCGCTCAGTTCATCAGCGCCGAACACCACCGCCAGCGGATTGCCTTTGAGCGGGCTGCGGCTGAACACATCTACCTGCTTGAAATCGAATGAATGCATGGCCTTTCCCTGGTCTTGTTGAATGGACTACTTCGGAATTTCCAGCCCGCGCATGACTGCCGGCCGCGCCAGGAAGCGCTCAAGCACCCGCGTCACGTTCTTGAAGTCGTTGATGCCCACCAGGTCGCCCGCTTCATAGAAGCCGATCAGGTTGCGCACCCAGGGGAACGTGGCGATGTCGGCAATGGTGTAGCGCTCGCCCATGATCCAGTCCCGCCCTTGCAGCCGGGTATCGAGCACCTTGAGCAGGCGCTTGCTTTCGTCCACATAGCGACCGAGTGGGCGTTTATCCTCGTAGTCCTTGCCGGCGAATTTATTGAAGAAGCCGAGCTGGCCAAACATCGGCCCGATGCCACCCATCTGGAACATCAGCCACTGGATCGTCTCGTAACGCGCCGTCGATTCCTGAGCCAGTAACTGCCCGCTCTTGTCGGCGAGGTAGATCAGAATCGCCCCGGACTCGAACAGCGCCAAGGGTTGATCGGCCGGACCATGCGGATCGAGAATCGCCGGGATCTTGTTGTTCGGGTTTAGCGACAGAAACGCCGGGGACAACTGATCGTTGCTGTCGAAAGCGACCTTGTGCGGCTCGTACGGCAGGCCGATCTCTTCGAGCATGATCGAGACTTTGACGCCGTTGGGGGTCGGCAAGGAGTAGAGCTGAATCCAGTCAGGGTACTGCGCCGGCCATTTCTGGGTGATCGGGAACGCGGACAGATCGGTCATGGGAAGCATCCAGTCACAAATTGAACCCCGATATTAATGTAGGAGCTGCCGCAGGCTGCGAACTTTTGATCTTGAGCCTGATTTTTCAAGGTTGCTGAACATCAAGCGCAAAAGATCGCAGCCTCCGGCAGCTGCGACGACAAGTTGTAACATCCTGTCGGTAACTTTTCCTACATCCGAGAAAGCATCCCGGTAGAGTGCGGCGCACCTCTCGGGATCGAACCAAATGGGCTTCAGGCACTCTGATCCTTGCCCCTTCGGAAACGGACCGGCTCAACGACAGGGAAAACACCCGGTGCTGGGAGCCAGTGGTGTAAAGGTTTGTCAGCCTTAATCGAACTTGCTGAAGAACCCCTTATTCCATGACGAACCTGATAAGTTTCGCCAAACGTTTCAAACACCGCGCCTACGTGGTCCTGCCCTCCCTGCTGGCGGTCAGCGCGGTCTTTCTGTCACTCGAATCCAGCGAGAGCCGCGCGCAGCCGGTCGATGGCACGCAGACGCTGGTGTTCCTGCGCCACGCCGAAAAGCCCGAGGGCGGTCTGGGTCAGCTCAATTGTCAGGGCCTGAATCGCGCCATCGACCTGTCGACAGTACTGCCGGAGAGATTCGGCAAAGCCGATTACGTATTCGCCGCCAACCCGACGCGCAATGTCGAGGAAGGTGAGTTGGACAACTCCTACAGCTACATTCGCCCGCTGATGACCATCAGCCCGGCAGCGATCAAGCTCGGTTTGCCGGTGAACATCGAGTTTTCAGCCAACGACACCAGCGATCTGGCCCGTGAGTTGCTCGCCGACAAGTACCACAACTCGACGATTTACACCGCGTGGTCCCATGGTTACCTGCCGGAACTGATCAACAAAGTCGCGGACAAAGCGGTCGGCGGCAAGCAGCACATTACCGATGACTGGTCGGGTGACGATTTTGATTCGCTCTACGTGCTGACCCTGACCTGGCACAACGGCAAGGCCAGCCTGCAGAGCCATAGCTACAAGCAGGGGCTGGATAACGGTCGCGAGACCTGCCCAACGTAAGTGTCTGCGCCGGGAGGAGGAGCTGGGCTATCATGAACCCTTTCCTTCTTGCCCCCGGAACCTCCCCATGTCACTCTCATCCACAGCTGCCCCCTCCAGGGGCTGGTCGTTCTGGTGGAAACCTGCGCTCTTCGTCCTGGTCGCCTGTATCGGCCTGTATTACGTCAAATGGTCGCCCTACTACGCCAAGGCTTTCCTGGCCGCTGACAACCACAGCATCGGCGCCTCCATCCTCAACGACGCCCAGACCGCTCCCTGGCCGCTGCACTGACCTATGCCAAGGTGTATTTCCTGGCGATCTGGAAAGCTGCAGTGCTGGCAGTGATTCTCGGCTCGTTGCTGCAGGTATTGATCCCCCGCGACTGGCTGCTGCGCCTGTTCGGCCGCGCCGGTTTTGCCTCGACCTTGCGCGGCGGCCTGTTCGCCCTGCCGGGCATGATGTGTTCATGCTGCGCGGCACCGGTGGCGGCCAGCATGCGTCGCTCCAATGTGTCGGTCGGCGCCGCGCTGGCGTTCTGGATCGGCAATCCGGTGCTCAACCCGGCCACGCTGGTGTTCATGGGCTTCGTGCTGGGCTGGGGCTTTACGGCGCTGCGCCTGGTGGCGGGTATCGTGCTGGTGTTTGGCGTGTCCTGGGTGGCACAGCGCATGTCCGGCCCTCAGGTGCTGCCTGAAGCGGCTGTGGAAGCAGTGAGTGAAGCGAGCACGGTGGATGTGCAACCGTTCCTGGTGCGCTGGGGCCGCACGCTCTGGCAACTGTTCTGGAGCACCATCCCGATTTACATCCTGGCAGTGCTGGTGCTCGGCGCAGTGCGGGTCTGGGTGTTTCCGCACATCGATGGCGCCATGGCCAACAGCCTGATGTGGCTGGTGCCGCTGGCGATCATCGGCACTTTGTTCGTGATTCCAACAGCAGCGGAAATCCCCATCGTGCAAACCATGATGACCCTCGGCATGGGCACTGCCCCCGCCGTCGCGCTGCTGATGACCCTGCCGAGCATCAGCCTGCCGTCGCTGCTGATGCTGCGCAAGGATTTCGATGCGAGGGTGCTGGTGAGTGTGGCGCTGATGACCATGGGGATTGGTGTGGTCAGCGGGTTGATCGGGGCGGCTTTGCTGTAGATTCTGTGGCGCCCGTTAGGGCGCCAGCACAGGCAACATCACCCCCGCTGAACAGCACGCTCGAGCAGATACTCGAGCACCGCGTCCCGCTCCCCGGCAAACTCGATTCGCGCGCCCTTTTTCTCGCGCTGGAACGCATACATCGGGTCGTAATACTCGCTCAACAAGCCCTCGATCCATGCCCGATGCAGGTCCACCGAGCCGGTGCGCGCCTGCTGTTCCAGGGCATCCTCCATCAACAGCAGCATGCGCCGGTGCCGTTCGCCACCCAAGCGTTTTTGCACATTATTGAGGCTTTCCAGCAACCGCTCGGAGAACAGCGCAAACCCGCCATCACCATGCACAGTGATGAATTCGGCGCACAGGTCTACCACGTAATCGCGCAGGATCCGCTCGACCCGCCCTTGCAGGCTGTCTTCCAGCCAGACCATCGGATACTGCTGCATGCCCTGGAACAACGGCAGCGGCAAGGCGCAACTGCCGACCGTGCGGCTCTCGTCTTCCAATACGAAGCGCTCGATGCCGACCGCACGTTTTTTCAGGATGTCCACGGCCAGGCGGTTTTCAAAATCGATGTTGGAGGGCTGGTCAGTGGCGCGTTTGCCAAAACTGGAGCCGCGGTGATTGGCATGGCCTTCAAGGTCCAGACCGTTGCTCAACTGCGTGAGCACCTCGGTCTTGCCGGTACCGGTCATGCCGCCCAGCAACACGAAATCACACTGGGTCACTGCCTGGTCGACCGTGTCCAGCAGGAACGAGCGCATGGCCTTGTAGCCGCCACCGACTCGTGGGTACTCGATGCCTGCCTCGTCCTTGAGCCACTGCTGCACAAGCTGCGAGCGCAAGCCACCGCGAAAACAGTACAGATAACCTTCAGGATGAGCCCGGGCAAAATCGGCCCAGGCCTGGATACGTTCGGCCTTGATCGCACCGGACACCAGTTGGTGCCCGAGGGTGATCGCTGCCTCCTGCCCGTGCTGCTTGTAGCAGGTGCCGATGCGCTGGCGCTCGTGGTCATTCATCAGCGGCAGGTTGACCACGCCGGGAAACGAGCCCTTGGCGAATTCCACCGGTGCACGAGCATCGAGCATGGGTCGGTCGTTGAGGAAAATGGCGCGGTAGTCGGTGCAGTCGATTGGCATCAGAACACCTCGACCGCGTGGCTCTGTCGCTCAACCAACTCACCGATGGGCTCAAGGGTCAGTCCCAGTTCGGCGGCCACGCTCAGAAACTGCGGGTTGCCTGCCGGAGTGACCGCTATCAGCAGGCCGCCGCTGGTTTGCGGGTCGCACAGCACACGCTTGTGCAGTTCCTGCAGACGTCCCAGTTTGCTGGCATAGCTGTCGAAATTGCGCAGGGTGCCGCCTGGGACACAACCCTGCTCAAGGTAATACTCAACACCGGCCAGGCGCGGCACGCGGTCGTACTCGATACGCGCGGTCGAGTGGCTGCCGCCGGCCATTTCCACCAGGTGCCCGAGCAGGCCGAACCCGGTGACGTCGGTCATCGCGGTCACGCCCTCAAGCTTGCCGAAACGGCTGCCGGGCTTGTTCAGGGTGCACATCCAGTCCCGGGCCAGGCCGATATCGACGTGGCGCAACTTGCCCTTTTTCTCGGCGGTGGTGAGGATGCCGATCCCCAGGGGTTTGGTGAGGTACAACAGGCATCCGGCGGTCGCGGTGTCGTTGCGTTTCATGTGGCGTTTTTCCACCAGACCGGTCACGGCCAGGCCGAAAATCGGTTCGGGCGCGTCGATGGAGTGCCCGCCGGCCAAGGGAATGCCTGCTTCATCACAGATCGAGCGACCGCCACGAATCACTTCGCGCGCGACTTCCGGCGCCAGCACATTGACCGGCCAGCCGAGGATCGCAATCGCCATCAACGGATCACCGCCCATTGCGTAGATATCGCTGATCGCGTTGGTCGCCGCAATGCGGCCGAAGTCGTACGGGTCATCGACGATCGGCATGAAAAAGTCAGTGGTCGAAACCACGCCGCGCTCGGCATCGATCTCGTACACCGCCGCATCATCGCGCGAGGCGTTGCCGACCCACAGTTTCGGGTCCAGGTTCTGCGCCCCGCTGCCTGCCAGGATCACTTCCAGCACCTGGGGGAAATCTTGCAGCCGCATCCTGCACCGTGGCTGTATTGGGTCAGACGAATCGGCTCGCTCATGGGGGGCACCTTGTGTAGTCAGGTCGACAATCGTACAGCATGCGCGCGGCCATGTAGGGCCGGCTTGCCGACGATCGCAGTACCCCGGTGTATCAGTGGCACCGCCACCGCAGGCAAGCCGGCTCCTGCAAAATCAAAAAAAAACCGCCCTTGCGGGCGGCTGAAAGTGCTTCGACCCTAAATCAGAAGCCCAGGCTGAAGCTGATGGTCATCGCATGGTCATTGCTGTCTTTCGACAGTTGCCCCGAGTAACCGACCCCGAGCTTGCCGGTCGGGCTGATCTGGAAGTCCACACCTGCTTCGACCAGCGCGCTGTCCTTGGCAATCGGCACACCCTGGGTGTGGAACGAGGCGCCGCCGTCGATAAAGGTCAGGTCGGCGTCAGGCTTGGTGTCGCCGAAGGCATGCCGCCAGCCGATGGCCGCGCGCGGGGTGAATTGCCCGCCGTTGGCCAAGGTGATGACTTTGCCGGCGCGCACGCCCAGGGTCGAGAAGGTGATGTCCTGATCGGCCTCGGCCTCCAGGCGCCCTACCCCACCTTTTTCCTTGGCCTTGTCGGAGTCGTAGTTGACGTACGAGAGGCCGGCAAACGGTTCCAGGGCAATGCCGGCGGCATCGATTGTGTAACCGACTTCGCCGAACACCTGGGCGCTGCGAGCATCGTAGTTGGCTTCAAGCCGGTCGTTGTAGGCACCAACGCTGACGTCGCGCTTGGTCTCTATGTCATGCCAGCTGTAAGCCGCGCCCAGGCGCACGGCCAGCGCGTCGAAATGCGAGTTGAGGTAGGCCGCCAAGTGGTAGCTTTCGACCGTGGCATCGGAACGACGCTCGTGGGCGTCGAGGTCGCTACGCGTGTAGCCGGCGGCCATACCGGCGCGCCATTGCGCGTCGATCTGCTTATCGGTGCCGAGCATAAAGCCACTGAGGTTGCGATCGAGTTTGGCGCTGTTGCTGTCGCCATCCATTTCGCCCCAGGCGCCGAGCGCGCGCATCCAACCGACCATTTCACCGTGGCAGCCGCCGCTGCTCAGGCGGTTTTCGCTCGGTGCCAGCGCCCGGGCTGGATCATCCGGGCCACTGCAGGAAGGTTGGCGCATACGGTCATTGACCGCGTCGCGGATGTAGCGCGAGTCCTCGATAATAGCGCTGGCGGTGCTGGCGTGAATTTCCCCGGACAGGCTGTCAAAGGCGTTACGGGCACCGGCAGTGCTCAGGTTGACGATCTCGTTCTGCAGTAACGCACCGGCCACACCATTGCGCTCCAGGGCCGAGGCTGTGCCGCGCTGGTTACCGGTGGCCGCTACCTCGGCGAAGGAGGTCTGGTTGCGGCTGACCGTCCGGTCGACTGCGTTGGCGCCATAGACCAGGGACGTATCAAGAAACACCTGCTCCGGCAGATCAGTGGTGCTGAACGTACCGTCGACCCCGCCACCGGCCGTGATCAGCGAGTAACGGGTGTCACCGGTGAACGGTATCAGACTATTCACCACCAGGCCTCCGCCCAGGTTGGCCGTCCCGCCGACCACCAGCGCAGTGGCGGTCGGCGAAGTGATGGTCAACGCGAGCAGGCCGTCGGCCGCGTTAGTAAAGTTGCCCGCGACGCTCAGGTTGCCCGCGCTGGCACCGGACTGCACCACACCATGGTTGACCAGCGAACCGACGCTGCCGTTACCGCTCAGGCCTGCACTGTTGGCCACTGTGACCTGGCCACCGAGGGTGCCCGGGGTCTGCCGGTCGCCGACCTGCAGAACACCTTGCTCCACTCCCACAGTGCCACTGAAAGGCTGGTTACCGGTCAGCAGCAGCACGCCGGCGCCCTGTTTGACCAGGTCGCCGGTGCCACTGAGCACTCCGTTAAAACGACCGTCGGTGCTCTGGGCAAACAGCAACCGCGCGTTGTTCAGAATGTTGCCTTGGAGGCTGGCCGTGTTGCCCACCAACGTACCGCCGCTGATAGTCGTGCCGCCGCTGTAGGTATTGGCACCGCTCAAGACCAGGACTCCGGAGTCGAGCTTCTCGATCCCGCCGGCTCCCACCAGCGGCGTGGAGATTTGCGTGGTGACCCCGGCATTGACCCGCACCGGTGCCAGGCTGCCATCTGCGCCATTGACCGGCGTGAGGCTGCCGCCTGCGCCAGGTACCAGGCTGTAGCCGGGATCAAGAAACTGCAGGCCAGTGAAGCCCTGGTTCCCGGCCACCGTGACAGTCCCGCCCTGGCCGCCGAACACCGCAAACTGATTGGTAGACGCCTGGCTCGCAGTGCCATCGACATCAGTCCAGTTGGTGCCGGAGCCCCAGGTGCCGCTGCCGCCGACGATACTGCCATCGGCGTTGGTCTTGTCGCCGTTCCAGAACTGCACCTCGCCCGCAGCGGATTGCACCAGCAGGTTGATCTGGTTGGCCAGCGCGGTTTGCAGGGTCAAGGCCGCCGGCAGCACGCCACCGGCAGGCTGCCATAAACCAGACCGTTGTCGGTCAGGCTGCCGCCGTAGCGGAACAGTTGATAGACGCCGGTGCCGAAGCCCCCGGCATTGGCTACATTGAGCGTGCCATCGAGGGTCAGGTCGCGGGCAACGTTGACTACGGTGGTGGCGCTGCTGGCCGCACCGAGACTGAAGTCCAGATCGGTACCCGCGGTCAGCACCAGCGCACCCACCGACAACGGCGCCGCACTGCCGCCACCAGCCAGGGTCGAGCCGTCGGCCATCTGCACCACTGCGCCGATTTGCCCGCTACCGGCCAGGGTTGCGCCGCTTGCGACTGTCAGTTCGGCACTGTCGAGGCTGCCATCGACCCGCAATGCGCCGGCCTGCACCTCGGTATTGCCGGTAAAGCCGTTGCTGCCGGTCAGGAGCAATTGCCCGGCCCCCGTCTTGGTCAGCGTGCCGCTGCCGGTAAGGTTGCCGGTGAAGCTGCCGTCAGTGTTCTGTTCGAAGGTCAGCGTGGCGTTGTTGACGATCGCCCCTTGCAGGCTGCCGGTATCGCCGCGAGTGCCGCCAGCGTTGAGGGTGGTGCCGCCGGTGTAGGTGTTGGCGCCGCTGAGCAACAACTCGCCGTTGCCGTTTTTCACCAGGCTGCCATTG
The DNA here is from genome assembly GCF_016651255.1 of Pseudomonas sp. TH10. Classification (GTDB taxonomy): domain Bacteria; phylum Pseudomonadota; class Gammaproteobacteria; order Pseudomonadales; family Pseudomonadaceae; genus Aquipseudomonas. Next base: position 46,928 of record NZ_JAEKEG010000033.1, read on the forward strand.
CCGGCGATCACTCCGCTGAGGGTGGTGTCCTGGGCCCCGGCCAGGGTCAGTTGGCCGTCGAGGTTGATGGCATTCATCAGCTGCAGAGCCGCGCTGCTGTCCAGGGTACCGTTGCCGGTTGCGGTCAGGGCGCCTGTACCGATAGCGCTATTGTTGCCAAGGATCAGCGAGCCGCCGTTGAGCCCGGTTCCGCCACTGTAGCTGTTGTTGCCATTGAGAGTCAGGGCAGCGGCGCCTGTCTTGAGCAGGCTGCCGGAACCGCTGATCGCGCCATCCAGAGTCAGGGCATTGGCGCCGGCAACGGTAAGGCCACCGTTGAGCAGCACGGCGTTGCCGAGGCTGATTGCAGAGTTGCTGTCCAGCGTAGTGCCGTTGGCTGCGATCAACACGCCGCTGCCGAGTGCCAGGTCATTACCCACCACAAGCTTGCCGCCGTTGAGTGCGGTGCCGCCGGTGTAGCCGTTCGCAGCGTTGAGCACCAGGGTGCCGGCGTCGTATTTGCCGAGGGTGCCGGCACCGTTGAGGGCAACATCGAGCGTCGCGGTAGCGTTCGGGTCGACGCGCACCGTCGAGTTGCCAAGGGCGCCATTGACCAGCAGTAACTCCCCTGCACCGCCGTCCGCCAGCGTGTAGCCGTCAGTCGCGAATTGCAGGCCGGTGACGCTTTGCGGGCCAGTGACAGCGACGTTACCCGCCGCTCCCTGGAACACCGCGAAGCTGCCGGCCCACCCCAGATTGAGGGTGCCGTTGACGTCGGTCCAGTTGGTGGTGCCGGTGCCCCAGGTGCCGCTGCCGCCATCCACCGACCCGTTGGCGATCAGTTGATTGCCGTCCCAGAATTGCACGGTGACGCCCGGTGCGGTGACCAGCAGGTTGATCTGGTTGGCCAGCGCGGTTTGCAGGGTCAGGTCGCCGGGGGTGACGCTGCCCGGAACGCTGCCGACCAGCAGACCGTTGTCGGTCAGGCCACCGGTGTAGTTGATGAGGCGATACACGCCGCTGCCGAAGCCGCCGATGTCACTGACGTTGAGCGTACCGTCGAGCGTCAGGTCGCCACCCACATTGACCAGCGCGTTGCCGCCGCCAGACACCGGAACACCGAGCCCGACGTCCAGGTTCGAGTTGCCGGCCAGCACCAGCGAGCCTAACGACAAGGTGCTGCCGGTCGCTGCGCCCAGGTGACCACCATCGGCAACATTCACCGCGCCTGCGAGGCTGCCACTGCCTGAGAGGGTAGCGCCGCTGTTGACCAGCACATTGCCGCTCGCCAGCGAACCACTAACATCCAGGGTGCCGGCGTTGATACGGGTATCGCCAGTCAGGCTGTTGCTGCCTGCAAGACTAAGGGTGCCGCTGCCCAGCTTGTCGAGCATGCCAGTACCGGTGAGCGCTCCAGCAAAGGTGCTGCTGCTGTTACTGGCGCCGATGCTCAGCATATTGCCGGCCCCAACCAGCGCCGTGCCGTTGCCGCCAAGGCTGGCCAGGCTGGCAGATGCCCCCAGGTTCAGTTGGCTGCCCGCCGCCAGATTGACCGCCGCATTGGTGCCCAGCGCCGTGCCACTGAGGGTGCTCAAGCTGCCAGCCAGTACATCGAAAGTGCCGCTGAAGGTATTGTTGCCAACCAGCGTCAGGTCAGCCAGACCACTCTTGATCAGCGAACCGGAGCCGGCGACGATACCGGCCAGCGTCAGGTTATTGTTGCCCGCTACTTCAAGGCCAGCGTTGAGATTGAGGTTATTGGCCAGCACCAGCGCTGCACTGTTATCGAGTGTAGAAGCGCCCGCGACGGTCAGCGCGCCGCCGCCCAATGCCGCGCCGTTGCCAAGGGTCAGGGTGCCGGCATTCAACGTGGTGCCGCCCTGCCAGGTGTTGACGCCGTTGAGGGTCAGGTTGGCGGCGCCGTCCTTGATCAGGGCGCCTGTGCCACTGAGCATGCCACCGAGGGTCAGGTTGTTACTGCCGGCAGCGGTGAGGTTGGCGTTCAGCACCACGTTGTTGCCCACGCCCAGAGCCGCATTGCTATCCAGGGATGAAGCGCCACCCACGGTCAGGTTACCCAGCCCCAATGCCGCAGCATTGCCCAGGGTCAGGGAGCCGCTGTCCAAGGTGGTGCCGCCGAGGAAATTGTTCGCCCCAGTGAGGGTGAGGTTGCCCGCACCGTTTTTGCTCAGGCTGCCGGCGCCGTTGATCGACCCCGCCAGAGTCAGATTGGCAGTGCCGGCGATGCCGAGATTGCCCGCCAGATTGACCGCGTTGTTGACGCTCACGCCAGTGGCAGCCTCCAGGAGAGTGCCATTGGCGGCATTCAGGGTGCCGGAGCCCAGCGCCGAATTCGAGGCCAGGATCAAGCCGCCAGCGTTCAGTGCGATCGGGCCGATAAAGTTGTTATTGCCCGCCAGGGTCAGGTTGGCCGCGCCGTTCTTGATCAGGCCACCGACTCCGCCAATGGCCCCATTGAGTGCCAGGGCGTTGCTGCCGTTAATGCTCAGGTTGCCATTGAGGCTGACCGCGTTGCCCAGTGCCACCGCTGTGTTGCTGTCCAGCGAGGTGCCCGCAGCGGTCGTGAGCAGACCGCTGCCCAGCGCCGTATTGCTGCCGACGATCAGTGTGCCGCCGCTAAGTTCGGTGCCGCCGGTGTAGCTGTTGGCGCCATTGAGCACCAGGGTGCCGCTGTCGAGTTTGGCCAGAAGGCCCGCACCGTTGATGCCCACGTCGACAGTGGCCGTGGCGCCAGGATCGACGCGGATCGGCGTGTTACCGCCCGTGCCGTTGACGGCGGTCAGTTGCCCCGCCGCACCGGTCAGCAGGTTGTAGCCGTCCGTAACGAACTGCATGCCGTTGAAGGTTTGTGTACCGTTCACGGTCACGTTGCCCGCCGTGCCTTGGAACACTGCGAAGTCGCTGGCCCAGGTCTGGTTCAGCAGACCATTGACCGAGGTCCAGTTGGTACTCCCGGCGTTCCAGGTGCCGGTGCCGCCGTCCACGACGCCATTGGCAATGGTCTGGCTGCCATCCCAGAAGCGGATGTCCAGGTTCGGTGCCGAGACCAGCAGGTTGATCTGGTTGCCCACGGCAGTTTGCACCGCCAGGTCGGCAAGGCTGAAGCCGACCGGAATTGCGCCGACATCCAGGCCAAGGTCGACCAGGCTGCCGGTGTAATTGATCAGGCGATAAACCCCGACACCAAAGCCGCCGGCATCGGCGACGTTGAGTGTGCCGTCCAGGGTCAGGTTGCCGCCGACGTTGAGCAAGGACGTAGTGGACGGCGCGCCGAGTGCCACATCCAGGTTGGCGCCGCTGGCCAGTGCCAGTGCGCCTACGGACAGGGTATTGCCGCTGCTCAGGTTCAAATGACCGTTATTCAACACGTTCAAGGTGCTCAGCAGCGAACCGGTGCCGGTCAGGATCGCGCCGTTGCTCACATTGATATTGCCGCTGCCCAACGAGCCGCTGACATCCAGCGTGCCGCCGCTGACCAGCGTGTCGCCGGTATAGCCATTGATACCGGTCAGGTTCAGGGTGCCGGTGCCGACCTTGGTCAAGCCACCCGCGCCGCCGAGACTGCCATCAAAGGTGCTCGTGGTGTTGACGCCGCCCACCGCCAGGGTGCTGCCCGCACCGATGTCCACGCTGCCGCTGCCGGTGAGGCCGGCCAGACTGGCATCGCTGCCCAGGTTCAGGCTCGCGCCTGCGCTGATGTTGGCGCCCGAGGTATTGCCTAATGCGCCGCTGCCGAGCGTGGTAATACTGCCAGACAGGATATTCAACGCACCGGTGAAGGTGTTGTTACCACTAAGGGTCAGGTCGGCCAGGCCGTTTTTGTTCAGGTTAGCGGCGCCGCTGATCACGCCGCCAAGGTTGAGGTCGTTGTTACCGGCGATGCCCAGGTCAGCATTCAGCGCTATCGCGTTGCCGAGGGTGAAGGCCGCACTGTTATCAAGCGAAGAAGCGCCGCCCACGGTCAACGCCCCGGCGCCTAGTGCAGCGGCATTGCCCAGGGTCAAGCTGCCGGCGTTGAGCGTGGTGCCGCCCTGAAAGGTGTTGAGGCCATTGAGGGTCAGGTTGGCCGCGCCGTTCTTGATCAGCGCACTGGTGCCGCTGACAACGCCACCCAGGGTCAGGCTCTGGGTACCGCCGACCGTGAGGCCAGCGTTCAGGGCGATGGCGTTACCCAGACTCACCAGGGGTGAATTGCTGTCCAGGACAGCCGCACCGCTGACGGTCAAGCCACCCAGGCCTAATGCGCCACTGTTGCCGACGGTCAGCTTGCCCGCGTTCAAATTGGTGCCGCCGAGGTAGCCGTTACTGCCATTGAGCGTCAGGTTGGCTGCGCCGTTTTTCACCAGGCTGCCGGCACCATTCACCAACCCCGCCAGGGTGAGGTCGGCGCTGCCGCCGACGTTCAGCGCACCCGCCAGGTTCACCTGGTTGAGCAGGCTGACTGCGGTATTGGCATCAAGTGTGGTATTGGCGCCGGCGTTCAATGCGCCGCTACCCAGCGCCGAACTGGAACCGACAATCAACTTGCCGGCGTTGAGTACGGTGTTGCCCAGATAGTTGCTGCTACCGTTGAGGGTCAGGTCGGCGGCGCCATTCTTGATCAGCCCGCCAATGCCATTGACGGCGCCGTTGAGGGTCAGCGCATTACTGCCACTGAGGGTCAGGTTACCGCCGAGGTTGACGTTGTTGGCCAGGGTGGCTGCAGTGTTTGCATCGAGCGAAGTACCGCCAACCGCATTTAACGCGCCGGTACCCAGCGCGGTGTTGGAGCCCACGATCAGCGACCCGGCGTTCAGCGCCGTGGTGCCGGTGTAGGTGTTCGCGCCCGTGAGTATCAGGCTGGAGGCACCGGTCTTGATCAGGCCGCCGGCGCCAACGATGACGCCGCCAAGGGTCAGCGCATTGGCGCCGCCAACGCTCAGGTTGGCATTGAGGTTGATGGCATTGTTCAGGCTCAGGGCAGAACTGCCATTAAGTGCACTGGCGCCGCCCACGGTCAAGGCACCGGCGCCCAACGCTGCAGCATTGCCGACGGTCAGAGTGCCCGCGTTGAGGGTGGTGCCGCCCAGGTAGGTATTAACGCCGTTGAGGGTAAGGTTGCTGGCGCCAGTCTTGATCAGCTGGTTGGCACCGCTGACTACGCCATCCAGGGTCAGGGCATTGCTGCCACCAACGGTCAGCGCGGCGTTCAGGGTGACGTTATTGGCCAGGACAACAGCGGCGCTGCTGTCCAGGGTTGATCCGCCCGCAACCGTCAGCGCACCGCTGCCCAGGGCGCTGGCGTTGCCCACGCTCAGGCCGCCAGCGTTCAAGGTGGTGCCGCCAATGAAAGAGTTGGCACCGTTGAGCGTCAGTGTTGAGGCGCCGTTTTTGTCAGGCCGCCGCTGCCGCTCACAGTGGCGCCGAGGGTCAGGTTGGCGCTGCCTCCGATGTTCAAGTTACCTGTGGTGGTCAGCGCGTTGTTCACCACCACCGCCGTGCTGGCGTCCAGCGTGGTCCCCGCCGCAGTAGTCAGGTTGCCCAGGCCCAATGCGCTATTGGAACCCAGCACCAGCGTGCCGGCATTAAGCGTGGTATTACCTGCGTAGCCGTTGTTGCCGCTGAGCGTCAGCGCGGCACTGCCATTCTTGATCAACCCACCGGCACCGTTGATAACGCCACCCAGGCCGATTGCCTGGGTGCCACCGATGGACAGGTCGCCGCCCAGATTGATGGCGTTGGCCAGGCTCACTGCGGTGCTGGCATCGAGGAGGTGCCTGCCGTCCGTGTTCAGCGCGCCGCTGCCCAATGCCGTGTTGGAGGCGAGGATCAAACCACCGGCGTTCAGCGCAGTGGGACCGAGATAGGTATTGGAGCCGGTCAGGGTCAGGTCGAAAGACCATTCTTGATCAATCCACTACTGCCGGAAATCACCCCGTTGAGCACCAGGGCGTTGCTGCCAACAGTGGTCAGGTTGCCGTTGAGTGCGATGGCGTTGTTCAGGGTTGCACCGGTGGTGCTGTTGAGGCTTGCCGCAGCATTGACATTCAGGGCCCCGCTGCCCAGGGCATTGTTATTGCCCAGGCTCAGGGTGCCGGCGTTCAGATCGGTACTGCCGGTATAGCCGCTGTTGTTACCGGTCAGGGCCAGGGTGCCACTGCCGTTTTTCGAGATGCCACCGGCACCGCTGATTATTCCGGCCAGGGTCAGGCTACCTGTGCCGGAAGTACCCACGGCGCTGTTGAGCACCAGCGTGTTATTCAACGTGATGGTGCCTGGCGCCTGCAACACGGTGGATCCGCCGACCGTCACCGTGCCGCTGCCGAATGCCTGGTTATTGCCCAGTTGCACCGAACCGCCATTGAGGGTCGTGCCGCCCAGATAGGTATTGGCCCCGTTGAGAACCAACTGTGCTGTACCGTTCTTGGTCAGGCCGCCACTGCCGGAAATCACCCCGCCGAGGGTCACAGCGTTAGTACCCAGCACTTGCAAGCCGCCAGCGCCCAGGGAGATGAGGTTGCTCAGGGTCAAACCACCGGAGCTGGCCTGCAACCCGCCGCCGTTGGACGTGAGCACTCCACTGCCAAAAGTGCCACTATTGTTGAATTGGGCGATGCCGCCATTGAGGGTGGTGCTGCCGGTGACCAAGGGTCCCTGCAACGTCCAGGTGCCACTGTTGACCGTCAGGTTGTTGAAATTCACATAGTTGGCGCTGGAAGCCGTGCCTATACCTGAGGTACCGCCACCCACGCCGATGGGGTTTTGCAGCACCAGCGAGTTGATGCCCCCGGCCCCACCGTCGATTTGGCCGGTCGGTGCAAAGGTCAGGTTGACGCCGATCAACCCACCCAGGGCCAGGCCAATGCCGCCACCGTTGGAAATGGTCGATCCAGTGATGGCGGTGAAGGTATTGGTGCTGCCAGCCCCCATCGAAACGCCACCGCTGATGGTGCCGGAATTGACGAACGTGTTGCCGTTGGCGGACGACTCAAACGCCATCCGCCCGTTGATCGTGCCCGCGTTGATTACATTGACCTGGGACCCGCCACGAACCGCCACCACCGGACTGTCGGCCGACAACAACGCGAGGTTCAACAGGGCCGTCGAGCCGATCGTGCCGTTGTTGACGATATTGGTGCTGCCACCAGCGCTGTTGCTCAGGTTCAGCGCCATGCCATTCAAACTGGCCAGGTTCACGCCAAGCAAGTCGCCCGTCCCACGAATGATGCCCGTGGCGGCGTTGGTGATGTTGACCACCGACGCACCGGCATTACCGATGACGGCCCCGGCACTGAGCACCGTCACGGCGCCCAGCAAGGCAGGATCAATCAGCCCCGCGTTGTTGAGCGTGATGTTGTTGCCCGTCAGGTTGAGCACCTGCCCGCCCAGCGTCGCGTTCAACTGGGCGGCAGAGCCTACGTTGACGGTCAGGTCGTTTACTGCACTGGAAAAGTTGTTCAGGAACAGTGGCAGCGATGGCACCCCGGAGCAGGTAACCGTCCCGCCCGCCGTCGGGTTGCCCGGCGTGCAAGCCGCCATCGCAGGCGAACTGGCAAAGCCGACCGCGACGCCAACCACTCCAAGACGCACAGCCAGAAATAGGGGAGACACACGAAAAATCGGGGCGATGAGGGATCTGATGTCCACGGGCAGTTCCTTGCGTGGTTGTTCCTTTCTTCCTTGAAGGGCGTGCTGCGTTGGCCATAGTGGCCAGGAATCCTTCAACACGCAGATCAAGACTGCGACGGCGTGTGCCGTATCACTCCTGCAACACCGTAGTAGACAAGCGTGCGGAGGGTAAACCTGCCCGGTGGGTTAATTAGCATTAATACTTTTGTGCATCGACCGCCAGGATGCGGTATCACGGGTGAGGGTATTCCGCAGGGGGTTGGGTGTCAGTTTCAGGCTGGGAGCCCATCCCGACTCGCTGCCGTCTGACAATCCGACTGAATTTTCCGGCCCGCCGATGATCCTTCTAATACCACAGGGAGAATCACGGGCTTTATGAACAACGCAAAATTATTCGTCATTGAGTACACCCTTCATGGCGCCCCCAAGTCTTTCATTATCCGTCTGGACAAGATGGACAACGCAGAGGCTTGGCATTGGGCAAGCTGTGACGCCGGTGTGGGTCGGATCCCGCGCTTTGGCCGGGAGAAGGTGCAGAAGACCAGCAAACCGATGGCCGAGAAATTCGGCGTCGAGAACGTGACCTGGCGGCCGGCTGGCTGACCCACGAAGCATGGTTTGCCCACAACAACAGTGGAGCCTGAAAAGGCTCCACTTTGTTTGGGTGACCGGTTATTGGGTGACCGGTTACCTGTGGGCGCACTTGCAGCCTTTGGATGAACACTCTTCGCCATGCTCGTGGTGCTTGGCGCAAGCTTCGCAGCAGTAATGCTTGCCGTGTCGAGCGATCGGGTGCTCACCCAGCTCGCACTTGCATTTGGGGCAGTCGCAGGTATCGGTCCTGGTCACGGTCATGGTCTTGACTCCATCGTTATGGTCGTCCGGATGCAGCGGATGCCCACCCGTGATTACAGTGTAGGACCATCAACCATCAACGTTACGCCTGCCGCGCATTACTGCGGTACATGAACACCAGTGCCAGCGCCAGGCACACCATGGCCAGGATCCGGCTGCCCGACAACTCGATTGCCGGGTTGCCCAGCCAGCCGAAATTGTCGATCAGCATGCCCATGCCCAACTGCCCGACGATAACCGCCACAGTGGCGACAGCCGCCCCTACCCGTGGCACTGCGCCGACCATCACCATCATGTAGACCACGCCGAAGAGGGCGCCGCTGAGCTGCCATTTCGGCACGTCGAGCAGACTCACCGCATGGGTCGGTTCGAAGAACAGGATCAGCAAGCCGGTCACCACAGCGCCGACCACGAAGGTCAACAGACTGCTGCGCAACACGCCTACCGTTTCACCCAGGCGTCCATTGATCGCCGCCTGCACACTCAACACCGCACCGGCCGCTACGACCACCGCCAACAAAATAAACAGACTCATGATCAACCCCTGGCAATCAGAACAAGTGCGGCAACAATCAACACCAACGCCAGCCAGCGTTCACCGTTGACCTTTTTGCGCGTTGCGCCGAACCAGCCGAAATGGTCGATCAGTACGCTTTTGCCGACCTGCCCTGAAAGAATCGCGATCATCGTCATGGCGATGCCGATATGCGGCGTGGCCAGCGTGAGTACGATCACGTAAACGGGGCCCAGGAATCCGCCGATCAGTTGCCAGCGCGGCAAGGTGTTCAACGCCGGCCCCTGTTGCGGGCCGCTCATCAACAGCAGCAGAAACAAGATGGCCGAGCCAACGCCAAAGATGCTCAAGGTCGCCCACAGATGCCCGACCTGACCCCCAGCGGCCCCAGCAACCCGGCCTCCACGGAAAGCCCCATGCCGGCCAGGATCACCAGCGGCAACAGCAGCAGCCGTAGCCCGGGTTTGGTGGCAGGCGTCGCAGCGACCTGTTCGATTGAAGATTGCATAAAGATAACCTGTGGTCAGTTAACACAAACCCATGTGGGCGCGAGCCTGCTCGCGAAAACGCTGCTCGGGTCGGCAACAAGCCGGTGAACGATGATTTCGCGCGCAGACTTGCGCCCAATGGGCGAAGGAGGCGTGCATTATCGGCTGGCGCCGCTTTGCGATAAATGGGAGCATCCGGACAACACTTTTGCGAAAAACGCACAGCAGGATTCAGCATGCACGGGCTTAACGAACTCGGATTCAAGGCGCTACGGCTGTTTGTCGCAGTGCTCGACCACGGCAGTTTTTCCGAAGTCGCCCGCCGCGAAGGCGTAGCGCCCTCGTCGATTTCCCGGCAGATCCAGTTGATGGAACAGGCGCTGAACCAGCAATTGCTCTATCGCCACACCCGCGCCGTGACGCCGACCGAGGCCGGGCGCATGCTCGGTTACCATGCGCGATTGCTGCTGGTGCAATTGGAAGAGGCTGAACAAGCGTTACAGGAACAACAAAGCGAACCCACCGGCCTGGTGCGCATCAACGCCCCGGTGGTGTTCGGTCAGCGGCATCTGACGCCCTGGCTTGGCGAGTTGTGCGCGCGTTACCCGAAGCTGCAACTGGATATCCAGCAGACCGACAGCTACGTCGATCCGCTGCAGGAAGGTGCCGATCTGCTGTTTCGCATCGGCCCGCTGCACGATTCGAGCATGCAGGCGCGGATTCTGGCGCCGCACCGCTTTCAGGTCGCGGCCAGCCCGGCATATCTCAAGCGCCACGGCACACCGCAACAGCCTGAGGATCTGGCGCAACACCAATGCCTCGCCTACAAAGGTGCAACCGGCCAGCAGCGCTGGTTTTTCCGCAAGGATCAGCAGGACTGGGTGCCTTACTCGGTGAAGGGGCCCATCACCGGCAACCATGCCGACACCCTCACTCAAGCGGCGGAACAGGGCCTGGGGCTGGTGATGTTTCCGTCATGGCTGATTGGCGAAGCGGTGCGAAACGGCACGCTGGTGCCCGTGCTGGAGGAGTATCAGGTATCCAACAGCCTGGAACCGCAGCAGATCGCCGTCCTCTGGCCCGGTAGCCGACGGTTGTCGGTGAAGGTCAGGACGGTGATCGATTTTGTCGAATGCTTCGGGGCGGTGCCGTACTGGGACCGACCCTAGCTGGCGAGGTGGGCAGTGCGCTATGGCACCATCCTGGAGCAGGCAACCTGCCCCTCGCCACAGGAGCTCTATTGCCACAGGCATGTACTGGCCACCAAAAACGTCAGGCGTCAGATACGAAACTGCCCAACCAGTCCGCCCAACCGCTGCCCCAGATCCGCGAGGCTACGGGTGGTTTGTGCGCCGAGCTGGGTTTCGTCAGCGACGCTGTCCACGGCTGCCGCAATCTGATGCACGCTGCGGTTGATCTCTTCGGCCACGGCAGTCTGCTCTTCGGCGGCGCTGGCGATCTGCGCGTTCATCGAGTTGATCGTGCCGATCAGCTGCGCCATCGCATCCAGCGAAGCGCCCGCCTCGTTGGCCTGGGCGCTGGTGCCGTCGCCGGCCTCGCTGGAGCGACGCATCGCCTCAACCGCTGACTGCGTGCCCGCCTGTAAACGGTCGATCATGCCCTGGATTTCCTGGGTGCTGATTTGCGTGCGACTGGCCAGCGCCCGCACTTCGTCCGCCACCACAGCAAAACCGCGTCCGGCCTCACCGGCCCGCGCCGCCTCGATCGCTGCGTTGAGCGCCAGCAGGTTGGTCTGCTCGGCAATCGACCGAATCACCCCGAGCACGCCGACAATCGACGACACGTCCTTCTGCAAACTGTCCAGCGACACGCCGCTGCTGCGAATGTCGTCCACCAGCGCGTGAATCTTCACGATGCTGCCGGCCACTACCCGCTTGGCCGCCTGGCCCTCTTCATCCGTCTGCTGAGCTGCTACCGCAGCGTTCTGCGCGCTTTTGGCGACTTCCTGGGCGGCCGCCGACATTTCATTGATCGCCGTGGCCACCTGATCGGTCTCGTGACGCTGGCGTTCCATCGCCTGGTCCGAGCGTTGGGCCTGAGCGGATACCTGTGTCACCAGGCCGGTCAGTTGCGAAGTCATTTCAGTGATCTGGCGCACCAGCCCATGGATCTTGTCGACAAAACGATTGAACGAGCCCGCCAGTTCGCCAAGTTCATCCTGGCTGGTAATAGTCAGGCGGCGGGTCAGGTCACCCTCGCCGGCCGCGATGTCATCGAGGTTGGCTTTCATCAGGTGCAGTGGACGCAAGATCGTGTTGGACAGCAACACGCCAGCAGCGGCGATCACCAGCAACACCACGGCAGCGATGGCGACGATGCTCCACACCACCCTTCCATGCGTTCCTGTACCTTGGCCTCGACCAGCGCCACCTGCGCTTCAATGCCGTCGAGATTCACCGACGTACCCACCGCCATGTCCCATTTGGCCAGGTACTCGGTGTAGCCAAGCTTGGGCACCAGAACCTGGGTGTTGCCCGGCAACGGTGAACTGTATTGCAGGTAGTGAGTGCCGTCCTTCGCCACTTTCACCAGCCCCTGGTTGACGTAGACGCCGTTCGGGTCGCGGTTGTCCTTGAAGCTTTTGCCCACGCCTTCGGGGTCGTTGGCCTTGAACAGGCGCACGGTCTCGGAGTCGTAACCGAAGAAGTAGCCGTCCTTGCCGTAACGAATGCCCGAGAGCAATTTGATCGCCTGCGCCCGCGCGGCGTCATCGCCTGGGGCGGCTGCGTCGTATAGCGGCTTGATCGTGGTCATGGCCACGGCGACGTAACTTTGCAGGGTGGCCTTGGCGTCGGCCAGCAGCCGTTCGCGGGTCTGCTCGACCTCTTTGTGTGCCTGTTCCTGCAGGATGAACAGCGTGGTCAGGCTGATGACCAGCGCAAAGAGCAATACCGGGAGAACGGCGAGGGACAGGACTTTGGCCTTGAGGCTCAGGCGCATGGGGTGCTCACTCTTTTGGTTTTATTGGCGTGGTTAAAGGCTTTAACGGCACGCCGGAGCAAAAGTTGAATGTCACTCACTCCCACAGGGGAGACCAGTGAGGCGTGGGGATCACAACACCATCGCCGCCACCCAGCCGAAGGCCAGCAGCGGCAGGTTGTAGTGCAGGAAAGTCGGCACCACAGTGTCCCAGATATGGTGATGCTGGCCATCGACGTTCAAGCCGGAGGTCGGGCCGAGGGTCGAATCCGAGGCTGGGGAGCCCGCATCCCCCAGTGCACCTGCTGTGCCGACGATGCACACGATCGCCAGCGGGCTGAAGCCCAGCTGCACGCACAGTGGCACGAAAATCACCGCCAGGATCGGCACCGTCGAGAACGACGAGCCGATGCCCATGGTCACCAGCAACCCCACCAGCAACATCAACAAGGCACCAATGGCCTTGCTGTGACCGATCCAGGAAGCGGAGGTTTCGACCAGCGACTGCACATCGCCAGTGGCCTTGATCACTTCGCCAAACCCCGAGGCGGCGATCATGATGAAGCCGATCATCGCCATCATCTTCATGCCTTCGGTGAACAGATCGTCGGTATCACGCCACTTCACAATCCCCGACACCGAGAAAATCAGGAACCCTGCCAGGGCGCCAATGATCATCGAGTCGAGCAGCAGCTGGATCACGAACGCGGCGATGATCGCCAGGCCCGCGACCATCAGGCTCAGCGGGTTGTACTGCACCGCCACCTGCTCGACCTGCTCGATCTTGCCCAGGTCGTAGACGCGCTTCTTGCGGTAGCTGAAAAACGCGATCGTCAGGCCAAACACCATGCCCAGCGCCGGGATACCCATTGCGTGGGTGACGTTGATGCCGCTGATATCGACGCCGCTGCGGGCGACGTTGGCCAGCAGGATCTCGTTGAGGAAGATGTTGCCAAAGCCCACCGGCAGGAACATGTATGGCGTGATCAGGCCGAAGGTCATGACGCAGGCGATCAAACGTCGATCCAGTTGCAGCTTGGTCAGCACGTATAAAAGCGGCGGCACCAGCAACGGAATAAAGGCGATATGTATCGGCAAGATGTTTTGCGAGGCGACGGCCACGACTCCCAGCAGGCCGATCAGCAACCATTTGACCCGGCCGCCACCACTGGCGTGCTGGCGATCAACCATGGCCAGCGCCTTGTCCGCCAGGGCATGGGCCATCCCCGACTTGGCAATCGCCACCGCGAACGCCCCCAGCAAGGCATAGGACAGCGCAACGGTAGCCCCGCCCCCAAGGCCGCTGTTGAACGCTTTAAGCGTGGCGTCAATGCCCAGGCCGCCGGTCAGGCCTACCGACCAGCGCGCCCACGATCAGCGCGATCACTACGTGTACGCGGGACAGGCTGAGTATCAGCATGACGCCGACCGCAGCAATTACTGCATTAATCATCGTTACCTCAAGGCAAGCGGAATGAGCTCAGCCGGCAGTCTGCGAAGAGCCGCCAGCGGATTTTAGAATGGGTTTTATTAGAGGGCGCGCACTGTGCCGCAGCGCTGCCAGCTTGTCAAAGCCAGTGACAGCAACGCGCACGCTGCGGGAGCAAGGCGGGTCTGCGATGGCGATTTCCAGGACGCCATCGCGGGCTAGCCTTGCTCCCACATGTGACACCCACACATCCCCGCAATATCTCTCGATCAGTGACTTCAAGAATCCCGAGCAACGGCCGTTACAGTGCAAAGTCTCAGATATTTATCGAATAAGGACGTCTCCATGTCGCTAAGACAACTTTCCATCCAATGGAAAATCACCCTGCTCGCCGGCCTCTGCCTGGCCGGTATCGTGACCCTGTTGGTGGGTCTTTCGCTGTATCGCATGGAGCACAGTTCCGAGCTGGTGAAGGCCTCCAGCATGGAGATGCTCACCGAATCGGCCCAAGCGCGCATCGAATCTCAAGGTGAAGTGCAGGCCGCCGGCATTCGCCAGCAGTTCATGGACGCCTATCAATACGGCCATGGCTTCTCGCGCCAGGTACTGTTCCTCCGTGAGCAGGCTGAAAAGCGCTTCCTCGACGCTTTCGACCTGCGCGAAGACATGACCCGTCAGGTCAAATCCGCCCTGCAAGCCAACCCGGATCTGCTCGGTCTGTCGCTGGTGTTCGAAGCCAACGCACTGGACGGCAAGGACGAACTGTTCGCCGGCCAAGCTGAACTGGGCAGCAACGACAAGGGCCGTTTCGCCCTGTACTGGTCGCAACCGACCCCGGGCCAGGTAACGTCCATGGCGTTGCCGGAAAGCGACATGGCCGACACCAATGCCGGCCCCAGCGGCGAACCGGCCAACGCCTGGTTCACCTGCCCGCGCACCTCGCTCAAGCCGTGCGTCATCGAGCCGTACTTCTATGTAATCGATGGCCAGAACGTGCTGATGACCAGCATCGTTTTCCCGCTGATAGTCAACGGCAAAGTCATCGCCTCGCTGTCGGTCGACATCAACCTCAACAGCCTGCAAGCCATCAGCCAGGGCGCGAGCAAAAAGCTCTATGACGGCCAGACCGCCGTGAGCATCATCAGCCCCGTCGGCCTGCTCGCCGGTTACAGCCCGGATGCGAGCAAACTCAGCCAGCGCCTGGACAGTATCGACAAGAGCAGCGGCGCCGAGCTGATTCGGTTGCTGGCGACCAGCGACAAGACGGCCAGCCTGCACAGCGACCAACAGCTCAAGGTGCTCGCACCCTTCGAGCCGATCCCCGGTGGCAAATCCTGGGGCGTGCTGCTGCAAGTGCCGGAAAAAGTCCTGGTGGCGCGCGCCGAAGCGCTCAAGCAGCAACTGGATGCGAGCAACAACTCGGGCACGCTGATCGAGCTGAGCCTCGGCGTCCTGGCCGCGCTG
This sequence comes from Pseudomonas sp. TH10, assembly GCF_016651255.1. Taxonomy (GTDB): domain Bacteria; phylum Pseudomonadota; class Gammaproteobacteria; order Pseudomonadales; family Pseudomonadaceae; genus Aquipseudomonas. The sequence continues at coordinate 62,226 of NZ_JAEKEG010000033.1, forward strand.
ATCGGCCTGCTGCTGGTGTGGCTGATGGCGCGCAGTGTGACCAAACCGATTCTCGGCGTGGCGCACATGCTCGAAGACATCGCCAGCGGCGAAGGTGATCTGACCCGTCGCCTGGCTTACGACAAAAAGGACGAACTCGGCCAGTTGGCCGGCTGGTTCAACCGCTTCCTCGACAAGTTGCAGCCGATCATTGCCGACGTCAAACGCTCGGTGCAGGACGCACGCAATACGGCGGACCAGTCCTCGGCGATCGCCACGCAGACCAGCGCCGGTATGGAGCAGCAATACCGTCAGGTCGATCAAGTCGCGACCGCCTCTCACGAAATGAGCGCCACCGCACAAGACGTTGCACGCAGCGCCGCCCAGGCAGCCGAAGCCGCCAAGGACGCTGATCGCGCCACCCGTCAGGGCCTGACCGTGATCGACCGCACCACCGCCAGCATCGACAACCTTGCCGCCGACATGAGTGCGGCGATGGTGCAGGTCGAAGGCGCTGGCGGCCAACAGCGAGAAAATCGGCTCGGTGCTGGAAGTGATTCGCAGCCATCGCCGAGCAGACCAACCTGCTGGCGCTCAACGCGGCGATTGAAGCCGCCCGTGCCGGTGAAGCCGGACGCGGTTTTGCCGTCGTCGCCGATGAGGTGCGCAACCTCGCCCGCCGCACGCAAGAGTCGGTGGAAGAAACCCGCCAGGTGATCGAGCAATTGCAGAGCGGCACGCAGGACGTGGTCGGCTCGATGAACAACAGTCATCGCCAGGCGCAAGGCAGTGTCGAACAGGTTGGCCAAGCGGTGACGGCACTGCGGCAGATCGGCGACGCGGTGACGGTGATCAGCGACATGAACCTGCAGATTGCCAGCGCGGCTGAAGAACAAAGCGCGGTGGCAGAAGAGATCAACAACAACGTGGCGACGATTCGTGATGTGACGGAGTCGTTGTCCGGGCAGGCGAATGAATCGGCGCGGGTGAGCCAGTCGCTCAATAGCCTGGCGAATCAGCAGCAGAGCCTGATGGATCAGTTCCGCGTCTGAGCCAGTCCACAGCGCACGGCCGATCCAATGTGGAAAAGCCAATGTGCAAGAGCAATGTGGGAGCTAGCAGGCTGGCTCCCGCAGGGACTTTGGGGCTGCTTCAGGTCTCAGCGCCTGGGCAGTTCAATCACCACCCGCAACCCGCCCCACTCACTCTCCTCCAGGCGCAACACCCCGCCCCACGTGTCGACGATATCGCGCACGATCCCCAGCCCCAGGCCGTGCCCATCGGTCTGCTCATCCAAACGGGTACCGCGGCTGAAGACCTGGGTCCGTTGATCCTCGGGGATACCCGGCCCGTCATCCTCCACATTCAACTCAAACCCTGCCGTCGTCTCCACTACACTCAAGCGCACCTCGGCATCCGCCCATTTGCAGGCGTTGTCCAGCAGATTGCCGAGCAGTTCCAGCAGGTCTTCACGATCCCAGGGCAGGCGCAGCCCCTGGGGCGCGCGGTAGCTCAGGTGCAGGTGTTCACCGTGGATCATGTTCAGCGTCGCCAGCAGCCCCGGTAACTCGCCAGCGCAATCGAACAAGGCGCCCGGCAGCGCATCGCCGGACAACCTTGCGCGATTGAGCTCTCGATTGAGCCGTTGCCGGACCTGCTCCAGCTGCTCCTTGAAGATCCTGCGCAACTCGGGGTGGTCATCGAGTTTTTCACTCGAGGCCAGGCTCACCAACACCGCCAGCGGGGTTTTCAAGGAGTGGCCAAGATTGCCCAGGGCATTGCGCGAGCGCTTGAGGCTGTCCTCGGTGTGTGCCAGCAGATGGTTGATCTGCGCCACCAGAGGCTCCAGCTCTACCGGGACCTGATCGTCCAGCTGCGAGCGCTGCCCCTGTTGCAACTGGGCGATCTGCTCGCGGGCCTTTTCCAGGGGACGCAACGCCCGACGTACGGTGACCCGTTGCAGCACCAGAATCAGCAGCAGCCCCGCCAGTCCCAGCCCGAGGCCGACCTGTTGCATGCGCAGGAAACTGTCGCGCACCGGGGTGTAGTCCTGCGCCACGCTGATGGAAATCGACTGTCCCAGCCGCCGATAGTCGGAACGCAACACCAGCAACTGCTGGCCCTCGGGCCCCAGTTGCAGGTTGCTGTGCAGCCCCGACTCAGTGAGGCGGGGAAACTCCTGGTCCCACAGGGATCGCGAGCGCCAATGTTTGTCGGCGAAATCGATGCGGAAGTAGTGCCCGGAGAACGGCCGCTGATAGGCCGGCGACAGGTGCCGCTCATCCAGTTGCAAACCCTGGGGCCCGCGTACCAGTGCCACCAGCAGGTTCTCGCTGTCGTTGCGCAGGCCCGCCTCGAGGTAGCGCTGCAAACCCATTTCGAACAGCCACAGGCTGGTCTGCGCCAACACCAGACCGACAATCACCATCACGCTGATCAGGCCCAGGCTCAAGCGGCGCTGGATCGACTTCACTTGGCTTGCCCGCCGAACAGGTAGCCCTGGCCGCGACGGGTTTCGATCACGCTGCGGCCCAGCTTGCGTCGCAGATGATTGACGTGGACCTCCAGCACGTTGGAATCACGCTCGGTCTCACCGTCGTAGAGGTGTTCGGCGAGGTGGCTCTTCGAGAGGATCTGCTCCGGGTGCAGCATGAAATAGCGCAGCAGACGGAATTCAGCGGCGGTCAGCTGAATGTCGGCGCCGTCGCGAACCACGCACTGGCGACCTTCGTCCAGATGCAGGCCAGCGGCCTTCAACGTCGATTGATTGGCCTGACCCTTGGAGCGGCGCAACAACGACTGGATACGCAAGTACAGCTCTTCGGGATGAAACGGCTTGGTCAAGTAATCGTCGGCGCCGGCCTTCAGACCTTCGATGCGCTCGGCCCATGAATCGCGCGCCGTCAGGATCAACACCGGGATCGCCAAACCGTCGGCACGCCACTGTGCCAGCACGTCGAGCCCCGGCACGCCGGGCAGGCCGAGGTCGAGAATGATCAGGTCATAGGGCTCGCTGCTGCCCTGATACACCGCATCGCGGCCGTCGGCCAGCCAGTCCACGGCATACCCCTGGCGGTTCAGACCGGCCATCAATTCGTCGGCCAGGGGCACGTGGTCTTCAACGAGAAGCAAGCGCATCGGTCAATCTTCCTTGTCTTTCAGTAACTGGCCAGTGGTGGCGTCGAGGTCCAGCTCGCGGACTACGCCTTCGGCGGTCAACAGTTCGACTTCATAAATGTAGACGTCGTGTTTTTCTTCAAGCTCGGCCTCCAGCAATTTGGCCCCCGGGTAGCGATCCAGGGCCTGCTGCAGCAGCTGCTCCAGGGGCATGATCACCCCTTGCTGGCGCAGGCGCAGGGCTTCGTCCTGATCCAGGTCGCGGGCCATCACCACCGAACAGAAAACCAGCAGCGCCAGCCCCACTCGGAGGCTGGCGCGCGTGCCGGACAAAAATGCACCTTCATTACGTATCCTGTTGATCCTTGAGAACCTGCCCGCTGACAGCGTCCAATTCCATGTCCCAATCGAGACCCTGAGGGTCACGCATCTCCACCTGGTAGATGAACTTGCCGTACTCTTCTTCCAGTTCGGTCTCGGTGATGGTGGAGCCCGGGTGTTTGGACAGGGCTGTATCATTAAGCTTCTCGAAAGACACAATGGTACCAGCGTCGCGCAGCCGCAGGGCTTCATCAGGGCCCAGGTCACGGGCATGGGCGAGGCTGGCGGTCATGGCGATGAGGGAAGCAGCGAACAGGGCAGTCAGGGTTTTCATCGGTGTCTCCGAATTTTCTGGGTGTTGCTTACGGGAGCCACCTTAACGATTCGAACTTAACTGAAACTGAATGGCCATCATGCATTGCGCAAGGGTTTGACGTTCAAATCTCTTATAATCGCTCCCGCTTGCCAGAATCGAGACCGGTATGACCGCCATCCACATCAAGTTTCCCGCCCTTACTCTCAAGGCCGGCCCACGGGCCATGGCGCGGATTCGCGCCCAAGGCCTGAACGCCGCTGACGTCGGCACGCTGCCCGGCGCGGCCGGTGGGCCGAAGGCATTGGGGATTCAGGGACTGGATCTGGCGTTGTTCGGCGAATGGCTCCCGGCGGCGCCGCGCGAGCGTTCGCTGATCGGTGCATCGGTGGGCTCCTGGCGCTTCGCCAGCGCCTGCCTGCCTGATGCCGCCGCAGGCATTCGCCGCCTCGGCGAGCTCTACGCCGAACAGAATTTCAACAAAGGCGTGACCATGGCCGAGATCAGTCAAAGCTCGCAGCGCATGCTCAATGATCTGCTCGACGGCCGTGACGAAAGCATCCTCAACAACGCCGATTACCGCTTGAACATCATGGTGGTGAAAAGTCAGGGGCGCTTGGCCGACGATCATCGCGGCCGTCTCGGGCTGGCGCTGGGTTCGGTGATTGCCGACAACCTGCGCGGTCGCGCACGGCTGTCGCGACACTTCGAACGGTTGATCATCCACGATCCGCGCCTCGCGCCGCCGGTCAATGCGCTGAACGATTTCCCGTCGCGTTTCGTCGCCCTCAACGCCGGCAACCTGCGCCAGGCATTACTGGCCTCGGGTTCGATCCCGATGGTCATGGAGGGTGTACGCGACCTGCCCGGCGCTGGTGCCGGCACCTTCCGTGACGGCGGCCTGCTCGACTATCACCTCGACCTGCCCTACAGCGGCGACGGCATTGTGTTGTATCCGCACTTCACCGACCGGGTGATTCCAGGCTGGTTCGACAAGACCCTGCCGTGGCGCCGCGCCTCGACCGAACGCCTGCAAGACGTGTTGCTGCTCGCACCGTCCAAGGAATATCTGGCGCGCCTGCCTTACGGCAAACTGCCCGATCGTAACGACTTCAAACGCTTTATGGGCGATGCGCCAAGCCGGCAGAAATACTGGCATGCGGCGATGGACGAGAGCCGCCGGCTGGGCGACGAGTTTCTGGAGCTGGCCGCCAATGGTCGCCTCGCCGAGCGCTTGCTGACCCTTTAGTCAGCACGGCCAATTACAAGCTGGTAAACTCGCCGCCTGCCCGAATCGCTGCGGCGAACGCCATCTGAACAGAGCCGAAAATACTGTGGAAATCTTCAAGGAATTTACTTTCGAATCCGCCCACCGCCTGCCGCACGTCCCGGACGGCCACAAGTGCGGGCGTCTGCACGGTCACTCGTTCAAAGTGGCGCTTCACCTGAGCGGCGACCTCGACCCGCACACTGGCTGGATCCGTGATTTCTCTGAAATCAAAGCGATCTTCAAGCCGCTGTACGAGCGCCTCGATCACAACTACTTGAACGACATTCCCGGCCTGGAAAACCCGACCAGCGAAGTGCTGGCCAAATTCATCTGGAATGAAATGAAGCCGCTGCTGCCGGAACTGAGCGCGATCCGTATTCACGAGACGTGCACCAGCGGCTGCATCTATCGCGGCGAATAACCCCGACCAACACATCCCTGCTGCAGGAGCGAGCTTGCTCGCGAAAGACCTCAGAGCGCCGCTGGGTGCCAGGCTTCCAGCGTTATCGTTGAAGACCATCGCGAGCAAGCTCGCTCCTACAGATTGACGACATGCGTTTCGTCAGTGAAACACCCGAACAGCCCCCTGGGCTGTTTTTTTACGCCTATGCTTTTTGGCTCAAACCCGCCAAGAGGACAGGCCCATGACGGACTGGCTGCTGGATCAAGTCTTTGACTTCAATGGCCGTCAGGTGCGTTACGCCGTACACGGCGACGGCCCGCCGCTGGTGTTCGTGCATGGCACGCCGTTTTCGTCGTACGTGTGGCACCGGATCGCGCCGCACTTTTTTGCCACACACCGCGTGCATTATTTCGACCTGCTGGGCTACGGGCAGTCGGAGAAGATCGACGGCGATGTGTCACTGGGCATTCAGAACGAGCTGCTGGCGCGACTGCTGGAACATTGGGGGCTGGACCGCCCGGATGTGGTTGCCCATGACTTCGGCGGCGCCACGGCGTTGCGCGCGCACTTGCTCAACGGCAAGGATTACCGCAGCTTGACGCTGATCGACCCGGTGGCGCTCACGCCCTGGGGCTCCCCTTTCGTGCAGCACGTGCGCCAGCATGAAGCAGCGTTCAGTGGCTTGCCCGATTACATCCAGCGCGTCATCGTGCCGGCTTATATTCGCGGAGCGATCAAGCGTGATATCCCCGATGAGCAACTCGCGCCCTATGTTCAGCCCTGGCTGGGTGATCCGGGGCAGGCAGCGTTCTATCGACAAATAGCGCAGATGGACGAGCGTTATACCCGGGAAGTCGAAAACCAGTACCCAAACGTTCGGTGTCCCGTGCAGATCTTGTGGGGCGAGGACGATCAATGGATCCCCATCGACCGCGGGCGGGCGCTGCACCAGTTGATTCCAGGGTCGCAGTTTCATCCGATCGGAAATGCCGGGCACCTGATGCAGGAAGATGCTCCGGAGGCCATCGTCGCGGCGCTATTACGTTTCCTCCCGCTACTCCCCTGAGCCCAGACCCGCAACATTGGCACGACCACTGCAACCCTCCTCGCGTCCTCCCTCCAGCAAGGACCGCCCCATGACGCAGAACGATCCCGGCAACGATTACCCCCTCAGCGAAGTCCCGATGCACGCGCGCAAAGGCCTGGCCTCGACGGCGATGGTGCTGCTCGGTTTCACATTTTTCACCGCGACCATGTTTGCCGGCGGCAAGCTTGGCGTGGCGTTCAGTTTTGGCGAAATGATGGCGGTGATCATCGTCGGCAATTTGCTGCTGGGTCTGTATGCGGCGGCCCTGGGTTACATCGCTTTCAAGAGCGGACTCAACTCGGTGTTGATGGGCCGCTTCTGCTTTGGCGAAGTCGGCAGCAAACTCAGTGACCTGATCCTCGGTTTCACCCAGATCGGCTGGTACGCCTGGGGTACCGCGACGGCAGCCGTAGTGCTTGGCAAATACTTCGATCTGGATGAAGGGACAGTGCTCGGGCTGATGGTGTTGTTCGGGCTGATGTTTTGCGCCACGGCGTACGTCGGTTATCGCGGTCTGGAGATTCTGTCGTACATCGCCGTGCCGGCGATGATGCTGCTGCTAATGCTGTCGATGTGGGTTGCGACGGTGAAGGTCGGTGGCTTCGAAGGTTTGCTCGGCGTGGTGCCAACGGCCACGCTGGATTGGTCGACCGCCATCACGCTGGTGTTCGGCACCTTCGTCAGCGGCGCGACGCAAGCGACCAACTGGACACGCTTCTCGCGCTCGGCGCGGGTGGCGGTGCTGGCGAGCCTGATCGGTTTTTCGTCGGTAATGGCCTGATGGTGTTGATCGGCGCCTACGGGGCCATCGTCTACCAGCAACCGGACGTGGTCGAAGTGCTGTTGCTGCAAGGTTTTGCCATGGCCGCAATGGCGATGCTGCTGCTCAACATCTGGAGCACCCAGGACAACACCATCTACAACTTCGCAGTTGCCGGCTGCAACCTGCTGCGCACCGGTCGACGCAAAACCGTGACCCTGGCCGGCGCAGTGATCGGCACGGCGCTGGCCCTGCTGGGCATGTACGACATGCTGGTGCCATACCTCATCCTGATCGGCACGGTGATTCCGCCGATAGGCGGAGTCATCATGGCGGACTTTTTCTTCCGCTATCGCGGTCAATATCC
>NZ_JAEKEG010000034.1 GCF_016651255.1 Pseudomonas sp. TH10
TCTGGTACTTCAACAGCCCCTTGGGTTGCCACATCGAATACGACGCCGACATGGACAAGCACGATGACGCCTGGGGAGGCGCGCCGCGCGCCATTGTCAGCGGATAACTCGCAGTTGTTCCTGTTCAACTCGAAAGAGAAATGGGCACCCGGTGGCCCGCCACCCAAGCTCGGTTGAAGGCGGGTTTGAGCGATGAACCAGCGCGAGATTGGGCTATGCCGCGCGGATGAACTGGAGGAAGGGCAGGCGCGCGGGTTTGATCCATGGCAGTGCGGCAAAGACAGTGTGTTCGCCGTGCGGCATCAGGGACAGCTGCGGGTTTATCGCAACAGTTGTCCGCATCTGGACGTGCGCATGGAGTACCGCAAAGACCGGTTTCTCAGTGCCGACGGCCAGTTGATCGTGTGTTACGCCCACGGCGCGCAGTTTCTTCCGCAGACCGGTGAATGCGTCTACGGCCCGTGCCTGGGCCAGAAACTGGAGGCACTCGCGTGCAATGTGGAGGAGGGCTGGCTGGTGTTGAAAACACCAGGCTGCACAGCGTAGCGGGGACAGATCGAGGTATCGCGTACGGCGATACATCGCATCCTTACTCGCGATTAGTCAAATCCCTGGTTTGCCGGGAAGCTGGACCCAACGACGCAGTGCCCGACGCTGCATCGAATCACAAGAATAAGAAGTGAGAATGCCATGAGTGCAGTGAACAACGTTCTGATCGTGGGCGGTGGTATAGGCGGTTTGTGTACGGCTCATCGCGCTGCGCCGCAAAGGGATTGCAGTGGATTTGATCGAACTCAAATCCGAGTGGACGGTGTACGGCGTCGGGATTATCCAGCAGAGCAACGTGGTCCGCGAGATGGCCAAGTTGGGGGTGCTGGACGGCTACCTCGATGCGGCTTTTGCTTTCGAAGACGTGGCCATCTACGGCCCGGCCGGCCAGCAGCTGGCGCGCATTCCGGGCCAGCGGCTGGCGGGGCCGCAATACCCGGCCAACGTTGGCATCTCGCGCCTGGCGCTGCACAAGGTGCTCAGTGAAACCGCCCTTGAGCTTGGCGCCAACGTGCGCCTGGGGCTCAGCGTGGAGTCCCTGGAGGACCAGGGTGACCAGGTAGAGGTGCTGTTTACCGACGACAGTCGCGGGCGTTATGACCTGGTGGTCGGCGCCGACGGCCTGTTCTCCAAGGTGCGCCAGCTGGTGTTTGGCGACACCTACACGCCGCGTTTTACCGGTCAGGCGGTGTGGCGCTACAACTTCCCGCGCGACCCGCAGATCGATCACCTGGCCAACTACCAGAGTGCCGCCGGCAATGCCGGGCTGGTGCCGCTGGCGGGCAACCTGATGTACATGTTCCTGACCTCTCACGAGCCGTCCAATCCATGGATGGCGCCCGCCACCATGGCCGAGCAGATGCGTGAGCGCCTCTAAGGGTTTCACCGGGCTGATCGGCGAGCTGCGCGAGCAGATCACCGACAGCAGCCAGGTGGTCTACAAACCCATGGAAGTGGTCTTCGTCAACGAGCCCTGGTATCGCGGTCGAGTGCTGCTGATCGGTGACGCTGCCCACGCCACCACGCCGCACCTGGGCCAGGGCGCGGGCATGGCGATCGAAGACGCCATCGTGCTCAGTGAAGAGCTGACCACCGATGCAGGCGTCGAGCAGCAGCTGCAGCGCTTCATGCAACGCCGGTTCGAGCGCTGCAAGTACATCAGCGAAAGCTCGGTGCTGGCCGGCGACAAAGAGATGCAGCACGACCGCGAGTTCGATCGCATCGGCCTGGTCAAGCAGATGCTCTCGCGAACGGCCGAGCCTATCTGATTCCATCCAGCCGTTCTTCCACAGCAGTTACCACTATAAAAACAAGAGGTTAACGCGATGGTTAGTTCCAAGACTGCGGCGCTCGCGCGCCGCCAGGTCAGCTCGTCTGCACCCTTTGGTTTCAGTTTGGCCGCGGTCCTGGTGCTGTGCAGCCAGGCGGCGCATGCCTTTCAGGTCGACACCGGCAATCCCGATTTCAAATTGCGCTGGGATAATACGGTCAAGTACAGCGCAGCATGGCGCACCCAGAACCCCAGCAGCAAGCTGACCCAAGGCCAGGTTGCGCTCAACCAGGACGATGGCGACCGGGCGTTCAACAAGGGCCTGATCTCCAACCGGACCGATATTCTTTCCGAGCTGGACCTGTCCTTCCAGAGTTTCGGCGCACGGTTGAGTGGCGCGGCGTGGTACGACACCGAGTACCAGCACGACAATGACAACGATGACCCGGCGCGTGCCAACCAGCGCTCGGTGGCGTACGACGAATTCACCGATGACACGCGGCACCTGCATGGCGGCGACGGCGAATTGCTCGATGCATTTGTGTACTGGAACGGCGAAGTCGCCGAGCGCGCTACCTCCGTGCGGGCCGGTCGTCACGGCCTGATCTGGGGTGAGAGCCTGTTCTTCGGCGCCAACGGTATTGCCGGCGGCATGGCCCCGGTGGACGTGGTCAAAGCGCAGTCGGTCCCCAACACCCAGTTCAAGGAAATCACCCGCCCGGTCAACCAGCTGTCGGGGACTTTCCAGCTGACCGACGACGTGTCGCTCGGCGCCTTCTACCAGCTCGAATGGGAGCAGACGCGCCTGCCCGGAGCCGGCAGCTACTTCTCCACCAGTGACACCATTGGCGAAGGCAATGAACGCCTGATCGTCGGCGCGCCGTTCCCCGCATTCCTGGGTGGGAATCCCAGCAGCCCGGCGGCGTTTTTCCACGGCAATGACAAGGAAGCGCGCAGTTCGGGGCAGGGCGGCCTGCAGTTGAAGTACAGCGCCGAAACCGTTGAATACGGCCTGTACGCGATCCAGTACCACGACAAGACGCCCAAGCTGTATCTCAAGCCATCCACCGGCGCACCGAATTTCGCCACCGGACAAATCGGTGAGTACTACTGGGTCTATCCCGAAGATATTCGCGCCCTGGGGGCGAGTTTCTCCACCACCATGGATGAATACAGCTTCGCCGGTGAAGCGTCGATGCGCTGGAACATGCCGCTGGTGTCCAACGGGCAGACCGTGCTGCCGGGTGTGGTGGCCGACAACGATGACGACGCGCTGTACGCCGTTGGACGCACCGCTCACGTCAACCTCAACGTGCTGGCTTCGTTCGGGCCGAACTTCCTGGCCCGGGAGTCGGGGTTTGTCGGCGAAATCGCCTGGAATCGCCTGCTCAATGTCACGAAAACCGCGCTGCCCTGGACCCGAATGCCACGGATGACGGGCTTGGATTCAAGATGGTCTACACCCCCACCTATCGCCAACTGTTCTCCGGCATCGATATCAGCATTCCGCTGGGCGTCAGCTACTTCCCCCTGGGCAAGTCGGCGGTGGTCAGCTCGTTCGGCCCGGACAACGGTGGCGACATCAACATCGGCATCACCGCCACTTACCTGGATCGCGTCACTGCGGGCCTGACCTACACGCATTACTACGGCGCCGAGGACACCAACCTCAATGCGCTCAGCCAGTTCAATTACAAGCAATCGCTGAAGGATCGGGATTACCTGGCCTTCTCCGTCAAGACCACGTTTTAAGAGGACTTGCGCATGACCTCCAACAAAAAATCCGGCATTCAAGCTCAAGACCCTGTGTTTCGCGCTGCTTGGCAGCCTGGCTATCTGCAGCCAGTGGGCCGTGGCCGCCACGGCTGAGGAAGCGGCCAAGTTGGGCACGACCCTGACGCCCATGGGCGCAGAGCGAGCCGGCAACGCCGATGGCACCATTCCGGCCTGGGACGGTGGTTACACCAAGGTCGACCCTTCTTACAAACCCGGCGGTAAACGCAGCGATCCATTTGCCGCGGACAAGCCGGTGTTCAGCATCACCTCCAAGAACCTGGCGCAATACGCAGGCAAGCTCACCGACGGCACCAAGGAAATGTTCAAGCGTTTCCCCGACACCTACCGCATCGATGTCTACCCGACTCGCCGGTCGGCAGCCGCCCCGCAGTGGGTGTATGACAACACGCTGAAAAACGCGACCCGCGCCAAGCTGGTGCAGAGCAGCGCCGGGCCGGTGCCTGAAGGCGCTTTTGGCGGCATCCCGTTCCCTGTGCCACACAACGGCGCAGAGGCCATGTGGAACCACTTGCTCAACTGGCGCGGCACCTCGTTGTCGATGCATTTTCGTCACTACCTGATGACCGCCGATGGCAAGCAGGTGATGACCACCGACGGCCAGGCGATCCAGGAGATGCCGTACTACTACCAGGACGGCTCGTCTGAAACATTCGACGGCGACTATTGGTTGTTTCGCCTGCTCAACGTCGGGCCACCGTTGCGTGCCGGCGAGCAGATCATGGGGCGCACCAACATCAACGGCGACAAATCCCAGGCCCACGTCTACCTGACGGGGCAGCGTCGGGTGCGCAAGCTGCCCAATGCCTGCTGCGATACGCCGACACCGGCGACTGCCGGGGTCATGTCGTTCGACGAACTGAGCGTGTTCCAGGGCCGCATGGACCGTTTTGACTGGAAGCTGGTGGGCAAGCAGGAGATGTACATCCCCTACAACACCAACAAGGTACAAACCGCCGCCAAACCCGAAGACCTGTTTCTTGCTCACCACATGAATCCCGACTTCGTGCGCTGGGAACTGCACCGGGTGTGGGTGGTTGAAGCCGATCTGGCTCCTGGCAAGCGTCACCAGTTGCCCAAGGGCCGCTATTACCTCGATGAAGACACCTGGCAAGCGATGCTGGGCGACCGCTGGGACGCCAACGGCCAACTGGCGAAGACCCTGTGGTCGCTGCCCGCTGTACTCCCGGACTTGCCGGCGCAGGCGCAACTGTCCTCGGGTTTCTACGACCTGACCTCCGGCGCCTGGTTCATCCAGAACGTCTACACCGGCCTGCCGCAACAGTACGGCTTGGTGGATCGCTACAAGGCTTCGGAGTTTTCGCCAGCGGCAATGGCGGGTGCCGGGGTTCGCTGAGTCAGACCGGATCACGGTGGGGTCAACCGTGATCCGGTTTCACAGGTTTTTCGAGGTCAGTGATGAATAGAATCGGTAGGTTGATGTGCCTTCTGGCGCTGCCGTATCTGTGTCCGTTGGGCCAGGTGCAGGCCGCTACGGTGGGCGACACCTTGAGCACCCCGGCGATGCGTTCGCCCCAGGCACAGCACGCCGTGCTGCTGGACCTGGCCCGGGCGGGCGAGCGCCTGGTGGCGGTCGGCGAGCGGGGCATCGTGCTGCTTTCCGACGACAACGGCAGCAGCTGGCGTCAGGCCGAAGTACCGGTCTCGGTCAGCCTGACGGCGGTGCAGTTTGCCGATGCCAGTATCGGCTGGGCGGTAGGGCATGCCGGTGTGGTGCTGGTTTCCCATGACGGTGGCGAGCACTGGGCGGTGCAACTGGACGGTCGCCGTGCCGCGCAACTGGAGGTGCAAGCGGCCCGCGACGACCTGCCCGGTGCAATCGACCAGGACGCCGCTGTTGCACGATTGCAAACGGCAGAACGCCTGGTGAGTGACGGGCCGGACAAACCGTTCCTCGCCCTCAATGTCGTCGATGAACAGCACGCCGTTATCGTCGGCGCCTATGGCCTGGCCTTCGCGACTCGTGACGGTGGGCGCAGCTGGCAGTCGCTGGTCGGCCACATCGACAATCCGATGGGCGCGCACCTCTATGCCATTGCACGCCAGGGCGAGCGCTGGCTGATCGCCGGGGAGCAGGGTTACCTGGCTCGCTCGGACGATGGCGGTCACACCTTCGCGGCCCTGGACAGCCCTTACCCCGGGAGTTTTTCGCCCTGCAAATCAGCCAGGACGGCACGGCGCTGGCGGCCGGGCTCAAGGGTAACGCGTTCATCTCGACCGACTTCGGCGACAGCTTCCAGCCAGCGCCCGTGCCAATGCCGGTTTCTTTCAGCGATGCGATTCGCACCGCCGACGGCCAGTTGCTGCTGGTGAATCAGGGCGGCGCGCTGTTTCGCTCCGGTGCCCGGCCAGGTGCGCCGCTGGTGCCTTATGGCAAGCCACTGGGTAAACCGGTCGCCAGCGTGGTCCAGGCCGCCGACGGCAGCCTGGTGCTGGCAGGTTTCACCGGTTTGACGCGCGTATCGCCACCATCTGCCATTGCTTCGGAGTGAGGTTATGAAGTCTTTCGACAACGCCACGGCAAGCCTGGCGAATTTCGATCCGCGCTCCGGCTCGATGGTGGAACGCACTTTGTTCAACCATCGGTTGTGGGTGCTGCTGGTGTGTGTGGTCACCACGCTGGTCTTGGGTTATCAGGCCACGCGTATCGAGTTGAACGCCAGCTTCGAAAAAATGATTCCCACCGAACAGCCGTACATTGCCAATTACCTTGAGCACCAGAAGCAGCTCAGTGGCCTGGGCAATGCGCTGCGCATCGTCGTGGCCAACCGTCAGGGCGATATCTACAACGCCGAGTACCTCAAGACCCTGCAGGCCTTGAGCGACAAGCTCTACCTGCTGCCAGGTGTCGACCGTGCGTACATGAAGTCCTTATGGACGCCGGCCACTCGCTGGGTGGCGGTCACTGAGGACGGCCTGGATGGCGGGCCTGTGATTCCTGATGACTACAGTGGCACCCAAGCCAACCTTGAAGCACTGCGACGCAACGTGCAGCGCTCCAATGAACTGGGGCAACTGGTGGCCCTGGACCAGACTTCCAGCATCATCTACGTGCCTCTGTTGGCCAACACCAGCGACGGTCAGGCGCTCAATTATTCGACCCTGTCCGAGCAGCTGGAGTCGCTGCGCAGCACTTACCAAAGCGATAGCATCGACATCCATATCACCGGTTTCGCGAAAAAAGTCGGCGACCTGATTGCCGGCCTGAAGCAGATTTTGCTGTTCTTTGCCGTCGCCATCCTCATCACCACCGCCGTGTTGTTCTGGTACACCCGCTGCCTGCGCAGCACCTTGCTGGTGGTGTTGTGCTCCCTGGTGGCTGTGGTGTGGCAGCTCGGCTTGCTGCCGCTGTTGAATTACCAGCTGGACCCGTACTCGGTGCTGGTGCCGTTTCTGGTGTTCGCCATTGGCATGAGCCATGGCGCGCAGAAAATGAACGGGATCATGCAGGACATCGGGCGCGGCATGCACCGGGTGGTGGCGGCGCGGTTCACCTTTCGACGCCTGTTCCTGGCCGGGCTGACCGCGCTGCTGTGCGATGCGGTGGGGTTTGCGGTGCTGATGCTGATCAAGATCCAGGTCATCCAGGACCTGGCGGTGATCGCCAGTATCGGCGTGGCCGTGCTGATCTTCACCAACCTGATCCTGCTGCCGGTGTTGCTGTCGTACGTCGGCGTCACGCCCCGGGCGGCGCAGCTGAGCCTCAAGAGTGAACAATCCGAACAGGCTGGCCAGCGTCGTCATGCCTTCTGGCGCTTTCTCGACCTGTTCACCCGGCGCCGCTGGGCGACCCTGTGCATCGTCATCAGCCTGGCCCTGGCAGCAGTGGGTTTTCTGGTCAGCCTGCAGCTGAAGATTGGCGACCTTGATGCGGGTGCACCGGAGCTGCGCGCCGACTCGCGGTACAACCAGGACGACGCCTTTCTCACCCGGCACTACGGCGCCAGCAGTGATCTGTTTGCGGTGATGGTGAAAACGCCCGCCGGCCAATGTGCGCGCTACGACATCCTGGCCAAGGTCGATGCCCTGGACTGGCAATTGCGCGCGTTGCCAGGGGTGGACTCGACCAACTCGCTGGCCTTGCTCAACCGCCGCATGCTGGTGGGCCTGAGTGAAGGCAGCCCGAAGTGGTATGAACTGCAGAACAACCAGGCGATGCTCAACATGATCACCGCCAGCGCGCCCCGTGGCCTGTACAACGAAGACTGCAGCCTGCTGACCTTGTATGCCTACCTCACCGACCACAAGGCCGAGACGCTCACGCGCCTGGTTGAGCATGTGGAGGCATTTGCCGCCGCCAATAACACCGATGAGGTGCAGTTCCTGCTGGCCGCAGGTAACGCCGGCATCGAGGCCGCCACTAATATCGTGGTCAAGCAGGCCAATCGCGAAATGCTGTTCTGGGTGTACGGCGCGGTGATCGTGTTGTGCCTGATTACCTTCCGCTCCTGGCGTGCGACGGTGTGCGCAGTGATCCCCTTGATGGTGACCTCGATTCTCTGCGAGGCGCTGATGGTCTGGCTGAACATCGGCGTCAAGGTCGCCACGTTGCCTGTGATCGCCTTGGGTGTCGGCATTGGCGTGGACTACGCGTTGTACGTGATGAGCATTCTGCTGGGTCACCTGCGCCAGGGCGCGAGCTTGTCCGAAGCCTATTACCGGGCACTGGTTTCCACCGGCAAGGTGGTGATGTTGACCGGCATCACCCTGGCCATTGGCGTGGCCACCTGGATTTTTTCCCCGATCAAGTTCCAGGCCGACATGGGCGTGCTGCTGGCCTTCATGTTCGTCTGGAACATGGTGGGGGCCCTGGTGTTGTTGCCGGCGCTGGCGTACTTCCTGTTGCCCGCGCGCAGCGCTGCAGCCACTGCCGGCGTGCCGGTGAGTACGAGCGCCGCAAAACTCCCAGTGGCTGACGTTAATCACCTGCGCGCCGAGGAGCCTTGCCATGTTCGCTGAACAGTCTGTCTCCAACCCCCTCGGCACGCCGGTTTGCCGCAATCCTTGCTCCTGCTGCTGGGCAGCTGCCTGCCCGTGTTGGGGGCGGTGTTGCTGGCCCCGGTGCTGCCGCGGATGCAGGCGCACTTTGCCGATGTGGCGGGCAGCGCTGTCATGGTGCCGATCGTGCTGACGTTGCCGGCCCTGATGATCGCCCTGTTGGCACCGTTTGCCGGCCTGCTCGCTGACCGCCTGGGGCGCAAGCCGCTGCTGTTGGTGAGCATGGCGCTGTACGTGATATGCGGGGTGCTGCCGCTATGGCTCGAGTCGCTGCCCGCCATTGTGGCCAGTCGCGCCGGTATCGGCCTGGCCGAAGCGGGCATCATGACCTGCTGCACCACGCTGATGGGCGACTACTACAGCGGGGCCAGGCGCGAGCGCCTGTTTGCCTTGCAGATGGTCGCCACGTCGCTGTCCGCTGCCGTGTTCATCGCCCTGGGTGGCTTCCTCGGGCAGAACGACTGGCGCACCCCATTCGCGCTGTATGCCGTGGGCTTGATCTTTCTGCCGTTGATGGCGTGGAAACTCTGGGAGCCCCAACCCCAACCACTGGCGCGCACCGGGCAGCCCCAGGCGAACATCACTCCGGGCAAGTTCCCATGGCGCGCCCTCACACCCATGTATGCCCTGGCACTGCTGGCCGGTCTCAGCCTGTTTATCGTGCCGGTACAGGCCGGGTATCTGCTCAACCTGCTGCACGTGGACGCCCCGCAGCAAATCGGCATGACCATGGGCGCCAATCAGCTGGGGGTACTGGTCGGTGCGCTGAGCTTTCGTTTATTCAGCGGCGTGCGCAGCCAGCATTTGCTGCTGATTGCCTATGTGCTGGCGGGTGTCGGCGGCTTGCTGATGGCGAACGCCGGCAGCCATGCGCAGGTAGTGGTTGCGGTGCTGGTCAATGGCCTGGGTATCGGCCTGATGCTGCCCACCCTCATCACCTGGATCATGGCCCAGGTCGGGTTTGATCAACGTGGCCGCGCGGCCGGCTGTTTTACCGCGGCAATTTTCGCCGGTGAATTCATCAGCCCGCTGGCGGTGCTGGGCATTACCGCAGGCGACAGCTCAGCGTTACCCCAGGCACTGGCCATCGTCGGTTGGCTGCAGATCCTGATCGCGCTGTTTTGCCTGGCGGTGCCCAGGTTGGGTGGCCTGTTGGCCAGCGCCAACGCGGACGTGCGCAACACCATTGGCAACGGCCATTGAACGAGGATTTTCCATGCAAGCGCTTCCCCCTTCAAACGCGTGGTCACCGGCCACGCAGCAGACGGCCAGGCCATCGTGGTCAGCAACGGGCCTACGCCCAGTGTCTTCCCGCTGCTGGCCGTGCCCGGCACGGTGTTTCATGAACTGTGGAACAGCAGCGCCAGCCCGGCGTTGCTGGATAACGCCGATGACCCCACGAGCAAGCCGCTGCAACTGAGTCCCGACCCGCACGGCAGCGTGATCCGCGTGGTAGACATCCCGCCGGACAGCGTGCAGAACCAGGTCAGTGATGAAAACGCGGCGGCGGTGTTTGCCGAAATCGGTGAGTCCCACGCGGGCACTGGCCAGGCCAATGTCCGGCACAAATTGATGCACCGCACCGAAACCCTCGACTACGGCATCGTGACCGAGGGGGAGGTGTGGCTGGTGCTGGACGAGGAAGAAGTGCACCTCAAACGCGGCGATATCGTGGTGCAACGAGGCACCCACCACGCCTGGAGCAACCGCACCGACGCCATGGCTCGCATGGTCTTCATTCTTCTTGACGGGCGCTTCGCTGCAGAACTGCGCAACGGCCCGGAGGCTTCTGCATGAAACTCGCCACCCTGAAAAACGGCAGCCGCGACGGGCAACTGGTCGTGGTCTCGCAGGATCACCAATGGGCGCTGGACGCCAGCTGCGTCGCCCACACCTTGCAGCAGGCCATCGAGAATTGGGACAGCGTCGAACCCCGCCTGCAGGCGCTGGCCCGTCAGCTTGAGCAAGGCGAACGCAGTACCGCGATCGCCTTCGACCCCGCCCAGGCCATGGCGCCGCTGCCCCGCGCCTACCAGTGGTGCGACGGCTCGGCGTTCCTGAGCCACGGCGAGCTGATGCAGAAGGCGTTCAACCTCGAGCCCATCGACGGCGCCGACCGCACGCCCCTGATGTACCAGGGCGCCGGTGACGATTTCATTGGCGGGCGCGACGATATTCCATTGCCGAGCGAGAGCCAGGGCATCGACTTCGAAGGCGAGTTTGTGGTGCTGGTGGACGATGTGCCGATGGGGTGCGGGGCAGGGCAGGCGCTTGCGCATATAAAGCTGATTCTGCAGATCAACGACGTCAGCCTGCGGGCCCTGGCCCCTCGGGAAATGCGCAGCGGTTTCGGCTTCCTGCAGGCCAAGCCGTCATCCAGCTTCGCGCCACTGGCCATCACCCCGGACGAGCTGGGGGAGGCCTGGTGCGATGGTCGCGTACAGCTACCGCTGCACGTGCAGTGGAACGGCCAGTGGTTTGGTCATCCCCACGGAGGGCAGATGAACTTCAACTTCGGCGAGTTGATCGCCCATGCCGCACTCACTCGACGGCTGCGCGCGGGCACGCTGATCGGCTCCGGGACGGTATCCAATGCCGAGCGCAGTGCCGGTTCGGCCTGCATTGCCGAGCGCCGCGCGATCGAGATGATCGAGCACGGCGCTGCGCGAACCGGCTTCATGCGCTTTGGTGACCGCGTGCGCATGGACGTCCTGGGAAGCGAAGGCCAGTCGTTGTTCGGTGCGATCGACCAGCGCGTCGTTGAAGCCCAGGGTTGAGGATCGCCATATGCGTGTGTTGATTACCGGAGCCAATGGCTTCGTCGGCCGCGAGCTGGTGCGTTGCCTCGCTGGCGCGGGGCAGTCTGCGGGGGCGGGTCATCCGTTCCCTGCTGGTCCTGGATACCGATCTGCAGGGCTTGCCGGATGATGCGCGGCTGCGCCGTCATGTCGGCAGTATCACGCAAGCGGCATTGATCCGCCGTGTGCTGGCCGACGGCATCGATGTGGTGTTTCACCTGGCGAGCATTCCGGGTGGGGCGGCGGAGGATCAGTACGAGTTGGGCTATCAGGTCAACCTGCTGGCGAGTCTGGAGTTGCTCAACCAACTGCGCAACAAGGCTGTGCCGCCGGTACTGGTGTATGCCAGCAGCGTCGCGGTGTACGGCGGCGATTTGCCGGCGAAGATGAACGAGCAGGCCGAGTTGTGCCCGCAATTGTCCTACGGCACGCACAAGGCGATGGTCGAGCGTGTGGTCAGCGACCTCGGCCGGCGTGGCGAAGTGGACGGTCGGGTGCTGCGCCTGCCCGCAATTGTGGCGCGACCGCGGCAGCCCAACGGTTTGCGCTCGGCGTTCATGAGCGATCTGCTGCGTGCATTTGCCGAGGGTGCCGCCTACGAGTGTCCGGTATCGCCCGAGGCGACGGCCTGGTGGATGTCGGCCCGTTGCTGCGTGAACAACCTGATCCACGCGGCCGAAATCGATGGCCCGTTGCTGAGTCAGCGGGTGTGGCAGTTACCGGTGTTGCACCTGTCCATCGCCCAGGTGGTTGACGCCCTGGCGGCCAGTTATGGGCAAGAACGCCGCGAACTTGTTTCCTATGCCGCCGACGCCCGGCTGGAGGCGCTATTCGGGCGCCTGCCGCCGCTGAAAACCCCGCTCGCCCGTGCTGCCGGCTTCAACCATGACGGCAACGTAGCGGCGCTCATTCGCAATTCCCTCAATCCAGCGCCTCCCAGGCACATACCGCTCACCGGAGAGACCTTTCATGAAGCCTGAACGTCGCCTCGTCGACCTGTCGGTCACCCTCGACAACAATCCCTATACCGATCCGCCTCCGCTATTGCCCAGGATCGACTACATGGACCATCAACAGGGTTGGCCGGAAATGGCTGCCATGTTCCCCGGACTGCAACTGGAGCAGCTGCCCGGCAACGAATCCTGGGCGGCAGAGCGCCTGCAAATCACCACGCACAGCGGCACGCACATGGATGCGCCCTGGCATTACGCATCCACCACCGATGGCGGCCAGCCGGCATTTGGCATCGACGAATTGCCGCTGGACTGGTGCCTGCAACCGGGTGTGAAGCTGGACTTTCGGCACATGGCCGATGGGCATGTGGTGACGGCCGACGAGGTCGCCGCCGAATTGGCGCGCATTGAGCACGTGCTGCAGCCGCTGGATATCGTGCTGGTCAATACCCGCGCCGGCGCACTGTTCGGCCAGCCGGGTTACCTGGATGCCGGCATTGGCATGGGGCGCGAGGCCACCTTGTATTTGCTTGAGCGCGGAGTGCGGGTGGTCGGCACCGATGCCTGGAGCTGGGATGCGCCGTTCAAATACACTCGCGAGCGCTTCGCCGCCGACGGCGACGCGGCCATCATCTGGGAAGGGCACAAGGCCGGGCGAGACATCGGTTACGGGCAAATGGAAAAACTCGCCAACCTGGAAACCCTGCCGGCCAAGGGTTTTGTGGTGTCTTGCTTCCCTACAAGATCCGGCACGCCTCGGCAGGATTCGTGCGGGCGGTGGCGATTTTCGAAGAGTGAGCCGCGGTATCAATCAACGTTGGTCAAACACAATAAGAGAGGATTTATGGGTCTTTTGCGGATGCCGCCGGCGGCACTTTTTGCGCGCTGTCACTGGGTAGCGGCCTGGCCATGGCGGCCACGGGTGAGGCAAGGCAACCCAATATCCTGCTGATTCTCGCCGATGACCTGGGTTATTCCGACCTGGGCAGTTATGGCGGCGACATCCAGACCCCGACGCTGGATCAATTGGCCAGTCAAGGCCTGCAGTTCACCAGCATGTACGCTGCGCCGACCTGTTCGATCACGCGCTCCATGCTCATGTCCGGCACCGATAACCACCTGGCCGGGCTCGGTACCATGGCCGAAGCCCTGCAACCGTTCCAGCGGGGCAAGCCAGGCTACGAGGGCTACCTGAACCAGCGGGCGTATTCTGTTGCCGAATTGCTCAAGACCGGCGGCTACAACACGCTGATGGTCGGCAAATGGCACTTGGGGCTGGAAGCGGATCAGGGCCCGGACCAGCGCGGCTTTGAGCAATCTTTCACCTTGCTGGAGGGCGGCGCGACGCACTTCAAGCCAGCGGCGACCAACCCAGGCAAAATCGAGCAGGTGCATTACCGAGAAAATGGCCAGCCCGTGGAGCTGCCGGCGAACTTCTATTCCACGGATTTCTACACCGACAAGCTGATCAGCTACCTGCAAAACAGCCAGAAGGATGGCAAGCCGTTTTTCGCCTACGCCGCCTACACCGCGCCACACTGGCCCTTGCAAGCGCCCAAGGAGTACCTGGACAAATACCGCGGGCGGTTTGACCAGGGCTACGACAATGTCCGCCTGTCGCGTCTGGAACGCATGAAAAAACTCGGCGTACTCGCCAGCGAAGTCCAGCCAGCACAGCCGCTACCGGTCAACCCGAAGCTGCCGGGGTGGGACCAGTTGACCCCGGAACAACAGAAGATCGAAGCGCGCAAGATGGAAATCTACGCCGCCATGGTCGATAACCTCGACCACAACATCGGTCGCCTGGTGGAGTACCTGCGTCAAACCGGCCAGTACGACAACACCCTGATCGTGTTCATGTCCGACAACGGCGCGGCAGCGGAGAATCACGCGCAGTTTTATCCGCCTGGAGCGCACACCGATAACAGCTTCGCCAACCTGGGTCAGCCGGGCTCGCAGATGGACTACGGCCCGCGTTGGGCTGAAGTCAGTGCTGCTCCGTTTCACCTGTTCAAAGGCACCACCGCCGAAGGAGGCATCAGTGTTCCGGCAATTGTCCAGCTGCCCAAGTGGCTGGCCCGGCAGGGGATCGAGCACGGTGTCGCGCGGGTGGACGACCTGGCACCGACCTTCCTGGCGCTGGCGGGCATCGCGCTGCCGGAGCAGGCAGAGGCGAGCAGGCATCCGATCACTGGCAAGTCACTGCTGCCCATGCTCGCGGGCAAGGGCAGCCCTCACCTCAACGATAACCTGGCGGGCGAATTGTTCGGCAATGCTTACTACCGCGAAGGCAACCTGAAGTTATTGGGTATGCGGCCCCAGGCAGGTTTTGGCGACAACCGGCAACCGCCGCAATGGCAACTGTTCGATGTGGCTAAGGATCGCGGCGAAACTACGGACCTGGCGGCCAGCCAACCCGAGACGGTGCAGCGTCTGAAGGCGGCCTGGTTGCAGTATGCCGAGCGCGTGGGAGTCGTATTTGCGCCGCGATAGTGGCGCGAGATCCGTCGCAGGGTTGAAGCGCTGGAGTACTTCCAGGTGCGGGCGAGGGCGAACTTGAGCGCAAAGCGAATAAATCGGTTGAAAAAACTCCTAAACGCCTTAAACGGGATGCTCGCCGGCACGTTGCTCGCAATCGGTAGGTGGGTATCGCCAGTTTACTGGCCCAGGGAGCGTTGATGAGTTTTGATCCATTGCAGGGCTCCCCGCAGCCATTGAGCGACCGCGCAGCCGATGCCGCTCAGCCGCCACGCCACGCGGACCCGCTCGGCCGGGCCGCGGCGGGCGGGCATGACGCGATAGAACGTCTGCTCGATTCGGCGCGCAGCGGTGCCCACACCGGCCATTGGGCGGTTTACCGCGCCGGTGAGCAACTGCATCTGGTCGGGCAGGGTGAGCCGCAGGAACATTGGCCGGCCATTGTTGCCAACGAAGACTTCGAAGCGTTCTGCCTGACCCGGCGCCTGCACCGCTGGCCAACCGGCCGCGGTGAAACCGTGCTGGGGTGGGTACTGGCGCCCCAGGATGATGCCGCCGACCCGATGCTGGCCGAGTTTGCCCAGCGCCTGGGCATCGAGGTGCAGACCAACACCCTGGCGCGCGCGCAGATTACCCAGCGAGTGCTCTATGAAATCACCTACCTGGCCAGTTCGACCCGCGACCGTTTTGTGTTCCTGGTGGGGGTGCACCGGCTGCTGGCCAGCCTGATCGACGCCGAGAACTTCTATCTCGCGCTATACGACCCGCACACGGGCAAGATCGACTACCCGTACTACGTCGACATCATCGACGTGGATGCCGTGGAGGCCGAACACTACGAGTACCTGGACCCCGCGCACCTGTCGTTGACCGGGCAAGTGTTGACCAGTGGCCAGCCGCTGCTGATCGACGCGGCCGGCATGCTCGCGGCCCAGGAGGAGGGTCGCTTCTACTGCGTGGGAGACCGTCCGGAGTTCTGGATGGGCGCGCCGCTGAAAAATGCCTCTGATGAAGTGTTCGGCATGCTAGCCATGCAGGTCTACGAGGTGTCCCGCACCTACAGCGCTGAGGACCGCGCGCTGTTCCTGGTGGTAGCCCGTCACGTGGCCATGGCGCTGGACCGCATTCTGCACCGTGAGGACCTGGAAGCGACGGTGCTGCGCCGGACCCTCGAGCTGTCGGCACTCAACGACGCGCTGCGCCAGGAAGTGGCGGAGCGCGAACGCGCCGAACACCTGCAGAGCGCGCTGTTCCAGATTGCCGAACTGTCGAGCCGGCCGGGGGACATGACCGAGCTGTTCGAGGCCTTGCATGGCA
Source organism: Pseudomonas sp. TH10 (assembly GCF_016651255.1). Lineage (GTDB taxonomy): Bacteria > Pseudomonadota > Gammaproteobacteria > Pseudomonadales > Pseudomonadaceae > Aquipseudomonas. The sequence continues at coordinate 16,179 of NZ_JAEKEG010000034.1, forward strand.
TCGTCGGTGAACTGCTGTTCGCCCACAACTTCTACATCGCACTGTTCGACGACGCCAACGGCGAAGTCACCTTTCCCTATTATGTCGATGAGCGCCAGACCACCCGCCCGCTGGCACGCCGTGGGCGCCGGGGCCTGACCGAGTATGTGATCCGCCAGCGGCGACCATGCCTGGTGGATTCGGCCGAGGCCGAGCGCTTGTCCGCCACCCATGAAACCGAACTGGCCGAGGCGCATATGCGTTCCTACTCCTGGCTCGGTATTCCGTTGTTCGATGGCGACGTCGTACGTGGCGTGCTCGCGGTGCAAAGCTATACCTCGCAGGTGCGCTATACCCTGCGCGATCAGGAGCTGCTGACGTTCGTCTCGCGGCACATCGACACGGCGTTGTCGCGTCGCACGGCAGCCGAGGCGATCCATGCCGCCAACCTCAAGCTTGAAGCCCGGGTACAGAACCGTACCCGTGAGCTTGATCACGCCAACGCCAAGCTGCAGCACGAGAACCTGCACGACGCGCTGACCGGGCTGCCCAACCGTACTTGTCTGCAGCAGCGTCTTGGCGTGGCCTGGTCGCGGTTCGGCAGCGAAGGCGGGCATCTGGCGGTGATGTTCATCGACCTCGACCGGTTCAAGATGGTCAATGACAGCCTCGGCCATCACTTCGGCGACCTGCTGTTGATGCAAGCCGCGCAACGCCTGCGGGGTTGCCTGCGGGAAACTGACCTGCTGGCGCGCCTGGGCGGCGACGAGTTTTCGGTGCTGGCACCGGACGCGCCGCTGGAAGTGGTGATCGACATCGCCGAGCGGATCCTGGTGGCGTTCGACCTGCCGTTTTTCATCAACGGTCTTGAGGTGTTTTCATCCTGCAGCATCGGAATCGTCAGCGCCGACAGTCAGTTCCATCACGAGCCGGCGGACTTGCTGCGCGATGCCGATGCGGCGATGTACCGGGTCAAGAGTGCCGGGCGCGACAGCTTTGCGGTGTTCAACCAGGAAGTGCGCCGTGAAGTCTCGGATCAGGTCGAGCGCGAAGGGGCACTGCGCAATGCGCTCAAGCGCACCGATGAGTTGCTGCCGTATTTCCAGCCGATCGTCAGCGTCGCAACCGGCGAACTGCTGGCGCTTGAAGCGCTGATTCGCTGGCATCAGCCTGGGGGCCGGGTAATCGGGCCGGGCGAGTTCCTGCCGGATGTCGAGGGCTTGCGCCTGATCGGTCGGCTGGACCTGTACATGCTCAATTGCATCGCGGTGATCCTCGCCCAACCGGAGCACGCCAACTGGCCGCCGGTGCACGTTAACTGCTCCAGCTACAGCATGACGCGCCCGGAATTCGCCAGTGATGTCCTGGCCCTGCTGGCCCGCCACCAGGTCGCGCCTTCGCGCATTTGCCTGGAGCTGACCGAAGGCGCGCTGGTGGCAGAACCGGCCATAGCCCGTCTGACCATGCAGCAACTGGCCGACAACGGCATGTCGGTGGTGCTCGATGACTTCGGCGCCGGGTTCTCCTCCCTGAGCTATGTGCACCAGTACCGCTTCAGTGGCTTGAAAATTGATAAGTCGTTCATCCTCGAACTTACCTCCAGCCCGCGCAGCCGGGCGATCGTGCGGGCGATTGTGCGCATGGCCGAATCACTGGACCTGAGCGTGGTGGCCGAAGGCGTGGAGGACCAGGCGACGCTGGACTTGCTGCGCGAAATGGGAGCGACGCAAGCCCAGGGATATTATTTTGCCAAACCGATGAGTTTGGAGGCGCTGCTGGAGACGTTGCCTGTCGGAATATCGTGAAGCGAAACCCTTGAAGTCTCGCGCAGGGCCAGGCCGCCGGCGAGCGCGAGCAGGGCAATGGCGATCAGGTAGAACGCTGGCGAGAGATTGCTGCCGGTGGTGCTGATCAGCCAGGTCGCCATCAGCGGCGCGGTGCCGCCGAACAGGGTGTAGGCCATGTTGTAGGTGATCGCTGACGCGGTGTAGCGAGTGCGGGTCGGGAAGGTTTCCGAGAGCAATGCCGCGGTGACCACGTTGCACAACACTGCGCCAATCGCCAGCAGCAACACGCCCAGGATAGACGCTGCAAACGACCCGGAACTGGCCATCAGAAATGACGGGTACACCACCACAATCAACAGCACGCAGGCGCTCGCTACGGTCATCCGTCGGCCCACCCGGTCGGAGTACAACCCGGCCAGCGGGCAAATCAGCGCGGCAAAAATCAGGGCGATCAGTGACACCAGCAACGCTGTTGCCCGACTCAGGCCGCCGGCAACTTGCAGGTACGTCGCAAAATAGGTGGTGAACATGTAGAACGACAGGGCCGTTAGCGAGATGAAGGCGCCCAGGCAGCAGATGGCTTTGCCGTGGTCGCGAAACGTGTCCCTGAGCGGGGAGTGTGCCACCGCATGCTGTTGAGTCACGGCCTGGAAAGCCGGCGTTTCATCCAGCCTCCAGCGCAGGTACAGGCCCACCAGCCCCAGTGGCGCGGCAATCAGGAACGGCAGGCGCCAGCCCCAACTGCCCATGGCTTCAGCGGACAAAGACGCTTCGAGCGCGTAAGCCACCACCGCCGCCGAGGCGAACGCCGCAAAGGTCGACACCGGGATGAAACTGCCATACCAGGCTCGTCTGTCATTAGGCGCATGCTCCATCAGATAGGCGCAGGCACCCGCGTACTCACCCCCGGCGGAAAACCCTTGGGCGCAGCGGATCAGGCTCAGCAGCACCGGGGCCATGACACCAATCGCTGCGTACGTGGGTAACAAGCCTATCAGGGTCGTCGCGCCGGCCATCAGCAGGATTGTCATCGCCAGGGTGCGCTTGCGCCCAATCCGGTCCCCCAGCATGCCAAAGAAAATCCCGCCCAAGGGCCGAAACGCAAAGGCCACGGCGAACACGGCGAAGGTTTTCAGCAGTGCGACGCTGGCATCGCCACTGGGGAAAAATTGCTGGGCGATGGTCGTCGCCAGAAAGCCGTAGACGGCAAAATCAAACCACTCGACAAAATTGCCGATAGCGGCGGCGACTATCACTTTTCTCAGGGTCTTCGGGCTGACCTGCTCTGCGGCGGCGCTTGTCATGCTGAACCTCGACGTTTCATCCGTTAGCCTGCGATTATCCGGGCAACGGCTGAAACGTCTCAGCTCAAAAAGTGTCTTTGACGTATTCAGGACCGACTACTGCCGTCCATTCAGCCAGGCCTCATAATCTGCGGCAGGCATTGGCCGGCCATACAGGTACCCCTGTGCCTGATCGCAGCCTGTCTGCTTGAGAAAGCTGTGCTGCGCTTCGGTTTCCACGCCTTCGGCAATGATTTTGAAGCCCAGGGCATGCCCCAATTCCACGATGGTTTTGGTGATCGCCACATCGCGCGAATCGTTGGGTAGATCGGAAATAAAGCTGCGATCGATTTTCAGGTGGTCAATGGGCAAGAGCTTGAGGTACGCCAGCGAGGAATAGCCTGTACCAAAGTCGTCGATGGAAGTGGTTACGCCAAGGCCTTGCAACGTAGCCAGGACTTCCCTGGAATGTTCGGGGCTTGCCATCATGAGGCTTTCAGTGACTTCTACCTCCAGCACATGCGCGGGCAAGTCGAAGGCTCGCAAGGCACTTTTGAGGGTTTCGACGAAATCGCTGCGGTCGATTTGCAGAGGCGCCACATTGATGGCGATAACACCGTGCACTATCTGCAGATCAGCCCAGCGCCTGATATCCCTGCAGACCATTTCGATCACTTGCTCGCCGATCTGGATGATCAAACCGGTGTTTTCCGCCAAAGGTATGAATTCGCCCGGGAAAATCAGGCCCTGTAAAGGATCGCGCCAGCGAACGAGCGCCTCGGCGCCTGCAACTGTATTGTCCAGCAGGTTGATTTTTGGCTGATACCACACTTCAAATTCATGGTTAAGCACTGCACGCCTCAGGAAGCGCTCGCCATTGAGTCTTTCCTGGGCACGCAAGGTCATTTCAGGCTGGTAAAAACGGTAGTCGTTGCGTCCTCCTTCCTTCGCGCCGTACATGGCCGTATCCGCTTGCCTGAGTAATTGCTCAGGCGTCTCGGCGTCGTGGGGCGCCACTGATATGCCGATGCTTGCCGTCACCAAGGTGGAAGTGCCTTTTAAATCGAAGGGTTCCTGAAGTGATACCAGGAGTTTTTTCGCAACGATGATGGCGTCGGTGGGGTGGGCAAGATTGTTCAGTATCAGCGCAAATTCATCACCTCCCAGCCGGGACACCGTATCTTCGGAACGCACGCACGCCAGGAACCTCGACGATGCCTGTTGCAGAAGCAGGTCACCAAGGAGTGCCCCAGGCTGTCATTCACTGTTTTAAAACCATCAAGATCCAGCACCACCACTGCCAGGAACTGGTTATAGCTCAGCGACAGATCGAGGGAATGCTGCAGCCGTTCATTGAACAAGGCTCGATTGGGCAGGGCGGTCACCGGGTCGTAATGGGACATTCGCTCCAGATCGGATTGCGATTGGTTGATCGCTGAAATGTCCGAAAACACCGCAACGTAGTTATTGACGTTGCCATCGTCATTGTAAACAGCGTTGATGGTCAGCCATTCCGGATAAAGCTCGCCGTTTTTTCGCCGATTCCACAGTTCGCCGCGCCACAAACCGGTGGTCTTCAGGCTTTTGAGAATCTGCCGGTAAAAGGCGTTATCTTGCTTGTCAGTGATGAGTATGTTCGGCTTCAAGCCTATGGACTCCTCGGCACTGAAGCCTGAAATCTTCATGTAGGCTGCGTTGACCGAGAGTATGTGTCCGCGTGCATTGGTGATGATCACACCGTCAGCGGTGTTATCCAGAACGATTCCCGCAAGACGCAACTGTTCGGTGCGTTGTTTGATTTCGGTGATGTCGGTGGAAATCCCCAGCACCCCTGAAGCCTGCCCACTTGGCCCTTTCAAAATGCACTTGGTCGTCAGGTAGGTGCGCGTCATACCCTGTTTTTTGACCTGATCCTCAAATCGTAAACTGCCGCCGCTCGAAATCACGTGTTGGTCGTTTTCGCGCAGGGTTTTGGCCTCGGTAAAGGGCAGATAACTTTCGCGGGTTTTGCCCTCCATTTCCTCGAAAGTAAGACCAGCAGCTTGTTCGAACATGCGGTTGCACAGTCGAAGTTTGCCCTCCGTGTCGTAGACGTAAATGAGTGATGGGGCGTTGTCGACGATGTCGAGCAGCAGGGCTTTCTGCGTCCGCCGTTCTTCAACCTCGTGGGCTAATTGAGCATGGCGTTGGCGAACAAGCAGATGGCTCTTGCTCAGTTGCGCGGCGAAAAAGGTGAACAAGCCGGTGCAGGTGAGGGCCACCAGAAACAGCGGCGATTTGAACAGGGAACTCGCCGGCCAGCCCTGCTGCGGCAGCGCCGCGAGCTCCCATTGGCCACCTGGAACATCAACTACCGTGGTGACTGCGTCCCCCTCGAATATTTCAGGCGCACCGTAGATCATCCCGCCGCTTGCACCTGTTGCATCTTCTCCGCGAAGGGCCAGTTGCAAGTTTTTATTGGCAACGATACCGCTGGCAGTGAGCAGTTGAAGCACGTCTGCGACGACTGAAGCATTGCCCCAGTAAGTGTCTTCGCCGCCAGAGTGGCTGATGAAAACGGGTCGACGATGGATGAATGCCAGGCCACCCTGAACCAAATGCACGGGCCCAGCCAAAAGCGCTTCTTTTGTTCGCGAGATCGTTCGATCGCCCGGTATTGCTCAGGAAGCTTGCGATAGTCCAGCCCCAGGACTTTGCGGTTTCCTTCCAGCGGAAAGATATTGCGCACGACGTCGTCAGGCGCCAGCGCGATGTGGCGAATATGCGGCTGGGATGAAATCGCCTGCCGGGCCATTCCGTCGAAATGAGCAGACGAAATTTCACCATCTACTCTCACCAGCTGGCCGATGCCTTCAGTCACATCAAACGTTGAACGCACTTCGCTCTCAAGGTGCGCCCTGATATTGGCCAGCGTGGAAATCAACTGGGCTCTCGCTGCCTGGGATTCTTCTCGTGAATCCAGGGTCCCGAGGGTGACGGAGAGGACGACGCCGGTCAGGAAAATGCTGCCTGGCAGTGCGAATGTCCGCCACGATCGTGGTTGGGCCGTAACCGGGTTATCACTTGTGTCGCTCGCCGTGCCAGCTCGGGTTCTTCTCAAAGCGTCAATCCCTGAAAGTCATCATTGAAATCGAACGGCGTAAACCGGTGGCGATTTTGCATATCGATGTTGGATGAATTTGACTCTTCAGTGGTTCCACTGATCCGACGACCGCCGCTTATTGAAATCCATACCATTGGCCGACACAATCTCTTCTTGATCCGGCTACGGCCCGGATACCCGTGCAAGAAGGAACCGCAGTTGAACCAACATACACTGTCCATGCGCCTGGAGCGCGTGGCTGCGCACGTGCCAGCCGGCGCACGGCTGGCCGATATCGGCTCGGATCACGGCTACCTGCCGGTGGCCTTGATGCGCCGTGGCGTGATTGCGGCCGCGGTCGCGGGTGAGGTGGCGCTGACGCCGTTCCGCTCGGCCGAACGCACCGTTCGCGAAAACGACCTGCACGATCACATCACGGTTCGCCAGGCCAATGGTCTGGCGGCGATCAAACCCGACGATGGCATCACCGTGATCACCGTCTGCGGCATGGGCGGCGAGACCATCCGCGACATCCTCGCCAGCGGTAAAGCCCACCTGAGCGGCACCGAACGCCTGATCCTGCAACCCAACGGCGGCGAGCAACCGCTGCGCCAATGGCTGATGGATAACGGCTACCGCATCCTCTGCGAGGAGCTGCTGCAGGAAAACCGCTTCTATTACGAAATCATCGTGGCCGAGCGCGATGCACCGGTACGGTATTCTGCCCAGGAGCTGTACTTCGGCCCGCTGCAGATGCAGGCCCGCAGCCCGTTGTTCCTGGCCAAGTGGCAGCGTCTGCTGCAGCAAAAGCACAAGACCCTGGGCAGCTTCGCCATGGCGCGCAAGGGCGTCGCGGAGCAGAAGGTGCAAGACCTGGCCCGTCAGGCCCGGTGGATCACCGCGTTGCTGGGGTGAGCCAGGCGGGTGAAAAACAATCACCCCCCGCAGACTTTTTCGCTTACCCGGGTTGTCCAACCCTGAGACTGCCGTCACGGCTTTCCCAAACCAGATAGCTGGCCTCAGCTAAGGACAGATGATGACCTTTCTAATATTTCTCATAGCCTGCGGTGCTGCGGCGAGCACCGGGATCATTTTCAAACCCGGGCAATGGTACGAAGAACTCAACAAACCCAGCTTCACCCCGCCCAAATGGCTGTTTCCTGTGGCCTGGTCGATTATCTATCTGTTGCTCGCCTGGGCGGGGTATCGCTTGAGCCTGATGCCCGGAAGCCAGGTTGTGCTGGCCCTGTGGGCGGCACAAATTGCCCTGAATACGCTTTGGACTCCGGTGTTCTTTGGCGCCCACCGGATCTTCGCCGGGATGGTGATCATCTCGCTGCTGTGGCTGGTGGTCGCGGCGATGGTCGTGCTGGCCTTGCGCCTGGACCTGGTCACCGGCTTGATTCTGTTTCCGTATCTCATCTGGCTGTGCGTAGCCAGTGCGCTGAACTTTTCGATACTGCGCCACAACTGAGTGCCTGTTTCAGCGATGAATCGTTACGCTAACCGTAACGGTTCGTCGCTGTGCTTGATTGATGCTCCCCCGCAACACTCCTAAGGTGAGACCACGACAGCGAACCTCTGGAGTGGTCATGACAACAACAATATCCCCCGACCCGCGATGGACGCGGCGGCGCAGCGAGAAGCAGCGGCGTCTGGAACTGGTCAAGGATTTAGCCGACGGCGCGGTGCTGCCCACCGGGAAGATCGTCCAAGCCCTGCAAGCGTTGATCCTGCCCGGCGATCGCGTGGTGCTGGAGGGCAACAACCAGAAGCAGGCGGATTTCCTCTCCCGCTCGCTCGCTAAAGCCGATCCTGAAAAGCTCCACGACCTGCACATGATCATGCCCAGCGTCGGACGCTCGGAGCACCTCGATCTGTTTGAACGCGGCATCGCCCGTAAGCTCGACTTCTCCTTCGCCGGCACCCAAAGCCTGCGCATCAGCCAGTTGCTTGAAGACGGCTTGCTGGAAATCGGCGCGATCCACACCTACATCGAACTCTACGCACGGCTGGTAGTGGACCTGACCCCCAACGTCGTGCTCTCGGCCGGTTTCATGGCCGACCGTGCCGGCAATATCTACACCGGGCCCAGCACTGAAGACACGCCCGCCCTGATCGAACCGGCCGCGTTCAGCGACGGCATCGTCATCGTCCAGGTCAACCAATTGGTCGACGACGTCAGCGAATTACCGCGCGTGGATATTCCGGCCTCATGGGTGGATTTCGTCGTGGTTGCCGACAAGCCGTTCTATATCGAGCCGCTGTTCACCCGCGACCCGCGCCACATCAAGCCTGTGCACGTGCTGATGGCGATGATGGCGATTCGCGGTATCTACGAAAAACACAACGTGCAGTCGCTCAATCACGGCATCGGTTTCAACACCGCCGCCATTGAACTGATCCTGCCAACTTACGGCGAATCCCTCGGCCTCAAAGGCAAGATCTGCCGCAACTGGACGCTCAACCCGCACCCGACGCTGATCCCGGCGATCGAGAGCGGCTGGGTCGAAAGCGTGCATTGCTTCGGCACCGAGTTGGGCATGGAAAACTACATCGCCGCCCGGCCGGACGTGTTTTTCACCGGCCGCGACGGCTCGTTGCGTTCCAACCGGATGTTCTGCCAACTGGCCGGGCAATACGCGGTGGATCTGTTTATCGGCGCGACCCTGCAGGTGGATGGTGACGGGCATTCCTCGACCGTGACTCGTGGGCGTTTGGCCGGGTTCGGTGGTGCGCCGAACATGGGCCACGACCCGCGCGGTCGCCGTCACGACACCCCGGCCTGGCTCGACATGCGTCACGACGACTCGCAGCAGCCGATGCTCGAACGCGGCAAAAAACTCGTGGTGCAAATGGTCGAGACGTTCCAGGAGGGCGGCAAACCGACCTTCGTCGAAACCCTCGACGCCGTCGACGTGGCGAAGAAAAGCGGCATGCCGCTGGCGCCGATCATGATCTACGGCGACGACGTCACCCACTTGCTCACCGAAGAAGGCATCGCCTACCTGTACAAGGCGCGTTCGCTGGAAGAGCGCCAGGCAATGATCGCCGCGGTCGCGGGAGTGACTGCCATCGGCCTGCGCCACAACCCGAAAGACACCGAACGCATGCGCCGCGAAGGCCTGATCGCCTTGCCCGAAGACCTCGGTATCCGCCGCACCGACGCCACCCGCGAGCTGCTTGCAGCAAAAAGCGTGGCCGATCTGGTCGAGTGGTCCGGCGGTTTGTACAACCCGCCCGCCAAATTCAGGAGCTGGTAATGCACGCATTCAACCTGCAAGCGAAACCGCTGTCCCTGGCTGATCGATTGGCCGACCTGGCCGTCGAGGCGTTGATCGATGAAGCGGACCTGTCGCCCAAACCCGCTCTGGTCGACCGTCGCGGTAACGGCGCGCACACCGATTTGCACCTGGGGCTGATGCACGCCTCGGCGCTGACCCTGTGGCCGGCCTTCAAGGAAATGGCCGAAGCCGCCATCGAATTCGGCGAAGTGGGCCTGCCCCTGCGCGAAGCGATTGGGCGCATTGGCCGGGACGGCGAGCGAGCGATGCTCGCCACCACAGGCGGAATCAATACTCATCGAGGCGGCATTTGGGCCTTGGGATTGCTGGTCACCTCCGCAGCACTCGCACCGCAATCCCGGGCGGCCCATGCGGTGGCGGCACGTGCGGCGCGGCTGGCGCTGCTGGAGGACGGTGATGCACCGCGTGTGCTCAGCCACGGCGCCCAGGTGGCGCAACGTTACGGTGCTCGCGGTGCGCGGGAAGAGGCACAGGCGGGTTTCCCGGCGGTGATCCAGCGGGCTTTGCCGCAGCTGCAGCGCAGTCGCGACGCCGGCCATGGTGAGCAGAATGCTCGGCTCGACGCGTTGCTGGCGATCATGGCGCAGTTGGCCGATACCTGCGTGCTCTATCGTGCCGGCGAACCGGGTTTACACGCCATGCAGCAGGGCGCTCGGGCGGTGCTCGACGCTGGTGGCAGCGCCAGTCTTGCCGGGCGTCGCCGTCTGCACGAACTCGACCAACAACTCATCGCATTGAATGCCTCGCCCGGCGGCGCCGCGGACTTGCTCGCAGCCTGCCTGCTGCTCGACCGTATCGAATCTGGCGACGGCATGATTCAGGGAGCGTTCTGATGGAAACCTTATCGTTTGAATTCCCCGCCGGGCAGCCGCCTCGCGGCCGTACCCTGGTGGGCTGTGTCGGCTCCGGGGACCTTGAAGTGCTGATTGAACCGGGTCAGGCCGGCAAACTGACCATCGCCGTGCAGACCTCGGTCAATGGCAGTGAACAGCGTTGGCAGCACCTGTTTGCCCGGATGTTCGAGGGGCAGGCTTACCCGGCAATGGCCATCGAAATACATGATTTCGGCGCCACCCCCGGCGTGGTGCGCTTGCGCCTGGAACAGGGCTTCGAGGAGATCGGCCATGACTGACTTAACCACGTTGGCCAACTCATGCAGCCTGGTCGAACTGGGTGCCCGGCAAAGGGCGCAAGCTTTGCTCGATACCGGCACGTTTCGCGAGTTGCTCGACCCGTTCCAGCGAGTCATGTCGCCGTGGCTGGCGCGCCAGGGTGTGGTGCCTCAGGCCGATGACGGCGTGGTCATCGCCAAGGGCCTTCTGAACGGTTTGCCAGTGGTGATTGCCGCCATCGAGGGGGCTTTCCAGGGCGGCAGCCTGGGTGAAGTCGGCGGCGCAAAAATGGCCGGCGCCCTGGAGCTGGCCGCAGAGGACAACCGCAAAGGGGTGCCGACCCGCGCCGTGTTGCTCCTGGAAACCGGCGGTGTGAGGCTTCAGGAAGCCAACCTGGGCCTGGCGGCGATTGCCGACATCCACGCGGCGATTGTCGATCTTCAGCAGTACCAGCCGGTGGTGGGCGTGGTGGCGGGCAGTGTCGGCTGTTTTGGCGGCATGTCGATCGCGGCCGGGTTGTGCAGTTATCTGGTGGTCACGCGCGAAGCGCGTCTGGGCTTGAACGGCCCGCAAGTGATCGAGCAGGAAGCCGGACTTGAGGAATACGATTCCCGCGATCGGCCCTTCATCTGGAGCCTCACCGGTGGCGAACAACGTTTCGCCAGCGGCCTGGTGGACCGCTATGTCGCCGACGACGTGGTGCAGATCCAGCAGCACATCAGTGAACTACTCCAACAGGGTTTGCCGACCCGGCGGCGCAGCCAGCAGGCGGCGCTGTTCCTGCATCGTCTGGCGCAACTGGACACCGAACCGCAAATCGAGCCGGCAACGGTTCGCGACCTGTACCGAGGAGAGCGCTCATGAGTTCGTATTCCCTACGCGGCCTGCATTGGTTCGAAGCCTTGAGTGCAGGCGCAAAAATGCTTGAGGGTCTGCCGCCATCGTTGCGAGTTGCAGACGCGGAGCTGGGTGGTAAGGCCGCGCGCTTTATCGCAGTAGTGGCCGATCCGCACAACCGCTTTCCCCGGGCTCGTAACGGCGAAGTTGGGCTGCTGGAGGGTTGGGGCCTGGCGATTGCCGTGGATGAAGTGATCGCGGCCGATCAGGGTAAACCTTGCAAACGCGCGGTGATCGCCATTGTCGATGTCCCAAGCCAGGCCTATGGCCGGCGCGAAGAGGCGCTGGGCATTCACCAGGCATTGGCCGGGGCGGCGGACAGCTACGCCCGCGCCCGTCTGGCCGGTCATGCGGTGATTGGCTTGCTGGTGGGCAAGGCCATGTCCGGGGCTTTTCTGGCCCACGGCTATCAGGCCAACCGCTTGATTGCCCTGCGTGATCCAGGCGTGATGGTGCATGCGATGGGCAAGGCTTCGGCCGCCCGGGTGACACTTCGCAGCGTCGAAGAGCTGGAAACCCTGGCCGCCAGTGTGCCGCCCATGGCGTATGACATCGACAGCTACGCCAGCCTCGGTCTTTGTGGGAAACCCTGTCGGTGGAGCAGATCGAGCGGCCCACCGCCAACGACGTTGCGCGGGTGACGGAATGCCTGGGTCTGGCGGTTGCCGATGTGGCTGGCGGCAGTCGCGACCTGAGCAGTCGTCTGGGTGCGACTAACCGTGAGGCTTCGAGCAAGGTTCGCCAGTTGCTGAGGGCTCAGTGGTGAACGTGTACCTGGCCCACGATCTGCTCTGGGGCATGACTGTGCAGCAGCTGCCGGCAGACGCGCCTGAGTGGGTGTTCGATGCGATCCGCGCAGGGCACCCGGTGGTGGTGCGGCGAGCGCTGGGTGCCGCGGGTGAAATACCGGTCGGGGTGCGTGGGCGTTTGCGTGAACACCGCTTTGCCGCGGTCATGCGGGTTGATTCGGTTCGCCAGCGGGTGCAGCCCGAATCGCTGTGTCATGTTTCGAGCGAACGCGACCTGCCAGCGCTGCATGCCCTGAAGCACCTGCGGCCAATGCTTGATGACTGCGGTTGGGTCTGGGGTGTGAGCGGCAGCGCCGGGTTCGAACTGGCCAGCGCCGGGTTTGAACTGGCCAGCGCCAAGTTCCATCTCGCCAGCGCACCGCTGGCCTTGCACCCGCACAGTGACCTGGACTTGATCCTGCGCACCCCCGAGCCGTTGCCTCGGCTCCAGGCCCGGGAGCTGTTGAAGATTCTGGATAGCGCAGCATGCCCGGTGGATATGCAGTTGCAGACCCCCTTGGGCGCGGTGGCATTGCGTGAATGGGCTGGGCGCTCGGACCGGGTGTTGCTCAAGCAGGCCTGTGGTGCTTGCCTGACCGCAGATCCATGGAACCTGCGGGAGCAGGCAGCGTGAGCAGTTTGCTGGTGTTTCCGGGGCAGGGCGCCCAGCAGCCGGGGATGCTCCAGCGGCTGCCCCGCGAGACTGTGCTCGAAGCGAGTGCAGTGCTCGGCGAAGATGTCCTGCTGCTGGATTCAGTGCAGGCCCTGGAGTCGACGCGGGCGGTGCAACTGTGCTTGCTGATCGCTGCAGTTGCCGCCTCGCGCCAGTTGGCGACAGCGCCCGATTACGTGGCCGGCTTGTCCATTGGCGCCTATCCCGCTGCAGTTGTGGCCGGTGCCTTGAGCTTTGCCGATGCACTGCATCTGGTCAGCCTGCGCGGTGAACTGATGCAACAGGCCTACCCGGCCGGTTACGGCATGACCGCCATCATCGGGCTCGATCTGGCGCGGGTAGAAACCCTGTTAGCCCAGGTTCACGGAGCCGACTCGCCGGTGTATCTGGCCAATATCAACGCCGACAATCAGGTGGTGATTGCCGGCAGTGACGAGGCCATGCAAGCGGTGGCGGAACTGGCGAAGGCTCACGGGGCGGGCCTGGTCAAGCGTCTGGCAGTCAGCGTTCCTTCCCATTGCCCGCTGCTCGACAGGCCTGCGGCAACCCTGGCTGAAGCCTTTGCCAAGGTGCAATTGAACGCCCCGAAAACCAGCTATCTCAGTGGCAGTCGCGCACGGCCAATCATCAACACCGAAGCCTTGCGCGACGACCTCGCCTTGAACATGTGCCGCGTGGTGGACTGGCGCGGCACCGTGCAAAGTGCCTACGAGCGCGGCGTACGGCTACAGATCGAATTGCCGCCCGGTGCCGTACTGACCGGGCTGGCGCGCCGGGTGTTCGACTCGGGCACGGTCACTGCCTTCGACAGTGCTCGCCTCGACACCTTGCAGGCGCTGTTGCGTGAGGAGGGAAACCGCCAACCCTAGACCACGCTCAGGCCTTCGAACAACAAAAACAACATTCGACGATGCACATTGAGGAACTACAACAATGATTATTTACGGTGTGGCGTTGCTGGCGATCTGTACGCTGGCAGGGGTGATCATGGGTGACATGCTCGGCGTATTGCTGGGAGTGAAGTCCAACGTGGGTGGTGTGGGGATCGCGATGATCCTGTTGATCTGCGCACGTTTGTGGATGCAGAAGCGCGGCGGCATGACCAAGGATTGCGAGATGGGCGTCGGCTTCTGGGGCGCGATGTACATTCCGGTGGTGGTGGCAATGGCAGCCCAACAGAACGTCGTCGCGGCGCTGCACGGTGGCCCGGTGGCGGTGCTGGCGGCGATCGGTTCGGTGTTGATCTGCGGCGCAACCATTGCCTTGATCAGCCGGACTCATAAAGGTGAGCCCTTGCCCGACGAGCCTGAGGCCCTGAGCCCGGTCGGCACGCCAGTAGGAGGCCGCTGATATGTGGGACCTCATCGAGAAAGGCCTTGAGCATAACGGACTGATCACCGCCTTTGCGTTTGTTGGCGTGATCATGTGGGTGTCGGTGGTGTTGTCCAGGCGCCTGACGTTTGGGCGGATCCATGGTTCGGCGATTGCCATCGTCATCGGGCTGGTACTGGCGTGGGTCGGAGGCACCCTCACAGGCGGGCAGAAAGGCCTGGCGGATCTGACGTTGTTCTCAGGTATCGGCCTGATGGGCGGGGCGATGTTGCGTGACTTTGCGATTGTGGCCACGGCGTTTGAAGTGCAGGCGACCGAGGCGAAGAAGGCCGGGCTGATCGGGGTGATTGCGTTGTTGCTGGGCACGATTCTGCCGTTCATTGTCGGCGCGTGCATGGCCTGGGCATTTGGTTATCGCGATGCGGTGAGCATGACCACTATTGGCGCGGGCGCGGTGACTTACATCGTCGGGCCGGTCACCGGCGCGGCCATTGGGGCAAGCTCGGATGTGGTGGCGCTGTCGATTGCCACCGGCCTGATCAAGGCGATCCTGGTGATGGTCGGCACCCCCATGGCAGCGCGCTGGATGGGCCTGGATAATCCGCGCTCAGCCATGGTCTTCGGCGGGTTGGCCGGCACAGTCAGCGGTGTGACGGCTGGATTGGCTGCGACTGATCGGCGGCTGGTGCCTTATGGGGCGCTGACGGCGACTTTCCACACCGGGCTTGGGTGCCTGCTTGGGCCTTCGTTGCTGTACTTCATCGTTCGGGGGATTGTCGGTTAACCCGCTCTGACGCCATCGCGGGCAAGCCTTGCTCCCACAGAAGTAAAGTGCAACTCATGTGGTAGCAAAGCTTGCTCGCGATTGATTCACCCCGGTGTCAAGCCTGCCGATTGGCATACATCCGACACTCTGCCAGCAACGCCAGCAAATTCGGGTCGCGTTCCTTGGCCTTCAGGAACACCACCCCGATGTGCTGCTGCAACCGATACCGCGCCTGCAACGGAATCAACTTCACCCGATTCTCATACACCGCTGCAATCCTTCCCGGCAGCAACGCATAGCCCACCCCGGAACTGACCATGCTCAGCAGGGTGAAAATGTCATTCACCTGCATCGCCACTTTCGGTTCGAACCCCGCCTGCTTGAACACCCGCACACCATCCTGATGGGTGGCAAAGCCTTGGGTCAGGGTGATGAACGTTTCATCACGCACTTCCGCCAAATCCACTTCACTGCGCTGGGCGAACTTTGAATCTGCCGGTGTGGCGAGAAAGATGTCATCGGAAAACAGCGCAATCTGCTCGCAATCCGGGTCGTTGATGCTGTCGTCCAGCGACACGAGGATTGCGTCGACTTCCATGTTTTTCAGCTTGTAGAGCAGGTCGATGTTCGAGCCGAGGATCAGGTCGATATTGAGTTCACTGCGGCGAATTTTCAGGCCCATGATCAGTTGCGGCACGGTTTTCACAGTTAGCGAATACAGAGATCCGAGTTTGAAACGTTCAGCGGAGAACCCGGCGGCTTCGCGGGTCAGGCGCACGCTTTCGACCACGTCATTGATCAGTTTCTGCGCGCGTTCTTCAAGTACGTAAGCGCTTTCCAGCGGCGTCAGGTTGCGACCTTCGTGTTTGAACAGCGGGCAGCGCAGGGCGCTTTCCAGCGAGTGAATGGCGCGGTGCACGCTGACGTTGCTGGTCTGCAACTCGGCAGCGGCGCGGGCGAGGTTGCCCGTGCGCATGAAAGCCAGGAACACCTCGAGTTTTTTCAGGGTTAGCTCTTCATCGATCAGCATGGGGGAGACTCTTGTTGGAAGAGCTCGATTGTGCCGAATTTTCGGCAGGCCTGGATCAATAAATCCGGGCCTCATCGCGGGCAGGCCTTGTTCCCCAGGCTTAGTATCGAATGGCCAACCCTATCTGCCGGCCACTCCAGGCACGTCCATGTTGATCTTGCGCCATGCAGCTTCGGCAAAGCTGTAGACCGAGAACGCGATCAACCCCAGGGCCATCACCATCAACAGCACAGCGCCGGCCGGTAAGTTCTGCAAGGCATCGAGGGCGTCCTTCATGCCCGGTGGGTCCATGGCCTTGTAGTTGGAACCGCTGATCGCCAACAAAACAGCCATTTCGAGGAACACCACACCCCGGGCGATCAAACCGAAGCGCGAGACGGGGCGGACGTAACGCATGACGTCTTCATCGGCTTCGAAGTACTTCTCGAACGTGGCCTTCCAGCCCTTGATCAGGTGAGCGATGCCCACGCCGAAAGGAATGAGGGCGATCAGGTAGATCAGCAGGTTCGAATGTTCCCAGGACAGCATTTGCGCCAACAGGTCCTTGGTTTGCGAACCGCCATCACCGCCCGAACTCTTGAGGCCACTGACCAGCAGGCCCAGGGCAAAGAAGGCCAACGCCCCGTTGACCAGGCCTCCTGCCAGCAAGCCGGCCCGAATCACCAGCCCCTTGAAGTTGCTGCCGTGATGATCAACGTCGCGCACGGCTTGCAGCACCCGCCAGGCTGCAAAGGCAAAGCAGTCCGGCCACCACCAGGCCGACCAGTACATAACCGAATGGCTGACTCAGCAATGCCTCGAGGCTGCGGTGACTGTCCTTGGGTTTTGTCGAGTCCTGGGCGGCGAGCAGGGCGAAGATGCCAATGATCAAATAGATGACGCCTCGAGCGGCGTAACCGCCCCGTGCAAGGACGACGAGGCTCTGGTGAGCGGACATGGGTGTGATTCCAAAGGAGTGATACAAGAGCAGACCCGTGGAGCGGGAAGGGGTTCGATCCAGCCCGCTGAAGCTGCCAGGCGGCAGCCCTATCGGGTTGTAACGCGGCAGGTACCTGGGGCAGCGTCCAAGGTATGAAGGAATGCTTCAATTTGCCCGGCACCACGCAAGTGCACGACTGGAATCTGCGGTGCTATGGCCAGGCGTACCGCCTCGATGCCGGGGCGATAGCCACGATCGAAATTCCACACGAACTTGAGGAAGGTCAGAAACTCCCGGTCGAGCTTTTCTGAACAGCCGGCGGGGATGTCGGCACGAGGACGGTTCATGACACTGCGCCGAATCACCCGGTTGAAACAGGTGAGGCGCGGCGTGTCGAGCCAGATGATCAGATCCGCCCGAGGCAAGCGCAGGTCAAAGGTACGCCGCGCATAGTTGCCTTCGCACACCCAGGCATCCGTGGCGATCGCCTCCCGTACCCGTTCGCGAAACTGACCGGCATCTGGCTCGACCCAGCCGGGTTCCCAGAACAGCTTGTCCAGGTGCACAACGGGCAAGCTCAACTGTTGGCCTAAAGCGCGGGCCAGAGTGGATTTGCCGCTACCGGCATTGCCCAGAATCACAATCCTTTGCATGGGGGTTTTCCTGTCGAGAAAAAAGCCGGTGATTGTGCAGGTTTTGGGCATTTAATTCTCAACTTCGGTCGTAACCCCTGCTGAAATGGATACCCCCAGCAAGTAGAGCATTCCACCGGCTATCACGAACATCGCGAGCATGTAGAAAATGTAGTGCGCAGGTTGCATTGCCAGAACCATTCCGCAAAGTACCGGCCCGAGTGCTGCGCCGACGTTGCTCAGGTTCTGAGCTGCGTAGTACATGCCCCGCAGGTGACTCGGTGCGATGTTGTCGATGAACATGTACTCCGCCGGGAATACGATGATTTCACCGACGGTGAAAATGGCCATGGAAAGGACCCATAGCAGCAAAGTGGTCGACAGTGCAAAACCTGCCAGCCCCAGGATGAACATGCCCAGGCCCCCTGCCAGCCACAGGTTCAGGTGTCGGTGGCTGATCCGTTTGCCGATGCTGTATTGCAAGCTGATCACCATCAAGGCGTTGGTCGCCACTACCGTACTGATAATCCTGTACGTCTCTTGGGGCGTGGTGGTGACCACCAGGTATTGCGAGAGATACGCGGTGAATTGGCCGAAAACCACGGCACTGAGCAACCCGCCGAAGGTGAAGCACACCAGCCGGTAGTCACGCAGCAACAACTTGCCGACTGCCAGGAATGGCGTCGGCTGCAGGCTCGTCCCGGCCTTCGCCAGGCGCCGGTCACCCCACACGAAGTAGACCAGAGAAAAACCGACGCCCAGTCCCGCCGACAGCAAAAAGGGCAGGCTGATGTCCAGGGCCGCCACCCCGACTCCCAGAAATGGCCCGACGGCGTAGCCGATATTGGTCAGTGTGTACTTGATGGAAAACGCTTCGCTGCGGCGGTCCATGGGGAGCAGGCTGCCAAATCCGGATTTCACTGCGATGTCGATAACGGCATACGCCAGGTTGATCAGCACCAGGCATAGGTAGAACAGCCAGAGGACGGGTGCCAGATACGCACCGAGAAATCCGCCGCTGAACACACCGCAGCATATGAGGATGAGCTGGTAACTGGACATCCTGTCCACCAGGAAGCCGCCATACAGGCTCAGCAGCGAGCCGATGATCAGCGTGCTGCCGATCGCCAGGCCGATATCGGCGACGCTCAAGCTAAAGTGGCCCGACAAGTAAATGACCAGATAGGGCAGGGTAATGGCGCGGGCAAGGGTCAACACCAGTGACGCGCCCAGCAGCAGGTTAATGGAGGAGGGATAGCGTTTAAGCGTGGCCAGCATTCGAGAATCATCATCAATGTGTTGATTTCCAGTTTACTGTTGCCCTGGGTTCTGATTTAGGATGCTTTTTATCGAAGCACATGAACTGAATTCATGAATACAAGGTGCATATGTTTTCCTCCGAACGCTTGAAAGGTATCGATGTATTTGTGTGCGTCGCACAGTTCGGCAGTTTCACGGCGGCTGCGGAGAAAATGAACCTGACGGCCTCGGCCATCAGCAAAGGCATCGCCCGGCTGGAAAAACGCCTGGGGGTGCAACTGTTCCACCGTACAACGAGGCGGCTGTCGCTGACCGACGCAGGCGTCGCATTCCTGCGTACGTGCAAGGGCGTGCTTGCCGATCTCGAAGAGGCTGAGCTGTCACTCCAGAGCGAAAACACCGAGCCTCGCGGCCGTGTGCGCCTTGACCTGCCGGGTGCATTTGGGCGCACCCGGGTGCTGCCGATCCTCTT
>NZ_JAEKEG010000035.1 GCF_016651255.1 Pseudomonas sp. TH10
GCCAAGCGGTTGCAGCGAACGAACCGGGCCAAAAAATCGTATATCAATCGTTGTTTGAAGAATGAATCGTCCGCTGTTTGTTTCTCTGGATGGCCCCAAGGGAGCCGGAAAAACCACATTGTTGGAGGCCGTTACGAAAGTACTGAGGGCAGACAACAAAATGGTGATCCGGCTGTGCGAAAAAAAGCGATCCCTACAGGGGGAAACAATGGCCCTCGTGAACAAACTCGTCAGGCATCCCTCCCGGGATCTGGAATTGGAAGTTTGTGAGCGCCTGGCTGATAGCCGTAACTGGATTTCCCGGCATGTGCTGGCTAAACAGCCGCCAGGCAGCATCGTCCTGATCGATCGCTGGTACCCGTCTGATGCTGCGTTTCGCCGGATAGTCCCGTTTGCAGAAATTCTTCAGTTGAACATTGATCGAAACGTGCAAGTGCCAGACCTGCACGTCGGGGTTGTCACCGCCCCTGAAATTTCATGGGCGAGGGCCGCAGCCCGGCGGCGTGGGCTGAGCAGTACCGTGATCCACAAGCTGGAAGAACAGGTTGCTTGTACCCAGGCGTTCGAGCGAGCGGTTGCAGATCACGGCTGGGTGTTATGCCGTAACGAAGGAACGATCGAAGACGCAACGATGCAGGTGGTTTCCGCGATCCATCAAGTCCTTCAATGCCCGTAGGCGAAGGTTATCGGGCTGGTTTGTGTTCATGAGAGTGTGAGACCTGCTCAACAGTGCTGTTCTGGACGGTTCTTGATTGATCATCGAGAGGCTTGGCGAAGTTGCTCGATTATCCTGCGTGCGCGGTTTGCTCCCACGTCCACATGAATGTCGACCATCGGCTTGGGGCCGAACTCGAGCATGTTCCGGTACTGAGCTTCGATAACGACCTTATCCTCATCAAAGGTCATGGCTGTCTGTTCGACGACCTTCGCCATCACTTCTTTGGAATTGCTCTTCGGATTGGATGCGATCGTCCAGAAGTAGTGGCTGGTGGTTTGCGTTTCCGGGGTCACGCCGTGGAAACCGCGCATATGGAATCCTCCGCGCTGTGGGTCATCGAGCGACACTGTGTTTGCATCAGCCGCCCCTGTCCAAATGCGCAGATGCGTCACCTGGAACTCGATTTCCTGCCAACGATCCACTTTGCCATGGAAAGGATAGGCCGCAGTGTACGTGGGGGGCGGTACCGAATCCGGCAGGTGACGAGTCACCTTCACAGTGGCCTCATCGCTTTCGACACGCATTTGCGCATTCATGTGGATCTTTGCATTGCCGCCGATTGTGTGCAGGTGCACGTAGCCCAGATGGCTCAGATCAAGGAGGTTGTCATGGATGAGCTGGTAGGGCGCGTCATAGTGATAAACGTCCCCTTCGAAGAGATATTCGCCCTTGGTGTGGATGTCGTATGCCGGAGGCTCACTGGCGGGCTCCTGTTGATCAGTGCTACCAAACCAGATCCAGATGATCTGATCGCGTTCCTTTACGTGATAAGCAGGAACTTTTGCTTTGGCAGGAATTTTCGCCTGACCGGGCACTTCCAGGCATTGTCCTTTACCGTCGAATAGCAGTCCGTGATAGCCACAGCGCACGCCTTGCTCTTCCAGGCTGCCGTGAGAGAGAGGCAGCGCTCGATGGCAGCAGCGATCCTCCAGGGCTGCTACCTGACCATCTGCTGTGCGGAACAGAACAACGGGATGACTGAGCAAGGTTCTACCCACTGGCTTGTCCTTGAGCTCCCAGGAAAATCCTGCGACGTACCATTGATTGAGTGGGAACTTGGGTAGCTCGGTCAGTGCTCCAACTTCATAGGCAAGGGACTGGGTTTGCGGCGTACTCATGGCGATCTCCGATTCTCAGGTTGTTCTTGTCAGGGGTCACAGATCCAGCACAAGGCGTGGACCGTTAGAGCGGGAACAGCAAGGTGTGAAGCTGTCGTTGCGAGCGTGTTCCAGGGCGTTCATATACTGATCCCGATGGTCAGGTTCACCCGCCAGAACGCGAGTAATACAAGCGCCGCAGATGCCTTGCTCGCAGGAACTTTCGACCTCCACATCGTGCTCAAGCAGCACTTCAAGAGCGGTCTTTTGCGCAGGAACTTCGAGTACACGACCCGAGCGGGACAGCTCGATTTCGAACGGCCGATCGCCTTCGAGAACCTGAGGCGGGGCGCTAAAGTCTTCCCGGTTGATCTGTTGGTCACACCATCCAGCCGCCTTCGCGGTGGATTGAATGTGTGACATGAAACCTGATGGGCCGCAGACGTACAGCTGATCGCCAGCGACTGGATTCGCCAGGATCCAAGCAGCATCCAGGCGTTGCTCAGCCGGGCCATTATCAACATGAATCCGGAGATGATCAGCGAAAGGTGCTTCGTTCAGGATTCCCAGAAATGCCAATCGCTCAATAGATCGACCACAATAGTGAAGCTCAAAGAGCTTGCCCGCTGCGATTAAGGTGTGGGCCATAGCGAGAATCGGAGTGATGCCGATACCACCGGCGAACAAGACATAGCGACTGCCTGAAAGGTCTAGGTCGAAGAGATTTCGGGGCATGCCAATGGAGAGAACCGAACCCACTGAAACATGGGCATGCATGCTTCTGGATCCGCCACGAGACGCGGGCTCGTCCAGTACAGCAATGACGTACCTGCCGCGTTCGTGGGGAGCGTTGCACAGCGAATACTGCCGGGTAATGCCTGGAGCCACATGCACGTCGACATGTGCCCCGGCAGAGAACGCCGGTAGTTCAGCACCGTTGGTAGCCAACAGTTCGAAGCTGCAGACACCGGCAGCTTCAGATATTTTACGAGATACATAAACTTCGAGCATGAGCGTAACCCCACCGCGGATGTGCAGTGTTTGAAGGCAAACGGATGTTGAGCCGGCGTTAGCGGCTAAAGGCGTTAAGCGTGCAGATCAAAAGGGGGGATCGGAGCAGGCAAGTCATCACACGGTACCTCTGAATTTTTTATTGTTTTGTCGCGCGCTTATGATGCGCACGTGCAATCGTTGTGTGATTCTTATCCTAAGCATTTTGGTTGCGGTGTCAACTAATTATATCGACTGTCAGGAACCATTCGTCATGACCCAACCCTCTCCCCTGAATCTGGATCAATACGTTCCTGCATTGCTGACTTCGCTGACCAACAAGATGGCGAGCGGTGCTTCAGCTTGCTACCGCAAGCACTTCGGGATCGGAATCGTTGAGTGGCGGGTGCTGGCAATGCTTGCTGTAGAAGACAAAATAAGCGCAAACCGGGTGGTCCAGGTCATTGGGCTGGACAAAAGTGCCGTGAGCCGAGCGCTGAAGTTGTTAGAGCTCGAGGGTCATGTGTCTACGCAAGTCGATGTGGAGGACGCTCGCCGATACACCGTATCTCTGACACCGTCAGGTCGTAAGCTGCATGACCAAGTGCTGGTGACGGCCCTCGAGAGAGAGAGGCTGCTCCTGGCGAATCTTGAGAAAGCAGAAATTGAAACGCTAATTGGTTTCTTGCATCGCATGAGCGCTCAGCTGGACGCAGTGAATGCAGTAGAGCCAGATGTCGCCAGTTGCCTCCATCCTGTTGGGCTAAATCAAGTATCGTGAATGTTGTGCTGGTCTTTGGTAGATTCGGCTGACAAACGGACTGCTTGGCACGCAGCTTCAGATACTGAGCTTTAAATTCGGAAATCTTCATGGCAAAGAAATCAGCGGCTCCCTCCACCGACAGTTTGATCACGGCAGCCAAGAAGGGTTCCAGCCTGACGTTGATCGATGTTGCCAAGGTTGCGGGTGTTTCGCCGATGACCGTCTCCCGGGCATTGCACAGGCCGGAATTGGTTAACGAGGATACTCGGGAAAAAGTTCGTGAAGCCGTGCGTAAGACTGGGTACGTACCGAACATGTTGGCCGGGGGACTTGCCAGTAATAAAAGCCGTTTGGTAGCGATTTTCCTCCCCACTATCGCGAACTCGATTTTCGCAGACACGGTGCAGTCATTGATGGACCGTCTGACCCAGGCGGGGTACCAGACACTCCTGGGTCTTACGGGCTACTCTGCCGAGCAGGAAGAAAGCTTGCTTGAAGCTGTACTTGGTCGGCGTCCGGACGGGATTGTCTTGACTGGCACACTCCACACCGAATCAAGTCGGTTACGTCTGGCTCAAGCGGGTATACCAGTCGTTGAGGCTTGGGACTTGAGCGAGGCCCCTTTGGATATGCTGGTCGGTTTTTCTCATGAAAAAGTGGGGAGGAGACCGCCCGGCATTTGTTGAAAAAGGGCTACAAGCGTTTCTCGGTGGTGACGATCAGTGACCCTCGCGGGCTGCGCCGTTGCAACAGCCTTATCGCGGAGTTGAAGCGCCAGGGCATCGAAGAAGTCCCTATGGAAGTGCTGGCGGCACCCGCCACGCTCGAGGTAGGCAGGGAAGGGCTTCGGCGGCTTTGGAACAGCCGGTTCAACCCGACATCGTGGTATGCAGCTCTGACACAGTGGCACAAGGCGTATTGGCAGAAGCCGCCAGCCGAGCGATGAATGTGCCGTCTGACATTGCCGTCATGGGTTTCGGGGACTTGAGCAGCGCGGCCCAGGTTTATCCGTCGTTGTCGACCGTCAGCGTCGATGGCAAAAACATTGGCCTGCAAGTGGCACAGGCACTGCTTGAGCGATTTGAATATCCGAATGGCGATCATCAACCTGTGCGAATTGATACAGGTTTCACCCTCATAGACCGCGCCAGTACCTGATCTGAAAATCTCGAATATCAACGTGTGCACTGTTGAATGATTGCGCAATCAGTGTAGTATTGGTTCAAAGGCCCTATCAAAGGCCTTTTTTAACCATTCAAATGATTGCGCAATCATTGCGCGGTCATGCCGCTACCAGGAGCTGTAAGGGCCACACGGATTCGAAGTTGTACTCACAATAAGGAAAATAATAGTGATCAAACCTACGCAAGCGATAGCGAAGACAAACGTCCGCTATCTCATCCTCGTGATGATCTTCATCGTCACAGTGTTCAACTACGTCGACCGGGCGACGCTGTCCATTGCAGCCCCCAGCATGCGCACAGATCTCGGCTTCGATGCCATGACCATGGGCATCGCTTTCTCGGCATTCGGGTGGGCGTACACGTCCATGCAATTGCCTGGCGGGATCATCCTCGATCGATACGGCTCTCGCGTCGTTCTCGGAATGAGCCTCATCATCTGGTCGGTTTTTACTTTCCTGCAAGGCTACGTTGATCTGTTCAGTTCGGCGTTTCTCGCGCTGTTTGTTTTGCGCTTCATGATGGGCGTAGCCGAAGCACCTGCGTTCCCGGCCAATAACCGTTTGACCGTTATGTGGTTTCCACGTCACGAACGGGGTTTGGCCACGGCGGTGTTCCAGTCCGCTCAGTATTTCGCACTGGCTGCCTTCACGCCCTTGATGGTCTGGCTGGTCAGCACTTGGGGCTGGCAGCACGTGTTTTGGGTTACAGGTGGCGCAGGTATCCTGATCGGTTTCTTGTGGTTTCGAATGGTTCAGGAGCCGCGCAAAGACAAACGTGCTAACCAGGCTGAACTGGACTACATCGAAGCCGGAGGTGGATTGCCAACCATCGGTGACGTTAAGACGCCATTCAGTTGGAAGCGCATGAAGGCCATCGGCGGCAATCGCATGATGGCGGGTATCTATCTTGGACAGTTTTGCCTGACGTCCATCACTTGGTTTTTCTGACCTGGTTCCCGACTTACCTGATCGAAGCCAAGGGCATGACCATGCTCAAGGTCGGACTGGTCGCGGCCATTCCACCCATTGCCGGTTGCTTGGGCGGCATGATCGGTGGCGTCTGGTCGGACTGGATGCTACGCAAAGGTTTTAGCCTCACCGCAGCACGCAAGACTCCCATCATCTGTGGCTTGTTACTTTCCAGTAGCATCATGGTCGCCAACTACACCCAGTCGATCACGTTGGTGATTCTGGTGATGTCCGTAGCCTTCTTTGCGAAAGGCGTGGGCAACCTGGGCTGGTGCATCGTCGGTGACGTGTCTCCGGCACGGGCCATGGGTGTCAGCGGTGCCATGTTCAACTTCTGGCGGCAACCTAGCCAGCATTGTTACTCCCATCGCCATCGGCGTAATGATCAACCAGCTGGGATCCTTCGATGTTGCACTGATGTACGTCGCGGGTATGGGTTTGCTGGGCGCTTTTTCTTACCTGTTCATCGTCGGGCCACTCAAGCGCCTGCAACTCGATGATTTTGAAGAGCTACCGGACAACCCCGTCGAAGGCGCTTCGCTTAACCCCAAATTGTCCCACCCTCGTACCTGATCTCTATCAAGACCTCATCCCTGTTAAGGAGAGCTCCATGCTCGCACAACAAAAATCTGTTAAATCCTCCGACGATGATCGCATTGCCTGGGTTCGGGTCTCCTCGGTAATCCTGCCTCTGGCCAATCCGATCAGCGATGCCAAAGTGCTAACGGGACGGCAAAAGCCAATGACCGAGATCGCCATCCTGTTCGCGGAAATCGAAACCATAGACGGTCACCGCGGCCTTGGTTTCAGCTACTCCAAGCGTGCAGGCGGGCCGGGGCAATTCGCCCATGCCAAGGAAGTCGCCCCGGCGCTGATTGGCGAGAACCCGAGTGACATCTCCAAGCTCTGGACCAAACTGTGCTGGGCCGGTGCG
The DNA here is from genome assembly GCF_016651255.1 of Pseudomonas sp. TH10. Lineage (GTDB taxonomy): Bacteria > Pseudomonadota > Gammaproteobacteria > Pseudomonadales > Pseudomonadaceae > Aquipseudomonas. The sequence goes on from NZ_JAEKEG010000035.1 coordinate 6,655, forward strand.
TCTGTAGGCCGCAGCGGCATGTCCACTCAGGCGATCGGTGCCTTCGACGTGGCGCTGTGGGATTTAAAAGCCAAGCGCGCCAACTTGTCGCTAGCCCGGTTGCTCGGCGCTCAACGTGATTCGGTACGTTGCTACAACACCTCAGGTGGTTTCCTTCACACTCCGCTTGACCAGTTGATGAGGAACACCGACCTGTCCCGCGAAAAGGGCATCGGAGGTATCAAACTGAAAGTCGGGCAGCCAGATTGTGCCATCGATATTCAACGTGTCAGTACGGTGCGCAAGCACTTGGGCGACAACTTCCCTCTGATGGTTGATGCCAACCAGCAATGGGATCGCCCGACCGCCCAGCGCATGTGCCGCCAATTCGAAGAGTACAACCTGATCTGGATTGAGGAACCGCTGGACTGCTATGACGCAGAAGGCCACGCCGCTTTAGCACAACAATTCGACACGCCGATTGCCACGGGCGAAATGCTTACCAGCGTTGCCGAGCATGCCGAGTTCATCAAGCTGCGAGGCGCTGACTTCCTGATGCCAGATGCACCACGAGTAGGTGGCATTACCCCGTACCTGAAGGTCGCCTCAATGGCCGAGCAAGCTGGACTTATGCTGGCGCCGCATTTTGCCATGGAGTTACACGTTCACTTGGCTGCCGCGTACCCGACCGAACCGTGGGTCGAACATTTCGAATGGCTTGAGCCTCTCTTCAATGAGCGCCTGGAAACGCGCGACGGCCGCATGCTGGTCCCCACGCGTCCGGGCTTGGGGTTGACACTCAGCGAGCAAGTCAAACCGTGGACAGTGCAAGAAGCTGACGTTGGCACTCGTCCCTGAGAAACTTTTGGTCGCTTGGTGTGTTTCGTACACCGGCGGCCTTTTTTATTCCACGTGCTTTCGGGCACGCAGCATCTGAACAGATATCTCCGATGTCGGTGGGCGCCAGCCATCGCGTCGTAGCCGGTGATCAGACGGTTTTTGCAAGAGTGACCTGCTCGGGTGTAGAAGGCACCCTTTGTCTGTACCGGCCAAAGGGGAAAACCGAATTCGAATACGTTGAATAAACAGCCACGTGGATGCGCCGCAAGGCCGGTTTTGCACCTGCGGCTGTTTAGCCGTTTCATCGCGCCAACATGCCGCTTGCTCGCCTAGAACACCTTGATCGGTACATTGACGATAAGCCTGAATTCATCAAGATTGCCTTCCAGTTGATACTCACTGGCACGGTGCGAAGAGTAACTGGTGATCAGACTGATGTTCTTGAAGGTGCCCGATTGCACCGTGTAGCTGGCATTGCCACCCACTTCATAGTGACTTTCACCGCGCTGCTTGAGTACCGAGTTGTAGATGCCGTTCGGGCCACCGTCGTAATGACTGCCGTCTATACCCATCCCCTTGATGTACCAGAGCGTTGTCTTGAGACCAGGCAGACCATAGGCCACCCAATCGTTGTTGTAGAACACCCCGATCGAGCGCTCATTGGGACCATTGAAGAAGGACATCATGGTGTTGGGCAGGCTGATGGCATTGGACTCGAAGGGATAATCGAAATATTCGTCGCCCTTGATCTGTTGAAGGCCAATCTTCAACGAGTGGTTGCGCCATTGGGGAGTGATAGTTAGACCGTAGGCCTGCTGATCGATTCTGCCGCCAATTTCGCGACCACTCGACTGGGTGTTGTAGGCGTCCAATTGCACATCGACGTTCACCGATCCCCAGTTGGTTTTCGTGCCCAGGCCCAAATACTCGCGATCCCAGATATCGTCGAAACGGGAGACATAGGCGCTGCTGCGCAAGCCAGCGCTCGACACATAGTCGGCCCCGGCGTAAGCGTTGAAGTCACTGGTGACCAGGGGCGAACCGTAAGTGGGACTCAAATCCTGGCTTCCGGCCCCGGTACGCGGCGAGCCCTTGTCGAAGTAGCCAGACTTGATCGTCAAACCTTCGACGTCATGACTTTCCAGAGACACACCATTGAACGTTGAAGGCAATGTACGGGTGTCGGTGTAGGACATCATCGGTGTCCTGACTTGCTGCCTCGCCAACCTTGAGCAGTGTGTCGGCGACCTTGAACTTCAGCGCCGCAATGCCAAGTTTGCTCCAGTCATCGACTACATCGCCGTCCTTGTCGACCAACAATCTATTACTGCCGCCCGCCGCCGCTATGCGGCTGCGCTCCAGCGCCACTGCCGAGAAGGTCGAAAGATCCAGCCCATACTTGACCGGCCCTTGAGTAAAGCCGGAGACGAAGTCGAGCCTGAAGCCTTCCAGCCAGGCCGTGCGGTCACGCAGCATGCGTACGCCGTCTGGTGTTTGCAGTTTGAAATAAGTGGCCTTGTGGCCGACCTCGTGTGAGTACCACTGACGGGTATTGAGCGTCAGTGAGCTGTCATCCAGAAAACCTTGTTCCTGGGCATGGACGTTGGAAGTAAGAACTGCGGCCGCCAGCGTGCCGACGGTGAATAATGCCAAGTTACCTGTGCGATACATAGACCATGCCTGTTGTTGTTTTTAGGGCAGATAAGAAGTAAGTCGCCTAGTCATCGTTTTGGAGTTTTTGCGCGGGCAGGGCGTGGCTCGACTTGCCCATCAGGCCGCAGAGGCCTGATGGTGGTCGTTCAGCTATTGGGTGCCGGTTTAGCGGCTCGAGCACTTTGAAGTCATCAACTATCGATGAAGATGTGGACCCAAGCCTGCGACCTCAGTGGAGATAATCCTTCACAAGTTTCAACCAGCAGTCGGAGCCGATACGAATCAACTCGTCATTGAAGTCGTAGTGGGGGTTATGCACGGAGCAGCCATGAAACTCGCCTTCGCCGTTGCCCAGGAAGAAGTAGCAGCCTGGGACCTCTGTCAACATCCACGCGAAGTCTTCTGTCGCCATGATCTTCGCCGCGTGCGGCAACAAGTGTCCGGGCTTGAATAGCGGCTCCAGGTAATGGCGAAGCATCTCCGTCTCCTCAGCAGTGTTGACGAGCGCCGGCGCCAGTTGCGTGGTTTCAAGTTCGATTTCAACGCCGAACATCTGTTCATGTCCCTGGGCGATCTCCGCCAGGCGCTGATTGATTTTGCCTTCGGTCTGCGCTGAGTCGGTACGCACGCTGATCAGCATCGATGCCGTGTCAGGAATGATGTTGTAGACGGTGCCGGCTTCGACCATGCCGATGCTGATCACGGCATGTTCATCGACGCGGAGATTGCGCGATTTCACTGTCTGGATCGCGTTGATCATACTGGCCAGAACCGGTATCGGATCTATGGCGCGCTCGGGCATTGCGCCATGACCGCCGCGACCTGTGATGAACACGCGCACGCATTCCGAAGAAGCCATGGTCGGGCCTGCCTGGATCACGGCAGTACCCACCGGTATTCCCGGCAAGTTGTGCAAGGCAAAAATTGCGTCACAAGGAAAACGGTTGAAAAGACCATCATCCATCATGGCCTTGGCGCCGCCCAGGCCTTCCTCGTCAGGCTGGAAAATCAGGTTGAGCGTGCCATTGAAATCGGGCGCCTGAGCGATGTGCCACGCTGCGGCCAGCAGGGTCGCGGTATGGCCGTCGTGGCCGCAGGCGTGCATGCGTCCCTCGATTCGGCTTGCATGGGCGAAGCGGTTTTTCTCCTGCATCGGCAGGGCATCCATGTCAGCGCGCAAGCCCAAGCGGCGCGTGCCGCTGCCTCTACGCAGTACGCCGACCACGCCATGTCCACCGATACCGCGATGAACGTCGTAGCCCCAGTCTTCGAGCTTGCGGGCCACCAACTCCGCGGTCAGCGGGGTGTCTGCGCCCAATTCAGGATTTTGGTGGATTTCACGGCGCAGCCGGATGAACGTGTCCAGGTCCAATTGTGCCAAGGTTTGGGTTCTGGTTTGGGTCAATGTATTCATCAGGTCACTCCCGACCAGGGTTTTCGGGAAACACAGCCAGGCACGCCAAACTGATGGCACCGCCGACAAGTAGATACAGTGCTGGCGCCTGGGGGTTATCCAGGGCCGCCGTGAGCTGAGTGGCGATCAACGGGGAGAACCCGCCGAACAAAGTAACGCCGAAGCTGTAACTGACGGCAGTGCCGAGCGCGCGGCGATTTTTGGAAAGGCTTCCATGATCAGGGCGAAGAAGGCACCCGAACCGATACAGCCGGGCAGCACCAGAAGCGCGATGACCAACATAGCCACCCACAAATTTGTGCTCAAGCCGAGCAGGTAGAAGGCTGGCCACGCCAGTAGCACGGGCAGGGTGATCGTCCAGGCCAGCAGCTTCTTGCGCAGGCCGTGTCGATCCGCAAAGCGCCCGGCCAAAGGTGTGATAACAGCCAGACAGGCACTTGCCACACAGGCGATAGCCAAGGCGCTACGTTGCGGGTAACCCAGGGTGACAGTCAGGTAGGCGGGCATATAGAAAATGAACAGGTAGATGCCGATGGTCGCGCTGGCCATCAGGCCAGTCGCCAGCAGGGTGTGACGCAGATCGATGTGGTCGCGCAACCGACCTTCGCGCTGGGTCGGGTGGGCTTCGTGTGTCTCCGGCAGGCAGCGACGGATGTACCAGCCCAGCGGCCCGATCAGTAGCCCCAGCACAAAGGGGAATGCGCCAACCCCAGCTTTCGAGGTCCTCGACGCTCAACGTGTTGTTGAGCAGCAGACCCAGACCAGCCCCCACCATGGCCGCGTAACCCTGACTGGCCGCCTGCCAACTCACATTGCGACAGCGATTGGCGGTAGCGCTGGACTCCATCAGGTAAACCGACGCAGTGCTCTATTTCCCCTCCCGCCGAAAAGCCCTGGGTGAGGCGGCCAGCCACTAGCATCAAAGTGCCGAACAAGCCGATGTCCTGATAGGAAGGCGCGAAGGCAATCATCGCGGTGCCGAAGGTCATCAAGCTGATCGTGAGGCTCAACGCGGCCTTGCGCCCACGGCGGTCGGCAAAGCGACCGATCACCAGAGCACCGACCGGGCGCATGAGGAACCCGACACCAAAGGTGGCCAACGACATCAGTAGAGATGCCATTGCCGACTGTGCGGGGAAGAAGTTCTTTGCGATCACTACAGCAAAGAAGCTGTAGATCGTGAAGTCATACATTTCCAGGGCATTGCCTAGAGCGCAAGCGACTGTGGCTTTTCTGGAACCGATCACGGAGGGCGTCGCGGCGCAGCGGAGGGGAGGCGCTTGCAGAGTTGTCGATCGATTTTTCCTGTGACAGTTTTGTTGTGGCCCGAATATCCGGCAAACACTGTCACTGCGCACTTGCGCTTTTCGTCGATGATTAACCATTAGTTATGATGCATAGCAACCTCTGGGAAAGGCAGCGTCAGTTCGGTGCGATATTGTCCGTTTATCGATCACGCGCACCCTTTTATGACAGCGACACAATCGACGTGGCAATCCGCGCAGGCTGCTGTTGTGCGGTGGAAACCAAATGACCTCCGGTTCAGGGTGTCCGGCCCCGGGAAACGGGGACAGACTTAACCGTTGGGCATATCGTTGCGTTTTTCTTAAGTTGCTCGAGTCGATTGCGCACTAGCGCGACGTATCGATTGACTGATTTTTTGAGAGTACGTTTTTGATAGCGTAGTAAAGGTCGCTGGCTGTCGTTGTCAGAGCGTTGCGGTCAATACAGACCAGGTAGATCGGGTACTCGGGGATACTTTCTTCGATCTTGACCTGTACCAGATCTTCGTTGAGCCCTTTGGGCAATGTGTTTTCCATTCCGGCTTCACTGAGCGTCATGAAAGCATCGGCGTGGTGCAACAGATCCAGGGCCAGCAATACCGATGAACACTCGGTTATTCGCTGCGGCGCAGGGATCTCATTGTCTTCGAACATTTGATAGAACTGGGATGAGTGATCGTCGATCGCATCGAGGCTGATCCAGTTCGCGAACTGCAGCTGGCGGAGAGAATGCGAGTGGCGCAGAGGGTTATTCCTTCGACAGACCACCAGCCCCTGCATGCGGCTCAACGCTTCCCAATCCAGGTTCAGCCTTTGTGTGTGCTGCTGCGAGGTAATGGCGAAATCCAGCGTACCGTCGCGTAGTCGCTGCAGCATCTGGTTGGGACGAAGGTCCACCAGGCGAATCCGGACACGTGGATTCTTCGTCTGGAACCCGGCAATGCATTCTCCCAGCCCTTTGAGCACTGATGTCAGGGACGTGACCCCGATGCTGACCTCACCGACCTGCATATCCCCTGATGTTTTCAGCCTCCAGTTGCAGTCGGCGCATGCTCTCGACCGTCAACTGTGCATGGCGAATGATGCGGCGACCTTCGTCGGTGAGCGACATTCCCCTGTGGGAACGCTGCAGCAGTGCCAAGCCCAGTTCGCTCTCCAGATCCTTGATTGATCGGCTGATGGCAGGCTGGGTGACATGCAGGATCTGCGAGGCCTCACTGATGCTTCCGGTCTGGTGGATGGCTACCAGTGCCCTGATTTGATGAAGTTTCACTTAACGACAGGTCCTTGCGGTGCGACGAAGGTGCTGCACGTTACTGCAAGGCCGAGGAGCAAAAAAGCCTGGAAACGTTTTTCTCGCGATACTGCTTGGGCGTCATGAACAGTTTTTCCTGGAACAGTCGGGTCATGTGGCTTTGGTCCGAGAACCCGCAATCCATGGCGACAGCTTTCAAAGGTACATCACGCACCGTAGACAGGATGCGCTCAGCCTTTTTCAAGCGACGCGACTGAACGTACTGATGGGGAGAGACTCCATACACCGCCCCGAACACCCGTACAAAGTATGAGGGGCTCAGGTCGACTATTGCGGCCATGTCTTTAACCGAAATCGGGTTGGACAGGTGTGAGTCGATGTACTGCTGAAGCTGGTCACGTTTGAGGTGTGTCAGGCGAGACGCTTGATCGTTGTCTCTCAAGTCACAGCGCACATACTGGCGAAGCAGATGAATGCACATCTGTATTTCCAGCGTCTGGGCAAAGAGGCTGCTTCCCGGTTCGCCACTCAGGCATTCCATTTCATAGGCGGCCATAAGCCTGGAGAGGGTCGCGTCGTTGATGATAGGGCAATGGTCGACAAAAACACGGTCAACATCCTGCTGAAAGACTTCATTGGCGACCTTGGCCATCATCGTTTGCGAGATGTAGATATGACTGACTTCGATATCGTTCATCCAGTACCACCTGGACGATTCGCCTCGCGTCAAAATGGTCACGTCGTTATCGCCAACGGACCATTTTTGCCATTGCTTGCCATCGTGGAAACCCAGATTGGATGTTCCCGATTTCCATCGCACCAATTCGTAATCGCGCATGCACGGTATGCTGACTTCGGTTTTGTCAAAGCGGTAGCCCCGGATCGACATGCCGTTATCGGATGCCGTCTCGACGGTACCGTTGATCGTGACTTCGCCTGGGATAACGTCCAGCATTTTTTCTGGCGTTAGGAGGATGGCACTCATCACAACTCCCTTTTTATTGGCAGTGGAGTTTTTTTTAACAGCTATTGGCAGTTTTAGAATGTTGATCGCAGTGTTATGACATTCAAAAAGCTAACACATCCTCAGAGTTTGTACGCAAAACAGGCTTGCCATCGATCGGGGATTTCCACCCGACCGCCTGGCAAGCCTTCTCTTACTGCTCCTGGATTTCGTGATCACTCGGCTCGGTCAACCCCGGTCGCCATCGACGCAAATGAGTGTGACGCTCGTAGGCCTGCGCCGACGGGTAAGTCACCAGTTCAATCGTGCTTCCCCAAGGCGTGCGAGTGTAGACGTAACGATTACCTTTCCCGGCGTCACCGCCCGGGAGCTCACCAGGACGGCTGAGCAGGGTTCCACCGGCCTTCTCCAGTTGTTCGGCCGCAGCGTCGATATCGTCAACATAGATGCAAATGTGCTGAATACCCAAGTCGCTTGGAACTACTGGCTGCGACTGCCGCACCCCGGTGTAGGAAAACAGCTCCAGGTTGGGACCGTTGCCAAGGCGCAGCATGCGGATTGCGCTAATCACGGCTCCGGGTGCGATCCCCAGTCCTGCCTCCACTTCAGGCCCCCCAAGGGCGCTTCAAGCATGTCGTAAAGTTTCTCGGCACCGAAAGCCTCGACGAAGAACTGGGTCGCCGCTTCAAGATCGGGAACGGTAATGCCTACGTGTTCGATCGCGCGAACATTCATGCCAACTCTCCTATTTTTGCTGCCGCCCAGAAGCCAGACTGGGTCGCCTCGTACATCCGACCGCCGCGGGACCTCGTTCCGATACTATGGACGCGAATGTCATCGACGGCCGACGCCAGGACAGTCGAGGCATTGCGCGCAGTCGCCATCACCACGTAGCCGTCACCGGGCGCCGCGACTGCCGTTCTGATCGATACGTCGAGACTGTTGAGAAGGCCGCTCAGATGGTCGCGCTGCATATCATTGGTATCGATTACTACCCCATCTGCAGGGGAGAGGAGGCTGACTTTTTACCCTGCTCGGCCAGCCACAGGGCGGCAAACATTGCAGTCTCTGTTTCTCCAAACACGGTGACTTCGTCAGCCACGGGCAGAGCCGCGTTTGCCAGCATGTCGGCCACATCCGGGCCCTGATTCTGCGCAACGGTTCCGGTGGCGAGCAATACGGTGTCCCATGGGGCCAAGTCGATGTCGGTCGCATCGGTATTGAGTTGCACGTCGACGGCCACGCGTTCGAGTTCGCTCTCGTAGAAGTGGATCATGTTCGTGACCTCCATGCGAAACGGGCTCGCAGCGGCCCAGGCATGAAGCTGGCCGCCGATGCGACCTGATTTCTCGACCAAGCGCACACTGTGCCCACGCTCGGCAGCCAGGATCGCGGCTTCACAGCCGGCAGGCCCGCCACCGACGACCAGAATCCGCTGCTGTACGGAAGCAGGTCGACGAGCGTCACTCGCCCGACGCTCCTGTCCCAGCGTGGGGTTTATCACGCACTGGGTACCCTTACCGTTGAACATCCACCGTGAGATGCACTCATTGACCGCAAGGCAGCGGCGGACACTCTGTGGTTGCCCGCGCCGTGTCTTGTTTATCGTTTCGGGGTCCGCTAGACCCGAGCGACCCAAGGCCACAAAGTCGAGCTCGCCGTCAGACACCGCTTGTGCCATCTCGTCGAGCAGCCAGGTGAGACGACCGACGCCGATTACCGGGATCGAGACACGCTTTTTCACCAGCTTGGCGTAATCCACGAGTGATCCTGGCGCGACCATCGGCAGCAACGTCATCGCCGTGTCGTAGTTCCCGGCACTGACATCCAGGGCGTCGACGTAAGGTTCGAGCATTTCGCAAAAGGCCAGGCCATCTTCCAATGAGAGACCGCCCTCGTAAGGCTCCATGACGCTCAGGCGATACAGGATCGGGAAATCCGCACCGACCTGTGCGCGAATCCCGCGCACGACGTCGAGTGCAAAACGGGCACGGTTCTCCAGGGAACCGCCCCAGCGATCAGTGCGTTTATTTGTAAAAGGTGAGAGAAACTGACCGAGCAGATAGCCATGTGCACCGTGCAGTTCAACGGCATCAAAGCCAGCAGCCACGGCGCGCCGGGCACCTTGGACATACTTGTCGATCAGTCCCGGAATTTCATGTTCTTCGATCGCTCGTGGCGGGGTGCCGAACGCGCTGGTGATGCCTGCAGTCGGCGCGAGAGGCGGTTCGTTACGTTCCGTGTTGCCTTGGGAGTTCTGGCGCCCGGTGTGGTGCAACTGCACCGCGATTTTTGCGCCTTCACCGTGGACAGCGTCGACCAGATTGCTGAGTGCGCCAATGAACCTGTCGTGGTCAATTCGCATAGGGTGGCCGGCTGTGCGCCCGACTTCCCAGTCGATAGAGGTGTTCTCTGTAATGATGAGACCAACGCCTCCACGAGCGCGGGCCCGATGGTATTCGATGAGCTTATCGTCAATTTCACCGAAGGTGCTCGCGAACTGAGTGAAGATCGGTGCCTGCACGAAACGGTTGCGCAATTGCAGGGAGCCGATCCTCCCTGGCTGGTAGAGCGCCGCGGCAGGGCTGTCTGAAGCCACAAGATTTCGGATGTCTGGGTGTGCCATTGCCATCTCCTCATTATTTTTTTTGAGGTTTGAGCATGGAGTGAGAGGCGGCCTGAGTATTGAACATTCATGCCGAGGCGTTGAAGAATCCTGCTTTAGCACCGCAGAGGTACTCGCACAGGCAATTTGATCGAGGACAACTCAAACATCAGCTGGCGAAGACAACGATTGGCTAGCCCCGCGAGCCCGCAGGGATGTGCGCAACTCCCGGGGAATCGCTGAATGGTCGTCCTGAGGAGCAATATTCACACTAGTGATGGCGTGTATTGGAGTTGCGGTATTTATCAATAGAGCTCAGATGGCGATGATTTGGTGACTCCAATAACAATCAGCCTACTGGGTAACTTGCTATGCGTACTTCTGAATCCAAATTGCACATCGGTATTGTTGGCGGTGGTATTGCCGGCGTCGGTCTGGCCCTTGACCTGTGCCGTCATTCCCACCTGAGTGTGCAGCTGTTTGAAGCGGCACCAGCCTTTGGCGAGGTCGGAGCAGGTGTCTCCTTCGGCGCCAATGCCGTTCGAGCCATCGCGGGCCTGGGTATTGCCGAACCCTACCGCAAGATTGCCGACCAGACTCAGGACCCATGGCAGGACATCTGGTTCGAATGGCGTCGCGGTGAAGATGCCGGTTATCTGGGCGCAAGCCTGGCCGAAGGGGTAGGGCAGTCATCGGTACACCGTGCTGACTTTCTCGATGCCCTGGCCAGCCAGTTGCCCGAAGGGATCGCCCAGTTCGGTAAACGTGCAGTCAGCGTAGAGCAGGATGGCGAACAGGCTCGCGTGGTGTTCACCGATGGCACTGAGCATCGCTGCGATCTGCTGATCGCTGCCGACGGTATCAAGTCTTCAATTCGTGATCATGTGCTTAACGGTCTTGGCCAACCCCTGGTGGCGCCGCGTTTCAGTGGTACCTGCGCCTACCGCGGAATGATCGACAGCGAACAACTGCGTGCCGCGTACCGGGCCCGGGGTGTCGATGAACACTTGATCGATGTCCCGCAGATGTACTTGGGGCTTGATGCCCATATCCTCACTTTCCCCGTCAAACAAGGCCGGCTTATCAACGTTGTGGCCTTCATTTCCGATCGCAGTCGCCCTGATCCAACCTGGCCAAGCGATGCGCCGTGGGTGCGCAATGCCAGCCAGGAAGAAATGCTGTCCGCCTTCGATCATTGGGGTGACGCTGCAAAGGTGCTGCTCGAATGCATTCCGGCACCCACCCTGTGGGCACTGCATGAGCTGGATGAGTTGCCAGGCTATGTGCACGGGCGCGTGGGGCTTATTGGCGATGCTGCGCACGCCATGCTGCCGCACCAGGGCGCTGGCGCCGGGCAGGGGCTGGAAGACGCCTGGCTGCTGGCCCGATTGCTGGCCGATCCGCAGGTACTGGAGAGTCAGCCACAAGCGGTGCTCGCGGCTTACGACGCAATTCGTCGTCCACGTGCCTGCCGAGTGCAGCGCACCTCCTGGGAAGCCGGGGAACTTTATGAAATGCGTGATCCAGCTGTAGCCGATGACGAACAACTGCTGGGCAAAACTCTCGCCGAGCGTTTCGACTGGTTGTGGAATCACGATATGCAGTCCGACCTTCAGGAGGCGCGTGCCCAGCTAGGTTGGCGAGCATCTGCTTAACGACTTGACCGACATGCACGGGAGGGAGCGTCCAGCGGCTCTCTTCGTGGATACCAATAAGATCAGGTGAATCAAGATGATCGTAAAAATTTCTCAACTGCCGCAATTGCAGCAATTCTTCCGACAAGCCTCGGGACTGGACAACAACGAAGGCGATCCACGCCGCAAGCAGATCGTTTTGCGTTTGCTGCAGGAAGTCGCCCGAGTAATTGAAGATTTGCAGATCAGCGACGATGAATTCTGGGGGCGGTGGACTACGTCAACCGCTTGGGCGCGAAAAACGAAGCAGGTTTGCTGGTCGCCGGACTCGGCATCGAACATTTCCTTGATTTGCTGGCGGATGCCAGGGACGCAGAGGCGGGCCGGACCGGAGGCACGCCACGGACCATTGAAGGTCCGTTGTACGTAGCAGGCGCGCCACTATGTGAGCACCAAACTCGCATGGATGATGGAAGCGAGGATGGCACAGCAACGGTGTTGTTTCTGGAAGGGCGCGTAACCGACTTGAACGGTGAGCCTCTCGCCGGAGCCACTGTGGACTTGTGGCAAGCCAACACCCAAGGCAACTACTCATACTTCGATAAGAGCCAGACGGCGTACAACTTGCGGCGCCGGATTCTCACGGACGCCAATGGTTGCTACCGGGCTCGCAGCATCGTGCCTTCGGGGTACGGTTGCGATCCAGCCGGCCCCACTCAGGAATGCCTGGATCAATTGGGCCGTCACGGGCAGCGACCTGCCCATATCCATTTCTTCATCTGCGCCCCAGGCCACGAACATTTGACCACGCAGATCAACCTGTCGAATGACAAGTACCTGTGGGACGACTTCGCCTATGCAACACGTGACGGGTTGATTGGCGAAATCATTTTCGTCGACGACGAGGAACAGGCTGCTGCCAATGGCGTGACGGGGCGCTTTGCCGAGATGACGTTCAATTTCAGCCTGCGTCCGGCCGCGAGCGTTGCATCGATCAATCGCAGCCAACGCCCGCGAGCGTTGCAGTCTGCCTGACAAACCGACGTTTTCTCGGCTTCGACGAATTACTTCAAGGAGACAACAATGTCCCAGACCGATGCTCAATCGATGAGAGTCCGTGCCGCAGTGCTGCGCGCCTCAGGGGCTGCATTAGAAATTGAGGATGTCTTGCTCGAGGCGCCTCGGCCAACAGAAGTGCGCGTCCGTGTAGTCGCTACAGGCGTTTGCCACACTGACATGGTGGTGCGAGATCAGCTGTTCCCAACGCCACTGCCGATCATCCTCGGTCATGAAGGTGCGGGCGTCGTGGATGCAGTCGGTTGCGCTGTCACCACGGTTCAACCGGGCGATCACGTGGTCATGACGTACATGTCTTGCGGCCTCTGCCTGCCTTGCGAAACGGGCCACCCGGCACATTGCACGCACATGCATCCGTGAACTTCGGTGGCGGCCGACTCGATGGCAGTACGTCCGCTTGCGCCTGTGGCAGCGACCACGCCATCCACGACCATTTCTTCGGTCAATCCTCGTTTTCCACTTACACGATTGCCAATGAGCGCAACGTGGTCAAGGTCGCGAAACAGGCGCCATTGGAATTGCTGGGGCCACTGGGTTGTGGCATCCAGACGGGCGCAGGATCGGTTCTCAATGCACTCAAGGTCGAAGCCGGATCGAGCTTCGCCGCCTTTGGTGCAGGCGCAGTCGGACTGGCGGCGGTAATGGCCGCGAAGGTCGCCGGCGCTACGACCATCATCGCTGTGGACGTCACCCCGAGCCGGCTGGAACTGGCACTGGAACTGGGCGCAACCCACGTCATCAATAGCCGCGAAGAAGATCCGGTTCAACGCATTCAGTCCATCACCCAGGGGGCGTCAATTACAGCCTTGAATGCTCCGGCCGTTCCGAGGTTCTTCGCCAGGCAATCGACGCACTCACCACGCTTGGCACCTGTGGCATCGTCGGTGCTACCCAAGTTGGCACCGAGGTGGCATTCAATATCAACGACGTGATGATTCCCGGAAAACGGATCATGGGCATTGTCCAAGGCGATGTCGTTGCCAATGCCTTCATTCCGAAGCTGGTTGATCTCTATCTGCAGGGCCGATTCCCCTTCGACAAGCTGTGCAGGTTTTACGAGTTTGATGAGGTGAACCAGGCGATGGCCGATAGCGAACGCGGTGTCACCATCAAGCCGATCCTGCGCATGCCAGTCCCTGCTTCGGTCTGACTTTTTCGAGCTCTAAAGGAACCCGCAATGACTGTTCAACTCGTAATAGACAACCAAAAACTTGCCGCCTCCACTGGCAAGACCTTTCAACGTGTCGATCCGCTCAGTTGCGCGACTGTGAGTGTAGGTGCAGCCTGCAGCGTCGAGGATGCCATCCGCGCCGCCGAATCTTCCCAGCGCGCTTTCCGGACCTGGTCCAAAACCGGCCCAACCGAGCGTCGGCGGATTCTGCTGGCGGCAGCCGACTCCCTTGAATCGAAAATGGCGCAGTTCTGCTCGGTCATGGCTGAAGAGATCGGCGCTTCGCAACTGTGGGCACAATTCAACGTAGGCGCATCGGCGAACCTGCTGCGTGAAGCCGCGGCCCTGACCACGCAAATCAAGGGCGAAACCATTCCGACCGACAAGCCAGGCGCACTGTCGATGACGTTGCGTCAACCGGTCGGCGCAGTGCTGAGCATCGTGCCCTGGAATGGGCCGGTCATTCTTGGCGCACGCGCCATTGCCTACCCTCTGGCATGTGGCAATACGGTGATATTCAAGGGGTCTGAAAGCAGCCCGCGTACGCACGCGCTGCTGGCCGAAGCGTTTTACGATGCCGGTTTGCCGGCGGGAGTATTGAACTTTCTGATCAGCGCGCCAGAGGACGCGTCTGCTGTGACTGAAGCGTTGATCGCACATGACGTGGTGCGTCGGGTGAATTTTACGGGCTCGACCAAGGTCGGCCGCATGATTGCCCAGACCTGTGCCACTCATCTCAAACGCTGCCTGTTGGAACTGGGTGGCAAAGCCCCATTCATCGTACTGGATGACGCGGATATCGACGGGGCAGTCAACGCTGCGGTTTTCGGCGCATTTCTTTACCAGGGACAAATCTGCATGTCGACCGAGCGTTTCGTGGTCGATGAAGCGGTTGCCGACCAATTCGTATCCCGTTTCGCGGACCGCGTACGGTCGCTGGAAGTCGGCGTGCCAGCGACAACACCCGCCTGCGTGATCGGTCCAATGATCGGCCAGGGTTCAGTGCAACGGATCAATCATTTGCTTGACGACGCCATCGGGAAAGGCGCTGACATCGTGGCTGGCGGGTTGGCGGAAAATGCCTTGATGGGGCCGACACTGGTCGATCGGGTGACCCGTGAGATGTCGATCTATGACGAAGAGACCTTTGGCCCGGTGACAACGATCGTCCGGGTAAAAGGCGCCGAGCAGGCGCTGCAGGTGGCCAACGACACCGCCTACGGCCTTTCGTCATCCATATTCAGTCGCGATGTCACACGGGCATTGGAGTTGGCTGGCCGACTGGATGCCGGCTGCGTACACATCAATGGCGCCACCGTGCAAAACGAGCCGCAGGCCCCGTACGGTGGGATGAAGAAGAGCGGCTATGGACGCTTTGATGGCAGCGCAGTCATCGAGGAGTTTACCGAGGTCAAGTGGGTCACGGTTGAACCTTCCAGCCAGCCTTATCCATTCTGAGTTTTGAGCCGGCGCGTAATGCGCCGGTTTTTTGTATGCGAGTACGACGGCCGCACCGCCAGGCCTCGGGGTATTACAAGGCGCTACTGCCTTTGCGGGTCGAACTGCTTATCCCTGATAAACAGCGCTGGGATCACGCCACAGATGAAGTAGGCCGCGCCCATGACCAGAAAACCCACACCTATCGAACCATGTGAGGCGAGAAAGCCGATAGCGGCCGGAGCGATGGCTGCCCCCAGACGCCCGATATTGTAGGCACCGCCCACGGCAGATCCACGAAATTTGGCTTCGAAGCTTTCGGTCATGTACGTGGCGTTCACGCCGTAGGGAATACCGTACAAAAAGCCGAACACCACCAGCATCCAGAGTATGTTTTCCTGGCTCTGGAACAGCACGATTACCGGCAGAAACACTGCCGTTCCCAGTGCGCCGAAGGCGAATACGCTTCTACGTCCCACGCGGTCTGCAGCCATGCCAGCGAGAATTTTGCCGAGGATCATGGCGGTGTAAGTGCCCACCATGTAGCCGGTCATGGACTTGAGGTTCATGCCCAGCTCACTCTCCAGGTAGGTTGGCAGCCAGTTGTTCACTCCGTAGTAGCCGAACTGGAGGAAACCGGCAGTCAGCGCCCAGCAGAAAAACATTCGGCGCGCCTGCGGATCGCTGAAAATCTGCTTGTACATGCTGTCACGTTTCACCACTGATCCCTGACGGATTCCCGCGAGTTTTTCTTTGGCTCGCTCGGCCTGGGCGTTGATCCAGGCCTGTGGTTCCGGTACGAAACGTTGCATCACCAGAGCAAGGATCACCGGGATGATCGCGATGTAGAAAAGCCAGCGCCAGCCATGGACCGGCAAGATCCAGCCAGCCAGCAAGGTCGCGACAATGTAGCCCACAGACCAACCGGCCTGGAGGGTGCCAAGCACTGTGGTGCGATAACGGGTTGGGACGTACTCGGACATCAAGGTATTGCACGCCACATACAACGCGCCAATTCCCAATGAAGCCAGGAACCGGATAGTTGCGAACTGCCAGTAGGTTTGCGTCAGGCCCAGGGCGGCTGTGCCGACGGAGAACAGCAAAATACTCCAGACCACGGTTTTTACCCGGCCGAATCTGTCACACGCCCAGCCACCGTAGATTCCGCCGATCGCCATCCCGGCCAAGGTGAAACTGCCCAGGCTGCCGGCCTCTACGTTGGTGAGGCCAAACTCAGCCTTCAGACTATTGAGGCTGTAAGACAGCAACATCAAATCGGCGCCGTCGATTAACAAGCCGAGAAAACAGAAAATAAAGACCAGTACCCAAGTACTGGACTTGGCGTGCGCAGTCGCGCTTGCCTGAGCAGCAGCGTCCATAGAATTACCTTATTGTATTTATGGGGTAGAACTGGAGCAGGAAAGGGCGTTTGCCTCAGCCTTGAGCGTCTCGAATCATGTTTCGGGCAATCACGATCTGCTGGATCTGGGTGGTGCCTTCATAAATGCGGAACAGGCGCACATCCCGGTAGAAGCGCTCTATGGCGTATTCGCTGACATAGCCGGCGCCGCCATGGATCTGCACACAGCGATCGGCAACGCGCCCGCACATTTCCGTAGAGAACATCTTGGCGCACGAGGCTTCGGTGCTCACGTTGTGGCCATCGTCGCGTTTGCGGGCAGCATCCAGGACCATGCAGCGGCTGGCGTAGATTTCCGCTTTGCTGTCGGCCAGCATCGCCTGGATCAGCTGGAACTCGGCGATAGGTTTACCGAATTGTTTGCGTTCCAGCGCGTAGCGCAGGGCATCGTCGAGCATTCGCTCAGCCGCCCCGACACTCAAGGCCGCAATGTGCAGGCGGCCCTTGTCGAGGACTTTCATGGCGGTTTTGAAACCCACGCCTTCGACGCCGCCGATCAATTGGCTGGCTGGCACGCGAGCGTTTTCAAAGATGACGTCACAGGTGTGGGCGCCTTTGTGGCCCATCTTGTGGTCGGGTTTGCCCAAGGACACACCGGGTGTACCGCGTTCGACGATAAACGCGCTGATACCACCAGCACCTTTAATTTCGGTGCTTGTCCGCGCCATCACGGTATAGATGCCGGCGTGTGGGGCGTTGGTGATGAAACGCTTGGTGCCATTGAGGATGTAGCTGTCGCCATCGCGCACGGCGCTGGTCTTGAGCGAGGCGGCATCAGAGCCGGCATCGGGTTCCGTCAGGCAGAAAGAGCTGAGCAACTCGCCGCTGGCAAGCTTGGGCAGGTACTGCTGTTTCTGTTCGGCGGTGCCATCCAGGAGAATACCGATGGAGCCAATGCCGTTGTTGGTGCCGATGTAGGATCGAAACGCCGGGGATGTGCGGCCTAATTCAAAGGCGATATTCACCTCTTCTTCCATCGTGACGCCCAGCCCGCCGAACTCTTCCGGCAGCGTGAGACCGAACAGCCCCATGGCCTGCATCTGTTCGACGATGTCCTGGGGGATCGAGTCGGTGTCAGCCACCTCATTTTCGCGAGGAATCAGCACCTCGCCGACAAATTGGCGAAGTGAGTCCAACAGAATCTGCAGGGTTTCGGTATCACGGATCATGTGCGCTCCTAACGCTCGCAGGCGAGCGGTTCTTTATCAGGGCGCCGTTACTCCGTTGCGTCAGCGAGCAGCGGCGCCAATGTTGTTAACCATGTTGATCAGGCGCGGCCCGATATCGTCCATCAGTCGTTCACGCGGCAGTTGAAAACTCGGTCCACCGCAGTTGAAGGTCAGCAACCCGTACTGTGGATGCAGCAGCGGTACCGCTACGGAGTTCACGTCGCGATGCCACTCGCCGATCGACAGGCAAAAGCCATAGTCGGCGTAATCCCTGAAGGCCCGGTCCAACCCCTTGCGAATGGTTGGCCACTGCTCCGATTCACGCTGGCGGATATGGTCGAGCAAAACTCGCTCGGTCTCGGGCATTGCCGCCAGGCAAGCGCGGCCTACCGAGCTCTGTGCCAGTGGCAAGTAACTGCCGGTCTGGCGGCGCATGGTCATGTTGCCCTGACCCTGAACCACATCCAGGTACACCATCTGCAGGCGATCACGCGAAGCCATGGCGACCGCCGCTTGCGCATGATTGGCCAGCTCTTCCATCAACGGATGAGCCACCGTGCGAATCGCCAGGTTCGACAGCATGGCGTAGCCAAAACCCAGCACCCCGACATCCAGCTGATACTTGCCCGAATGCACTTCACGTTTAAGGCAACCCAGACGCATCAGCGTGTTGGTCAATCGCGTCACGGTCGGTTTGGGCAGGCCGGTCATACGCGCCAGATCCTGATTGCCCAACACGTTGTCGCGTGGGGTAAAGCACCGCATCAACTCCAGCCCGCGTGCCAGCGCCGTTACGAACTGACCGCTGTTTTCGTCATCGCTCAACGCGATGGTTGGGTCGAGCATGCCCATCTTCAGTAACCCGATTTCGTCCGCTCCGGTTGTCGTGTCGGCGGCCTGTTGATCTGCCTTGATGCGAGCCATGGTAGAACCTCAATTTAAATAAATGCAAGAAAATAAAACGTAGTTTCGCCAGGCGAAATTATATGCGCTAGCGTTCTAAAAACCAATAGACATGTCTTATGTCGGCAAGTCCCTGTAAGTACGAGGCTTTTCGAAAGGTTAAGCTTTTTCTGTTTACAGGGCTTCGTAAGGATACCTATGATTGATCGTAAATACGGAATCAAGTTTCGCCTAGCGAAACAATAATAAGAGGTCGATATGAACTCCCACCCAGAGCCCGTCGTGCATCTGCACCTACAAGACAATGCAGTCGCAGTCGTGCGCATTGAGCGTCCCGAAGTCAAGAACGCCCTTAACAGCGCCGTCCGTGAGCAACTGGCCGATATCTTTCGCGCCTTGGCCGCAGATGACCGCGTGCGTTCAATCGTCCTCACGGGCGGCGAGCAGTGCTTCGTTGCCGGCGCCGACATCCGCGAGTTTGCCCAGGCCAGCCCCGTCGAGATGTATCTTCGTCACACGGAACGCCTGTGGGACGCTATCGCTCGCTGCCCCAAACCGATCATCGCTGCCGTGAATGGGTTTGCCCTGGGCGGCGGGTGCGAACTGGCGATGCACTGCGACATCATTGTTGCCGGTCAATCGGCGCGCTTCGGCCAACCCGAAGTCAAGCTTGGCCTGATGCCGGGAGCTGGCGGCACTCAACGGTTGATCCGCGCAGTCGGCAAATTCCAGGCTATGCGAATAGCGTTGACTGGATGCCTGGTGCCTGCCCCCGAAGCACTTGCGATGGGCATGGTCAGCGAAGTGGTCAGCGATGAGCTCACGCTGCCCCGATCCCTTGAACTGGCCGCGCAAATAGCCGCGTTGCCACCTCTGGCCGTCGCACAGATCAAAGAAGTCATGCTGCTCGGTGCCGACCTGCCTCTGGAGAGCGCATTGGCCTTGGAGCGCAAGGCATTTCAGTTGCTGTTTGATTCCAGGGATCAAAAGGAAGGCGCCACGGCGTTCCTTGAAAAACGCCAAGCAACCTTTACTGGAGAATGACCCATGACACGTGAAATAAAACGGATGGCTGTCGTGGGCGTGGGTGTCATGGGCACGGGCATTGCCCAGATTGCGGCCCAGGCCGGCGTTGAGGTCATGCTGTTCGACAACCGTGAAGGTGCCGCGCAGACCGCTCTCGAAAACCTCCAACAGACCCTGGACAAGTTGGTGGCCAAAGGCAAGATTGCGGCCAGTGATGCCCAGGCAACCCTTGAGCGCCTGCATGTTGCCGGCGCATTGACGGATCTCAGCGACGTAGACATGGTGGTGGAAGCCATCGTCGAGCGCCTCGATGCCAAGCAAGCCTTGCTCGCCCAGCTCGAGGCCGTCGTTCGCGACGACTGTATTCTTGCCACCAACACCTCTTCGCTGTCGGTCACCAGCATCGCACGCGAGTGCCGCAAGCCTGAACGTGTGGCAGGGTTTCACTTTTTCAATCCGGTACCGCTGATGAAAGTGGTGGAGGTCATTGATGGCCTGGCCAGTGATCCTCGTGTCGGTGACAGCCTGCAGGCATTGGCCGCGCGGATGGGGCACCGCGGGATCCGCGCCAAAGACACCCCTGGCTTCATCATCAACCACGCGGGTCGCGCTTACAGCACTGAAGCCTTGCAGATACTCAAGGAAGGCGTCACCGAGCCGGCCGAGATTGATCGCATTCTGCGCGAAGGCCTGGGTTTCCGCATGGGCCCCCTGGAGCTGTTCGACCTGACCGCGCTGGATGTCTCCCACCCAGTAATCGAGTCTATCTATAACCAGTTCTACCAGGAACCCCGTTATCGGCCCGCTGCGCTGACCCGCCAAATGCTTGAGGCTGGCTATGTAGGGCGTAAGGTCGGGCGTGGTTTTTACCGCTATGCCAACGGCCAAATGGTCGATGTGCCACAACCCCAGCCCGTGCCTGTCGTGGAGGCTATGCCGCCTGTGTGGCTGGGTAGTGAAAATGATGCAGACCGTACCAGCCTTAGCGCACTGCTGGAGCGCCTGGGCGCCCAGGTGGAGCAGGGCAGCATGCCTTCCGACGCTGCGCTTTGCCTGTTGGCGCCCTATGGCGTGGACGCGACACGCGCAGCGCAGCGTTTTGGTGTAGATCCGACGCGCACGGTCTGTATTGACCCGCTGCTCGATTGCATGCGCTACCGCACGCTCATGCTCACACCGGTAACCGGCACCGATATGCGCCAAGCGGCCCATGCGCTGCTGTCTCGCGACGGTGTGGGCGTCAGCGTGATCAATGACAGTGTCGGCTTCGTCGCTCAGCGGGTGCTGGCGATGATCGTCAACCTGGCGGGCGATATCGTCCAACAGCGCATAGCCAGCGTCGAAGACCTTAATGAAGGCGTACGTCGTGGGTTGGGTTACCCGCAGGGCCCGCTGGCCTGGGGCGACAGTGTTGGCGCGCAGCACTTGCTGACTATCCTCGAACGCATGACCGAACTGACTGGGGACCCGCGTTATCGGCCTGGCCCCTGGCTGCGCCGGCGTGCGGCCTTGGGCTTATCGCTGTGCCATCCAGAACCGACACTGACCTGATCCATCAACGCTTAGGAAACTGCCATGCTTGATGCTTATATTTTTGCGGGGTTACGTACGCCTTTCGGTCGTCATGCGGGCGCCCTCGCGCCAGTACGACCTGACGACGTGTCGGCCAAAGGGCTGGCGATGGTTATCGAGCGTGTGTAACCGCTCAAGCAAAGGTGAAATGACATGGGTGCTTTGACTGGATACCGCGTACTCGACTTGAGCCGTGTGCTTGCCGGCCCCTGGTGCGGACAGACACTGGCCGATCTGGGCGCAGAAGTGATCAAGGTGGAACGGCCGGGTGTGGGCGACGATACCCGGGGTTGGGGCCCGCCCTGGATGAAAGGCCAGAGCGATGAGTTGACCTCTGAAGCGTCGTATTACCAATCAACCAATCGCGGCAAGTTATCGGTAGCGCTGAACCTGGCTAGCCCGCAAGGGCAGGAGTTGGTGCGTGCACTGGCGACCGACTGTGATGTGCTGATCGAAAACTACAAGGCTGGCTCCCTGGCCAAGTACGGACTGGATTACGCCTCGTTGTCGCAGTTGAACCCTCGGCTGGTGTACTGCTCCGTCACAGGATTCGGGCAGACCGGCCCGCGTGCGGCCGAACCCGGTTACGACTTCATCGTGCAGGGCATCGGCGGGCTGATGAGCATTACCGGCGAGCGCGATGACTTGCCCGGTGGCGGTCCGCAGAAGGTTGGCGTGGCTTTTTCCGACCTGATGACCGGCCTTTATTCCACGGTTGCCATCCAGGCGGCGCTGCTCAGCCGGGAAAAACCGGTGCAGGGCAGCACATCGATATGGCGCTGCTGGACGTGCAGGTCGCAACCTTGTGCAATCAAAGCCAGAACTACCTGGCCTCGGGCAAACCGCCAGGGCGTTATGGCAATGCTCACGCCAATATCGTGCCGTATCAGGTGTTCCGTGCCAGCGACCAGGACTTCATCATCGCCTGCGGCAACGACTCGCAGTTTGTCGCGCTGTGCGACGCCATTGGCCTGGGCCACCTGCCGGCAGACCCCAGATTTACGCGTAACGCCGACCGTGTGGCCAATCGCGAAGCGATCATCGAGATCTTGTCACGGCACTTCCTGGACGGTCGGGCACAGGAGTGGATTGACCGAGTCCATCCGCGTGGCGTGCCCATCGGTGCGATCAACAGCATTGCCCAGGCCCTGGATGAACCTCAGGTCAAGGCGCGCAACATGCTGGTGACCATTCCACACCCGCTCAAGGCAGACTTCGTGACGGTGGCCAGCCCGATCAAGATGTCGGGCACACCGGTGGAATACCTGCGTCCGGCGCCGATGCTGGGCGAGCACACGGATGAAGTGCTCAAGCGTCAGCTGGGGCTGGACGACGAGCGTCTGGCGCAGTTGAAGGCCAGCGGTGTGATCGAGCAACTGGGCGAGCGCTGATCTTTTTCCCGGTATGCCGGTGGCGTATCGGGTTCACTATGTTGCTATGGAGTTATCCATGAAAGTTCTGGTAGCCATCAAGCGGGTGGTCGACTACAACGTGAAAGTTCGCGTCAAGGCGGACAATTCCGGCGTTGACCTCGCCAACGTCAAGATGTCGATGAACCCTTTCTGCGAAATTGCCGTGGAAGAAGCCGTACGCCTGAAAGAGCTCTCTATAAAAGAAGGG
>NZ_JAEKEG010000036.1 GCF_016651255.1 Pseudomonas sp. TH10
TGAAATCTGCCGTCAAGCGTAAATTCTGCTTTTCCATCAATTAGTTAGG
Organism: Pseudomonas sp. TH10; assembly: GCF_016651255.1. Taxonomy (GTDB): domain Bacteria; phylum Pseudomonadota; class Gammaproteobacteria; order Pseudomonadales; family Pseudomonadaceae; genus Aquipseudomonas. The sequence goes on from NZ_JAEKEG010000036.1 coordinate 50, forward strand.
AAAGGGCCGGAAACGCGTCTTTCCTTCTATATAAAGTGCACCTCTATATAGAAGGAACAACTTAAAGCACCCCGGCTTCCTTGAAGGCGGCCACCGCACCAGCATCCAGGCCCAACACCCGCTGCAGCACCTCCAGCGTGTGCTCTCCCAACAAAGGCGGCGCATTACGGTATTCCACCGGTGTCTCGGACAGGCGAATCGGACTCGCCACTTGCGACACCATGCCAGCGAGCGCATGGGGCAGTTCAATCGCCAGCCCTCGCGCCTTCACCTGGGGGTCGGCAAACATTTGCGCCAGGTCGTTGATTGGCCCGCAGGGCACGCCCGCCTGCTCGAGCTGCAACACCCACTCGGCGGTTGTCTTGAATACGGTCGCCTGGCGAATGAGAGGAATCAGCTCAGCACGATTGGCCACCCGCAACTTGTTGGTAGCGAACCGCGGATCGTCAGCCCACTGTGGCTGACCCGCCACCTCGGCAAACTTGCGGAACTGCCCATCGTTACCCACGGTAAGGATGAAATCACCATCCGCCGTAGGGAAATCCTGGTAAGGCACGATGTTTGGATGGGCATTGCCCAGGCGCTTGGGTGCAATACCGGTCGTCAAGTAGTTCATTGCCTGGTTAGCCAGACAGGCCACCTGGACATCCAGCAACGCCATATCAATGTGCTGGCCGCCGCCACTGTGATCCCGATGCGCCAGCGCTGCCAGAATCGCGACGGTCGAATACAGCCCCGTCAGTATGTCCGTCAGGGCGACGCCAACCTTCACCGGCCCCGCGCCCTCATCGCCCTCAGGTCGCCCGGTCAGGCTCATCAAGCCACCAAGCCCCTGGATCATGAAATCGTATCCAGCGCGCTTGGCATAGGGCCCGGTCTGGCCGAATCCGGTAATCGAGCAGTAAATCAGATCCGGATTGATTGCCTTCAGCGACTCATAATCCAATCCATATGCCGCCAGGCCACCGACCTTGAAGTTCTCGATGAGGATGTCCGACTTCGCCGCCAGCTCGCGCACCAGCTTCTGCCCTTCAGGGCGGGTGAAGTCGATGGTCACCGATTGCTTGTTGCGGTTGGCCGACAGGTAATAAGCCGCCTCTGTCGTATTCTCGCCATAAGCGTCTTTAAGGAAGGGCGGGCCCCAGGCGCGCGTGTCATCACCATTGCCCGGGCGCTCGACCTTGATCACTTCAGCGCCAAGGTCAGCGAGGATCTGCCCGGACCAGGGTCCGGCCAGCACGCGTGATAAATCCAGTACCCGCAGATGCGAAAGCGCGCCCATGGCCGTTCTCCTATTAGTAGAACGCCTGCAGGCCAGTCTGGGCGCGACCAAGTATCAGCGCGTGAACGTCATGCGTGCCTTCGTAGGTATTTACCACTTCCAGGTTGACCAGGTGCCGTGCAACGCCGAATTCATCGGAGATACCGTTGCCGCCCAGCATGTCGCGAGCCATGCGCGCGATATCCAGGGACTTGCCGCAGGAGTTGCGCTTCATCATTGAGGTGATCTCGACCGCTGCAGTGCCTTCGTCTTTCATACGACCCAGACGCAGACAGCCTTGCAATGCCAGGGTGATCTCGGTCTGCATGTCGGCCAGTTTTTTCTGGATCAACTGAGTGGCGGCCAATGGTCGACCGAATTGCTGACGATCCAGCGTGTACTGGCGAGCGGTGTGCCAGCAGAACTCGGCGGCACCCAGCGCGCCCCAGGAAATGCCGTAGCGGGCGGAGTTGAGGCAGGTGAACGGACCTTTCAAGCCGCGCACGTCCGGGAAGATGTTCTCTTCAGGAACAAACACGTTGTCCATGACGATTTCGCCGGTGATCGATGCCCGCAGGCCTACCTTGCCGTGAATTGCCGGTGCGCTCAGGCCTTTCCAGCCCTTCTCGAGTACAAAACCGCGGATATCGCCGGCATCGTCCTTGGCCCAGACCACGAACACATCGGCGATCGGGCTGTTGGTGATCCACATCTTCGCGCCAGTCAGGCTGTAACCGCCATCGACTTTGCGTGCACGGGTGATCATCGCGCCCGGGTCGGAACCGTGATTAGGCTCGGTCAGGCCGAAGCAGCCGATCCACTCGCCGGAAGCCAGTTTCGGCAAGTATTTCTGTTTCTGGGCTTCGGTACCGAATTCGTTGATCGGCACCATCACCAACGAAGATTGCACGCTCATCATCGAACGGTAGCCGGAGTCGACACGCTCCACTTCACGAGCAATCAGACCGTAGCTGACGTAGTTGAGCCCGCTGCCACCGTATTGCTCTGGGATGGTTGCGCCCAACAGACCGACTTCGCCCATTTCGCGGAATATCGCCGGATCAGTCTTCTCATGACGGAAAGCTTCCAGAACACGCGGCGCCAGCTTCTGCTGAGCGAATTGCTCGGCGGTATCGCGAATCATGCGTTCTTCTTCAGTGAGCTGTTGATCCAGCAGCAGGGGATCGATCCAGTTGAAGCTAGCTTTACCGCCCATGAGCAAGTCCTCTCGAAAGGCATCAAATAACGTGGACTGATCCTAGGCCTGCTCAAGCGCAAGGGCAAACGAGGATTTTGCATACTGTTGTGCTAATTTCTCACTCCGTAACATCGCCAAAGTCGAATCATGCGATGGATTAGTGAGGTTGAGGTACATGCGCAGAAAGATCCCCAGTACAACCGCCTTGATCAGCTTTGAAGCGGCTGCGCGCCACGAGAGCTTTACCAAGGCAGCCCAGGAGCTTTCGCTGACGCAGGGCGCCATTTGCCGACAGATCGCCAGCCTCGAGGAGTTCCTGAGTGTCGAACTGTTCCGACGCTCTCGCCGCGGAGTGAAACTGACCGAAGCCGGGCTTTCCTACAGCCGGCGAGTGGCCACTCAGCTGGACGCGGTTGAGCGCGATACCTTGTCAGTAATGGGCCAGCAAGGCACCAACGTCATCGAACTCGCGGTGGTGCCGACATTTGGCACCCAATGGCTGCTCCCACGTCTCAAGGATTTCCAGCTCCAGCACCCGGAAGTCACGGTCAACCTGACTAACCGCACCCGCCCCTTTCTGTTTGCCGATACCGAATTCGACGCGGCGATCTACTTCGGCGATGCCGATTGGTCGGGTACTGAATCCCACAGGCTGATGGGCGAGAATCCGATGCCGGTGTGCAGCCCGCACCTGCTTGGACACCAGGATTCGCTGACACCCGACCAAATCGCAGAGTGTCCACTGCTGCAACAGACCACTCGTCCCTATGCCTGGCGCCAGTGGTTCAACTCGCAACACCTGAATATCCCCCGCGACATGACAGGTCCGCGCTACGAGCTATTCTCCATGCTCGCCCAAGCGGCCATGCACGACATGGGGATTGCGCTGATTCCACCGTTCCTGATTCAGCGTGAACTGGCCGAGAAACGCTTGGTGATTGCCAACCCGCAAGCGCTCTCCAGCATCAAGGCCTATTACCTGATGATTCCTGAGCGAAAAGTGGAATCGGCATCTCTGAAGGCATTTCGCGACTGGTTGGTAAATCAGGCGCAGAGCTACAGCCTAGAAGGATAAAGGCTTACAGCCTTAACTGACCTCGTAGTCAGAAAAATTAAAGCACTACAGATATAAGTATTTGTCGCATATTCAGCGACTGTACTTGAAGGGAGCACAATCGTGCCACAAGCTTGTGCCACCGTGGCTTTGAGCCGGTATTACCTAGCGATAACTGCTCATTCACCTGACTCATGCGCAAAATCCAGAATCTTTCAAAAATTCCCTGCAGACCCCGATTAACAAGGGCTGGGGTCGAATGCTTGCGACATTCGGTCACGGGATGACTTGTAGTTAATTTTCCGTCACCCGTCATAATCCCTTGAAGGGCATAAAGTTCGCCTGCAAAATGCCGCGCCCCGCCCTGATTTGGCGGGATCGTGCTGATCGGCCGCCCCAGTCGCACCATCCGTAGTGCATGGGTTTACTCAATAAGATCACGCAGGAGATTTGACGTGCACATTGGTGTTCCTCTCGAAACCCAGACCGGTGAAACACGGGTTGCTGCAACCCCGGAAACCATTAAAAAGCTGATCGGCCAAGGTCATAAGGTCACTGTGCAAACCGGCGCCGGCGTTAAAGCCAGTGTGGTCGACAGTGCCTATGAAGCGGCAGGCGCAACCATTGGCAGTGCCAATGACGCGTTTGGCGCCGAGCTGATTCTCAAAGTGGTCGCCCCCAGCGATGCCGAACTGCCGCTGATCAAGCGCGGTACGGTGCTGGTTGGCATGCTCAACCCGTTCAACAACGAAACCATCGCGAAGATGGCCGAGTGCGGCATTACCGCGTTCGCCCTCGAAGCGGCGCCGCGCACCTCGCGGGCGCAGAGTCTCGATGTGTTGTCGTCGCAGGCGAACATTGCCGGCTATAAGGCTGTGTTGCTGGCCGCTCACCACTATCCGCGCTTCATGCCGATGCTGATGACGGCTGCGGGCACCGTGAAAGCGGCGCGCGTGCTGATTCTCGGCGCGGGCGTGGCCGGATTGCAGGCGATTGCCACGGCGAAACGTCTGGGAGCGGTGATCGAAGCGTCCGACGTGCGTCCGGCAGTGAAGGAACAGATTGAATCCCTCGGTGCCAAGTTCGTCGACGTGCCTTACGAGACCGATGAAGAGCGTGAATGCGCGGTCGGTGTCGGCGGTTACGCGCGGCCAATGCCGGCGAGCTGGATGCAGCGTCAGGCCCAGGCCGTGCACGAGCGCGCCAAGCAGGCTGACATTGTCATCACCACGGCACTGATTCCGGGTCGCAAGGCGCCGACGCTGTTGAGCGCAGAGACCGTGGCGCAGATGAAGCCGGGTTCGGTGGTCATCGACCTCGCGGCGGCTCAGGGTGGCAACTGCCCGCTGACCGTAGCCGATCAGGTCGTGGTCGAGAATGGCGTGACCATTTGCGGCCCGACCAATCTGGCCGGCGAAGTCGCTGCAGACGCTTCGGCACTGTATGCGCGCAACCTGCTGGACTTCCTCAAGCTGGTTTTCACTAAAGAAGGCCAGTTCGACGTCAACCTCGAAGACGACATCGTCGCCGCGTGCCTGATGTGCCGCGACGGCCAAGTCATCCGCAAAAACGCCTAAGCAGGGATTCAGACGATGGAAGAGCTTATCTCCCCCGGTATCTACAACCTGATCATCTTCGTGCTGGCGATTTATGTCGGTTACCACGTGGTCTGGAACGTTACACCTGCACTGCACACGCCGTTGATGGCAGTGACCAACGCCATTTCCGCGATCGTGATCGTCGGCGCCATGCTCGCCGCCGCACTGACCGTTACGCCGCTGGGCAAAACCATGGGCACTCTCGCTGTGGCACTGGCAGCGGTCAACGTGTTCGGTGGTTTCCTGGTCACCCGCCGCATGCTTGAGATGTTCAAGAAGAAAGCCCCGAAAGTAAAAGAAGAGGCGCCGAAGTAATGAGCATGAATCTCGTCACGACGCTCTACCTGATCGCGTCGATCTGCTTTATCCAGGCCCTCAAAGGCCTGTCGCACCCGACTACGTCGCGGCGCGGCAACCTGTTCGGCATGCTCGGCATGGGCCTGGCGATCCTCACTACAGTCGGCCTCATCTATAAGCTCGGCGCTGAACTCGCTACTGCTGGTATCGGTTACGTCATCGTCGGCCTGCTGATCGGCGGCACTGCCGGTTCGATCATGGCCAAGCGCGTTGAAATGACCAAGATGCCGGAACTGGTCGCGTTCATGCACAGCATGATCGGTCTCGCGGCAGTGTTCATTGCCATTGCTGCTGTGGTTGAGCCGCAATCGCTGGGCATCGTCAAGCAACTGGGCGACTCGATCCCTACGGGTAACCGTCTGGAGTTATTCCTCGGTGCTGCGATCGGTGCGATTACCTTCTCTGGTTCGGTGATCGCCTTCGGCAAGCTCTCGGGCAAGTACAAGTTTCGTCTGTTCCAGGGCGCACCAGTACAATTCACCGGTCAGCACAAACTGAATGCGCTGCTGGGTCTGGCGACGCTGGCACTCGGCCTGACTTTCATGCTCACCGGCAACCTCGGTGCCTTCGCACTGATGCTGGCCCTGGCTTTCGTCCTGGGCGTGCTGATCATCATCCCGATCGGTGGCGCGGACATGCCGGTGGTAGTGTCGATGCTCAACAGCTATTCGGGCTGGGCGGCGGCAGGTATCGGTTTCTCGCTGAACAACTCGATGCTGATCATCGCCGGCTCGCTGGTGGGTTCGTCCGGTGCAATCCTCTCGTACATCATGTGCAAGGCGATGAACCGTTCCTTCTTTAATGTACTGCTCGGCGGTTTCGGCAACACGGCCGACGCTGGTCCGGCCGGTGCGAAAGAGGCCCGTCCGGTGAAATCCGGCTCGGCTGACGACGCGACCTTCCTGCTGACCAACGCCGACACCGTGATCATCGTGCCGGGTTACGGCCTGGCGGTAGCGCGTGCGCAGCATGCGCTGAAAGAGCTGACTGAGAAGCTGACCCACCGTGGCGTGACCGTGAAATATGCGATTCACCCGGTCGCGGGGCGTATGCCAGGGCACATGAACGTCCTGCTGGCCGAGGCCGAAGTGCCCTACGACCAAGTGTTCGAGATGGAAGACATCAACTCCGAGTTCGGTCAGGCCGACGTGGTGCTGGTGCTCGGCGCAAACGACGTGGTCAACCCGGCCGCGAAGAACGATCCGAAATCGCCGATTGCCGGCATGCCGATTCTCGAAGCGTTCAAGGCCAAGACCATCATCGTCAACAAGCGCTCGATGGCAAGCGGCTATGCCGGTCTGGACAACGAACTGTTCTACCTGGACAAGACCATGATGGTCTTCGGCGACGCGAAGAAAGTCATCGAAGACATGGTCAAAGCGGTCGAGTAAAACCTGCTCCAGCGCAATACCCAAAACCTCAGCCTTTAGTAGGCTGGGGTTTTTTATTGCCTGTAAAAATCCCCGCCAACCCGACCAAAGGCTCTAAATCAGCGGTCTGCATTCGACCATGGTAGCGGGAGGATTTTTCTGGAAATCACTAGACTGCGCATCCTGCTACTCGCTTCCCGAGATAATAATCCATGTACCGTGACCGTATTCGCCTGCCTTCGTTGTTGGACAAAGTGATGAGCGCCGCCGACGCAGCCGCTCTGATTGAGGACGGCATGACCGTCGGCATGAGCGGTTTCACCCGTGCCGGCGAAGCCAAAGCCGTCCCTCACGCACTGGCCGAGCGGGCCAAGGTCACGCCGCTGAAGATCAGCCTGATGACCGGCGCCAGCCTGGGCAACGACCTCGACAAGCAACTGACCGAAGCCGGCGTGCTGTCGCGACGCATGCCGTTCCAGGTCGACAGCACCTTGCGCAAGGCGATCAACGCCGGCGAAGTGATGTTCATCGACCAGCACTTGTCGGAAACCGTCGAGCAACTGCGCAACCAACAACTGAAGCTGCCGGACATCGCGGTGATCGAAGCCGTGGCCATCACGGAACAAGGCCACATCGTGCCGACCACGTCGGTGGGCAACTCGGCGAGCTTCGCGATTTTCGCCAAACAGGTCATCGTCGAGATTAACCTGGCGCACAACGCCAACCTCGAAGGCCTGCATGACATCTATATCCCGACCTACCGCCCGACGCGCACGCCGATCCCGCTGGTAAAAGTCGACGACCGCATCGGTAGCACTGCGATTCCTATTCCACCGGAAAAGATCGTTGCCATCGTCATCACTCAGCAGCCTGATTCGCCGTCCACCGTGTCGTCGCCGGACGCTGATACCAATGCCATCGCCGATCACCTGATCACCTTCTTCAAGCAGGAAGTCGACGCCGGGCGCATGACCAACAAGCTCGGCCCGCTGCAGGCCGGGATCGGCAATATCGCCAACGCGGTGATGTGCGGCCTGATCGAGTCGCCGTTCGAAGACCTGACCATGTACTCCGAAGTGCTGCAGGACTCGACCTTCGACCTGATCGACGCCGGCAAGCTGAGCTTTGCTTCGGGCAGCTCGATCACCCTGTCGGAGCGCCGTAACAGTGACGTGTTCGGCAATCTGGAAAAGTACAAAGACAAACTGGTGCTGCGCCCGCAGGAGATCTCCAACCACCCGGAAGTGGTGCGTCGTCTGGGCATCATCGGCATCAACACGGCGCTGGAGTTCGACATCTACGGCAACGTCAACTCCACCCACGTCTGCGGCACGCGGATGATGAACGGCATCGGCGGCTCCGGTGACTTCGCGCGTAACGCGCACCTGGCGGTGTTCGTGACCAAGTCGATTGCCAAGGGTGGCGCGATTTCCAGCGTGGTGCCGATGGTCAGCCACGTTGACCACACCGAACATGACGTCGACATTCTCGTGACCGAAGTGGGGCTGGCCGACCTGCGTGGTCTGGCGCCACGCGAACGTGCCCGGGTGATCATCGACAACTGTGTGCACCCGGACTACCGCCAGGCTTTGAACGATTACTTCACGGCGGCTTGTGCAATCGGTGGTCACACCCCGCACATCCTGCGTGAGGCGTTGAGCTGGCACATCAACCTGGAAGAAACCGGGCGCATGTTGGCGGTGTAACTCGCACAGATAATCCGCTGGGGCAAACACAGTTTGCTCCAGCGGATTTTCGCAAACCGTCTTAACGACAAAAACTGTACTGCTGTACCGGTCGATTCTTACAGCAATTGCCTACAAAACCCCTCCACTCAAGCACAAATGCACCACTTAAGTGCAGATAGGTACAGTTTGCTCAATTTTGACCCGTACACCGTCTTTAAACAGTTAACTGGTCACTCACAATACAGTTGAACTGTATCTAGAGAGACTAGGCAAACGAGAGGATCATGGGCACCAGTCAAACCACTACCTGATCCCGCCACAAGCGGAAGGATGTCAACCATGGAACGTACACTCAGTTCCGAACTGTTCTTCGAAGACAAAGCTGTAAACACCCAGGCTTCCCTGCCTCTGCGCGTTATCGCCAACCTGATGTTGTGGCAGCGCCGCATCTCCAGCCGCCACCAACTGGCTCGTCTGGATTCGCGTCTGCTGGCTGACGCCGGTATCAGCGAAGCACAACGCTACGAAGAGCTGAGCAAGCCGTTCTGGCGCTAAGTAGCGTCGCTGGCTCTGGTCGTTAGACCCACCGCCAGCAACCCGAATTGAAAATACAAAACCCGTCGTGGGAAACCACGACGGGTTTTGTCGTTTCAGGCCCCTGAAAAACTCAACCAGTACAGTTGTTTAAGCAGTGAATACTGCAAGTACAGTTCCGCAGGAGCTGCCTAAGGCTGCGATTTTTTGACGTTGGCGTGGCGAAACAAAGATCCATAAATCGCTACCTTCGGAAGCGCCTACGCAAGGTTTCTTCGGTGTTGGACTGTTCGAACCGGCCCACCCCGGCCTAATATCCGGGGAGAACGTGGCGAATGCTGCAAAACAGACGTCCCACTAAACAAGCCACCTCCCAATCCGGTTCATTTTAAGGAGTTACACCATGTCCCGTCTTCGTCTGCTCAGCGCTGCAGCCCTGCTCGCCGTGGCTGCCAATTCCCACGCCACCAGCTTCATCGTTACCACCGACGCCGTTGTCGGTGCGCTGAAATCCTCGTCCGACGCGACTTCCGACGTCACCTCCTCCTTCCGTGACGACAAAATCGTCCGTGCCGCCCGTGACGACGCTGCCAGCTTCGTAGCCAGCGAAGGCGAAATCCGTGGCGTGAAGCTGGAAAGCGCGCTGGATCACATTCGCCATCAGGCACCACAGTTACAAGCAACCGATGCACAGCTGGCTCAGGCTATTCTGACCATCTGACTCGGATGATTGCCATGGGGCGCGCAAGTCGTGTCCCATTGTTTCAGCGCTGGCTCTAAAACAGGCATTACGCTAGCCTTCGGACTCGTTTTCCAACTATCGAGCCTCATGCGTTTTCTTTCAAATCTGTTGATCACTCCGGTATTAATGGCCATCGGCTGGTCGGGATCTGCCCAAGCCTACGACGCCTTCAATCTGTCCACCCAGGGCATCGTCGCCAGCGGCTATGCCACGAGCATGGTGACCTCGGCCCCCTTCGACCGTAAGCTACTGCTCGCAGCACAGGATGACGCTGCCGCCTTCCTCGCCACCGATGGAGCATTGCTTGGCGCGCGCTTGGAGTCAGCACTGGTTTATCTGCGTCATACACGGCCAAAACTTCATGCAAGCGACCTTGAACTGGCGCAGGCAATTCTCGTCCAATAGTCATCCTGTCCCCAGTTACCCTTGCCCTTCCGGAGTCGTTCCATGCGTAGCCCGCTGATTGCTGCCGCCCTCGGCCTGTTTTTGTTGGCCGATGTGGCCCAGGCGCACACCCTGGTAGCCACCAGTAACATCATCGTTCGTGCCTCCCAGCGCACTATCGATTTCACCTCCGACACCACCACGTCGATCCGCGATTCGAAAATCATCCGCGAAGCTCACGACGACGCTGCCAGTTTCGTCGCCAGCAACGGTGATATCCGAGGCGCCCACTTGGAAGCCGCGCTCAACACCTTGCGCACTCGCGTGCCGGAAGCACGCGACGCCAGTGATCAGGTGCTCGCCGAAGCCATTCTCGCGCTGTGAAGTCACTCGGCGCCTGGCTACTGGCCGGGGCGTTGTTGCTGCTTGGCAACAGCGCCCACGCCGGCCTGCAACTGCGGCTCAAGACCGACGGTTTGAGTCCGGCTCAACAACAGGCCAGTCAGGCGCTGATCGATGAGGCCATGCAGAAACTGCCGCCGAGTTTCATCGAGCGCCTGGACCGGCGCATCGATGTCGGCTGGACCGACGACATGCCCAGCAATGCCTATGGCCAGGCCACCCTGGTCGCCGAACTCGATCTGAACCGTAAATTGCTCGCCGGGCTCACCGACGGCAGTGCAGCCAAAGAAAAAACCAATCGTCCCCACGGCACTGTGCGTCAGGAACTGCTCGCCACGGTGTTGCATGAAATCACCCACATTTATGACCGCGCACGCCTGTGGCCAGCCGCCGAACGTACGCTGATCCAGCGCTGCACCCGACGCAGCAACAGCGCCGGTCTGGTCGGTATACCCGACGAGTGCCGTGGTCAGAACGGTCGCCGCTTCACTCTCAGCGATGACCCTCGCCTGCTTGACCTTGCCGGCTGGCAGCAATACGTCGGCCGGCGTGGTGAGCGTGAACAACACAATCGGCAGATCGCCCGCAGCCCGGATCTGTACGAGATCTCCAGTCCCAAGGAGTTCGTTGCGGTCAACATGGAGTATTTCCTCCTCGACCCGAGCTACGCCTGCCGTCGCCCGGCGCTGTATCGCTATTACAAGGAGCACTTTGGCTGGGCCCCCGCCGCCAAGGAGACCTGCGCCAAATCTTTCGCCTTCCTCAATGCAGGCAACGATTTCGCCAAGCAACCCCTGGGTCAGGTAGACCCGGAACGGGTTTACGCCGTCGACTACCTGCTGGCCGAGGCCAACCAGAATTGGGTCAGCCGCTGGGGCCACAGCATGTTGCGCCTGGTGATCTGCGCGCCCGGTCGACCGCGGGGGCCGGATTGCCGCCTGGATCTTGATCAACACCTGGTGCTGTCATACCGCGCCTTCGTCGGCGACGTGCAACTGTCGAGCTGGGACGGGCTGGTCGGGAAGTATCCGTCACGCCTGTTCGTACTGCCGCTGGCCCAAGTCATCGACGAATACACCAAGACCGAGTTGCGCAGCCTGGCCTCGATCCCGCTGACCCTGTCGCGCAAAGAGATCGAAGAAGTGGTCGAGCACGCGGCCGAGATGCATTGGAGTTACGACGGCAACTACTTCTTCCTGTCCAACAACTGTGCAGTGGAAGGGCTGAAACTGCTACGCAGTGGCACCAACAACAAGCAATTGGTGGGCCTGGACAGCATCATGCCCAATGGGTTGCTGGAAGTGCTCAAGGGTCGCGGGCTGGCCGATACCAGCGTCCTTGATGATCCGCGCGAGGCCTTGCGCATGGGCTATCGCTTCGACTCGTTCCGCGACCGCTACCAGGCGATGTTCGAGGTGCTGAAAAAGCATTTGCCAATCAAGCAGGAGAACGTCGAGGACTGGCTGGCGATCAAGGCTACAGAGCGGCGCCAGTGGATCGACCAGGCGGACCTGCGCACCAGTGCCGCCCTGCTGCTGCTCGAGCAGGCAGCGTTCCGGCAACAACTGGTGCTGGCGCAGGATGAGGTCAAGCAACGCTATCTGGGCGCGCGTGAATTGAAGAACGGCGGCATGGACAAGGCCAACGCCACGCTGCAGCAGATTCTTGCCAACAGCGGTTTTCTAAGCCGGCCGGCGGAATTGCTGGGTACTGGCGGTTACGGATTGCCGCAGCCAAGCGAGTGGCAGCGCCTGGAATCGGAAAGCAGCCTTCGGCAGAAACAGCTTCAGGTGCTGACCGGCGATCTGGACAAGGAAGTCAGAGCCCTGCTGGACCCGGCCCGGGCAGCCGAGATGGCGGAGAATGAAGCCAACCTGAAGCAGGTTGGCGAACATTTACGCAAATTGCACAAGGCAGCCGGAGGGCTGGAACTGCCTTGAGCAAAAGCCGCTGACAGGCGTCAGACTCGAGCCTTGCGCACGCCTTCGGACAAGGCTGCGCAAAGGCTCAGTACGCCGTCGATCGCCTGGTCAGGAGTGGAGGCATTGGCAATGTGATCGATCAGTGCCGAACCCACCACTACACCGTCCGCAAGACGCGCGATCGCCGCCGCCTGCTCTGGCGTGCGGATGCCGAAACCAATGCTGATTGGCAGGTCGGTATGGCGGCGCAGGCGAGCGACGGCCTCTTCCACGTGTTCCAGGGTGGCCGCGCCTGCACCGGTCACACCGGCTACCGACACGTAGTAAACGAAACCGGAGCTGCCATTGAGCACCTTCGGCAGGCGCGCATCGTCGGTGGTCGGCGTGGTCAGACGGATGAAGTCCAGGCCGGCAGCCTGCGCCGGGTCGCACAGTTCTTCGTTGTGCTCTGGCGGCATGTCGACGACGATCAAGCCATCAACGCCGGCCTCTTTCGCGTCGGCAATAAAGCGCGGCACGCCATACATGTGGATCGGGTTGTAGTAACCCATCAGCACCAGCGGCGTGTCGCTGTTGCCTTCACGGAATTCGCGAACCATCTGCAGGGTTTTCACCAGGTTCTGCTTGGCGCCCAGTGAACGGATATTGGCCAACTGAATCGCTGGGCCATCGGCCATTGGATCGGTGAATGGCATGCCCAATTCGATCACGTCGGCGCCAGCACCCGGCAAGCCTTTGAGGATTGCCAGCGAGGTGTCGTAGTCCGGATCACCGGCCGTGACGAAGGTCACCAGTGCGGCGCGGTTTTGTTCTTTGAGTTCGGCAAAACGGGTTTGCAGGCGGCTCATCAGTGTTTCTCCTGCTTAGACTGTTCCATGTGATGCATGACGGTCTGCATGTCTTTGTCGCCACGGCCGGACAGGTTGACCACCATCAGGTGATCCTTCGGCAGCGACGGTGCGCGTTTGAACACTTCAGCCAGGGCGTGGGCGCTTTCCAGTGCGGGAATGATCCCTTCCAGGCGGCAGCATTTGTGGAACGCATCAAGGGCTTCGTCGTCGGTCACCGAGGTGTATTGAACGCGGCCAATGTCATGCAACCAGGCGTGTTCCGGGCCGATTCCCGGGTAGTCGAGGCCGGCGGAAATCGAGTGCGCGTCGATGATCTGGCCATCGTCGTCCTGCAGCAGGAAAGTACGGTTACCGTGCAACACGCCCGGAACGCCGCCGTTGAGGCTCGCGGCGTGCTTGCCGGTTTCGATGCCGTAACCAGCCGCTTCAACACCGATGATCTCGACGCTCTTGTCGTCGAGGAACGGGTGAAACAGGCCCATGGCGTTGGAGCCGCCACCGATGCACGCCACCAGGCTGTCCGGCAGACGACCTTCCTGGGCTTGCAACTGATCGCGGGTTTCCTTGCCGATCACAGCCTGGAAGTCGCGCACCATCGCTGGGTACGGATGCGGGCCGGCCACGGTGCCGATCAGGTAGAAAGTGCTGTCGACGTTGGTCACCCAGTCACGCAGCGCTTCGTTCATCGCGTCTTTCAGGGTGCCGGTGCCGGCGACGACTGGAATCACTTCAGCGCCGAGCAATTTCATGCGGAACACGTTGGCCTGCTGACGTTCGATGTCAGTGGTGCCCATGTAGATCACGCAATCCAGACCGAAACGTGCAGCGACGGTGGCGGTGGCCACGCCGTGCATGCCGGCGCCGGTTTCGGCGATGATGCGTTTCTTGCCCATGCGCCGTGCCAGCAGGATCTGGCCAATGCAGTTGTTGATTTTGTGCGCGCCGGTGTGGTTCAGCTCTTCGCGCTTGAGGTAGATCTTCGCGCCGCCGCAGAACTCGGTCAGGCGTTCAGCGAAATACAGCGGGCTCGGACGTCCGACGTAGTCGCGCTGGAAGTAGGCCAATTCTTCTTTGAATGCAGGATCTTCTTTGGCCGTTTCATATTCGCGGGCCAGATCAAGGATCAGCGGCATCAGGGTTTCAGCCACGTAGCGGCCACCGAACGAGCCGAACAGGCCGTTGGCGTCAGGGCCGTTACGCAGATCAGAGGTGTTCGAAGTCTGGGTCATGGGTCGCTCCAGGTGAATTCGGGTCGAAAGACAATGACGCCCACTCTACCCCTGACCTTCTATGCTGAAAACCGATAAGATCGCTGCAACCTGTCAGGAAAACTCACAGATATCATGAGCCATGACCTTCCTCCCTTGAACGCCTTGCGCGCATTCGAAGCCACCGCCCGGCTGAACAGCGTCAGTCAGGCCGCCGAACAGCTGCACGTCACCCATGGCGCGGTCAGTCGTCAGCTCAAGGTGCTGGAAGAACACCTGGGTGTAAGTCTGTTCGTCAAGGATGGGCGCGGCTTGAAACTCACAGATGCCGGCGTGCGTTTACGCGATGCCAGCGGCGAAGCCTTCGACCGCTTGCGCAATGTTTGTGCCGAGCTGACGCAAAGCACCGCCGATGCGCCGTTCGTACTCGGTTGCTCCGGAAGTCTGCTGGCGCGCTGGTTTATTCCGCGCTTGGGCCGATTGAATGCCGACCTGCCGGACTTGCGCTTGCACCTTTCAGCGGGTGAAGGCGATCTCGATCCTCGACGTCCGGGGCTGGATGCCTTGTTGGTATTCGCCGAGCCGCCCTGGCCGGCGGACATGCAGGTGTATGGCCTGGCCAGTGAACGGATCGGCCCGGTAATGAGCCCGCGCTTCGCCGGTTATGCACATTTGCAGAATGCACCGGCCAGCGCACTGCTCGGTGAGCCGTTATTGCACACCACCTCCCGCCCGCAAGCATGGCCAAGCTGGGCACAGCAAAGCGACCTCAACGCCAAGGCACTGACGTACGGACAGGGTTTTGAGCATTTGTATTATTTGCTGGAGGCGGCAGTAGCAGGGCTGGGCGTGGCAATTGCACCCGAACCGCTGGTGATCGAAGATTTGAAGGCGGGTCGCCTGGTTGCACCATGGGGTTTCACTGAAACGACGGCGCAACTGGCGTTGTGGTTACCCAAGCGCGCCGCAGACGGGCGCGCCAGGCAGTTGGCGCAGTGGCTTAAAAACGAGCTGCGCCAAGCGGATTAGTCACCACGTTTGCACAGCAGATAAGCGGCCAGCAAACCCAGTGCACCGACAGCGACACCGGCTGTCGTCCAAGGGTGTTCCTGAGCGTAGTCACGAGTGGCAATCCCGGTTTCACGGGTTTTGACTTTGACTTCTCTCGTAGGCATCGCTAAGCAGGTGGCGCGAGTGCTTCAGCGCGCTTTCAGCATTGGCTTTCAAGACTTTCAGGGTTTTGCGCGACTCGTCCGAGGCGTCGTCCTTCAGGCTTTCCAAAGACTTCAGAAGACTCTCGATCTCGGCTTCCATGCTTTGCAATGAGGCTTTACGTAAAGAGGTGTTGGCCATGGTGGCTCTCCTGCATTGGTGATGAGTGGCGTGTGTTGATTGGGACTACAGCCGTTTGAGAAAGTGCAGTAAATCTGAACTTCTGTATCGAGTTGACCGACAGAAGTAATACGAAAATTCACTGCTAGTCTGTATTTCATACCCCAAGGAGAACGCCATGACTGATCACCATACGTACAAAAAAGTCGAACTGGTCGGCTCATCTGCCACCAGCATCGAAGACGCGATCAACAACGCACTGGCCGAAGCAAGCAAGACCATCAAGCACCTGGAATGGTTTGAAGTGACCGAGACCCGTGGGCATATCGAGAATGGTCGGGCCGCGCATTTTCAGGTAACACTCAAGGTCGGCTTCCGGATTGCCAGCAGCTGAGTTTGAGCTAGTCTTCTGAACTTGCGCGCTGGCCGAATGCCATAGGGAATGGCAAAAGCGCTACATGAGTGCACCCCTGTGAAACTTGGGTGCCCCTATTATCCGACCAGAGAATGCATCCGATGAAGAAGTTTATTTTGGCGGTAGGTCTGCTGAGCCTCGCCGGTACAGCATTCGCAGCTGGCAAACCGTGCGAAGAGCTCAAAGCCGAAATCGCCGCGAAGCTCGATGCCAAGGGCGTTTCTGGTTACTCGCTGGAAATTGTCGATAAAGGCGCTGCGGCTGGCGGCCAGGTCGTTGGCACCTGCGAAGGTGGCGCCAAGGAAATCGTCTACAAGAAGTAAGCGGGTTGCGCCGCACTCAAAGCCGACGCAATGGCGTCGGCTTTTTTACGCCTGGCGTCTGAGTGTCAGCCCTTCATCACCTGCGCCAGCAGTTCGTAGGAATGCACGCGGTCGGCGTGTTCGTAGAGATCACTGGTGAAAATCAGCTCATCGGCCTGGGTTTGCTCGATCAGCACTTCAAGTTTCGCGCGGATCTTCTGCGGGCTGCCGACCATCGCCAGACCGAGGAAATCGCCCACCGCCTCACGCTCGTGCGGCAGCCACAGGCCTTCCATGGTTTTCACTGGCGGGCGCTGCACCAGACTTTGCCCACGCATCAGCGCAAGAATGCGCTGGTACACCGACGTCGCCAGATAATCGGCTTGCTCATCGGTATCCGCTGCCACGAGTGGCACGCCGAGCATCACATACGGCTTGTCGAGCACCGCCGACGGCTTGAAGTGATTGCGATAGACGCGAATCGCCTCATGCATGAAGCGCGGTGCGAAATGCGAGGCGAAGGCGTAGGGCAAACCGCGCTCGCCGGCCAATTGCGCACTGAACAGACTGGAGCCGAGCAACCAGATCGGCACGTTGGTGCCGGTGCCCGGCATAGCGATCACGCGTTGATCCGGCGTGCGCGGGCCAAGGAAGCGGGCCAGTTCGGCAACGTCTTCAGGGAAATCATCGGCACTGCCAGAGCGTTCACGGCGCAGGGCTCGCGCGGTCATCTGGTCGGAGCCGGGCGCACGGCCCAAGCCCAGATCGATCCGCCCAGGATACAAACTTTCAAGGGTGCCGAACTGTTCGGCAATCACCAGAGGCGCGTGGTTGGGCAGCATGACGCCACCCGAGCCGACGCGAATGGTCGATGTACCACCGGCCAGATAGCCGAGTAACACCGATGTCGCCGAGCTGGCGATGCCATCCATGTTGTGGTGTTCGGCCACCCAGAACCGCGTGTAGCCGAACTTCTCGGCATGCTGCGCCAGATCGAGCGAGTTGCGCAGAGACTGCGCCGGGCTGCCGTTTTCGCGAACCGGCACCAGATCGAGGGTGGAAAATTTTACGTCCGAGAGTTGCTTCATAAACCTGCTTCTCCAAGTGAGGAGGCAGGTTTTTCTTGCGAACGAAAACCTGCCGAATCCATAAGCGTGTTTTGTGCAATGAGGGCATATACCCGAGTTTCAATAGCCAAGGCAAAAAACCTACGAAAATGGTAGGACTTTTCAGATCGGGTGAACTTTGCACCTGCGTCTATCCTCAGAACCCTAGCAACCGAAAACCACGAAGAGCGCGACGATTCGCGCCAGATCTTGAGGAGGCAGACATGGCTATCGTGAAGAAAGCATCCGCACATTGGGCAGGTGACCTGAAAACCGGCATCGGCTCGATTTCCACCGAAACCGGCGTACTGCGCGAAGCCCCTATGGCTTCAAGGCCCGTTTCGAAGGCGGTAAAGGTACCAATCCGGAAGAATTGATCGGCGCGGCCCACGCAGGTTGTTTTTCCATGGCCTTTTCGATGATCCTCGGCGATGCCGGGCTCAAGGCTGACAGCATCGATACCAATGCCGAAGTGACCCTGGACCAGGTTGATGGGGGGTTTGCGATCACGGCGGTGAAATTGATCCTGAAGGCGAAGATCCCGGGCGCCACTCAGGAGCAGTTCGAAGAATTGAGCAATAAGGCCAAAGAAGGCTGCCCAGTGTCCAAAGTGCTGAATGCCAAGATTACTCTGGATGCGACCCTGGTCGGCTAAATTGGCCCAGGCGTGACAATGATCGCAGCCTGCAGTCGCTTTTACCCAGGTAAAAGTGACCATGGGCTGCGATCTTTTTGTCCTGAAACAAAACCAGCCAGGTCAAACTGTGGTCGAATAAATGACAGCAGCTCTAGCGCACGACCGTGCGCGCTGCCAGAAAAGGAGCTTCACATGAAACGTTTTGCCTTGGCGATCATCTGCGGTGCACTGGCGACTTCGGCCATGGCGGCGCCCAAGGATTGCGAAGAACTCAGGAAAGAGATCGAAATCAAGATCCAGGCCAATGCAGTGCCTTCCTACACGCTTGAAATCGTGTCCCGGGAAGAAGCCGAGAAGCATGACGTGGCCATGGTTGTGGGGACCTGCGAAAACGGCACCAAAGCCATCGTGTACCAAAAGAACGATAACTGATCCGACTTACATCAGGCAGTTGACCTCCCGGTCCTCGGCCACGATCTCGCGCTTGGCGTTATACAACCTGGCGCTGGGGGTGAACGCCAGATTCCGGGCCTCCAGCAGATAACGCTGGCCAGCCTCGAAATGGTCGTAGTTGATGGTCAGGTAACACAGGCGCTCTACCGGCCCGGTCATCAGGCTCCCGCCGCCGCCAAATACCTCGAAGTCGAAACGTACCAGCAGTTCATGGCTGCCCGGGGCGACCTGGAAAAAGCGGCCATCGCGCAACCGCTGCTTATCCAGGCGCTCGGCCATCAGCAACTTGCCACCAGGACTCGGCGTCGCGAAGTCTACCCACGCCATCTGCGGATTGATGGCTGGCATCGGGCTTTGGCAACCGGCGACGACACTGGCGGCGAGCAATAGCAGCAACCTGCGCATGATAAATGTCCTAGGGCGTAGACATTCAGCATAGCGCCGATCAAGTACGCTGGCAGCCTGCCGGTGCGCCTTGGCCTACGACTTTGCGCTGTTGATCGTAGAGTTTGGCCCATGCCCTGAAGCCGATGTTGCCCGCTTGCAGCTGATAACGTTCGCCGGCGTTGAAATCCTTGAATTTCACATGCAGTTGGCAATCGCGCCACAACGGCTCGGCGTCAGGACCGATGTTGGCAGGGTCGACCGGGAACTGATAACGCACCTTCAGTTCATGGCTGCCGGGCTGTACCTCGAAGTAGCGTTTGTCGACGGCGGACTTGCGATCGACTTCCAGCGCTTGCAGCGCCGTGTCTTGTTGCCGTGCATCGAGATCGATCCAGGCTTGCGAAGGGTCAGGATCGGGCATTCCGAATCCGGCACAACCGGCCAATGTCAGCAGGCCTCCCGTCAGCATCAACATGCGCATAGCGGTGCTCCTTTAGGCGGGATAGTCTTGCGAGCAGACTCTCCGGGGGGATTTCTTATTTTGATCAGGCCTTTTCCAAGCCATGGGTTACTTGATCGCGTTTTTCGGGTTTTGTTTCCGGGTGTGTTGCTTTTGTTGCTCAACGGTTGCACCAGCGTCAGCTATTACGGCCAGTTGGCCAGTGGTCAGTTGCAGCTGTTGCGCTCTCGGGAGCCTGTGTCCGAAGTGATCGCCGATCCCCGGCGCGACCAGCAGCTACGCGCGCATCTGACCCAGTCGCAAAAGGCCCGCTCGTTTGCCAGCGATCATCTGCGCCTGCCGGACAACCAGAGTTACCGCCTGTATGCCGACATCGGTCGCCCGTTTGTGGTCTGGAACGTCTTTGCCACACCGGAGTTTTCCCTGGCAGCGCAAAATCACTGCTTTCCGATTGCCGGCTGCGTGGCCTATCGCGGTTACTACAGCCAGGGTGCAGCCCGCGGCGAGGCTGCCTTGCAGCGACTGCAAGGTATGGACGTTTCGATTGGCGGCGTCGAGGCCTATTCGACGCTCGGCTGGTTCAACGATCCAATCATCAGCTCCATGATGAATTGGGGCGACGAGCGGCTGGCAACGTTGATCTTCCATGAGCTCGCCCATCAACGTCTTTATGTCAAAGACGACACCGAATTCAACGAGTCCTTTGCGACATTCGTGGAGCAGGAAGGCACCAGGCAATGGCGCGCCTTGCGTCGCCTGCCTCCGGATAACGGCGCACAAGCCCGGCAACGTGATCAATTCATCGAACTGGTACTGGCGACCCGGTCGCGACTCGAACAGCTCTACGCCCTGCCTCTGCCACCTGACCAAATGCGCCAGCGCAAGGCGGCGGAATTTGAACGGTTACGCGCTCAATACCGCAGTGTCCGTGACAGCCAGTGGGCAGGAGACAAACGTTATGACGCCTGGTTCAACGCCCCGCTGAACAACGCCCGGCTGCTGCCATTCGGCTTGTATGACCAATGGGTGCCGGCGTTCGAGGCGCTGTTCCGACAGGCGCATGGGGACTGGCCTGCTTTTTATGCGGCCGCAGAAAAACTCGGAGCACTGCCGGTGGCAGAGCGCAAGGCGGCGCTGAAGGTGTTGGCAGGACCATGAGAATTTGCAGCTGCGCTGCAAGTACGCCATCGCGGGCAAGCCTTTACAGCGATGGCGTACTGTTTAGCCCCGCAAAAACGCCTGATGCAGCTCATCCAGCGTTTCGAAATGATAAGCAGGGGTTTGTGCACTCAGCTCCTCACGGCTGCCAAAACCATACCCCACCGCAGCCGCATCCAGACCGTTGCTGCGCGCGCCGATGAGGTCGTGCTTGCGGTCGCCGATCATCAGCGTGTTCGCCGGGTCCAAACCCTCTTCTTTGATCAAGTGCGCAATCAACTCAACCTTGTTGGTGCGCGTGCCATCCAGCTCGCTTCCGTAAATCACCTTGAAGTGTCGGGCGAAGTCGAAATGCCGGGCAATCTCACGGGCGAAAATCCACGGCTTGGACGTCGCGATATACAGCTGCCGACCTTGACCACTGAGGGTTTCCAGCAACGGCGTAACACCATCGAACACGCGATTTTCATAGAGGCCGGTGACTTTGAAACGCTCGCGATAGAAATTCACCGCGTCCCACGCCTTGGCCTCGTCGAAGTCGTAGAACTGCATGAAGGCCTGTAGCAACGGCGGCCCGATGAAGTGTTCGAGTTTGGTCAGGTCCGGCTCATCGATACCGAGTTTGGCCAGGGCGAACTGGATGGAACGGGTGATGCCCTCACGCGGGTCGGTCAGGGTGCCATCGAGGTCGAACAGTACGGTTTGGTAATGCATGTGCAATCCTGAGTTGAGTGTGCCGGGTCAGATCTGGTCGTAGCCTTCGGCCAGATGCAGATCCTTGAGCTTCACGTAGTTGGCGGCGCTGTAGGTGAAGAAGGCATTTTCCTTGTCGCTTAACGGGCGAATCTGTTTCACCGGGCTGCCCACGTAAAGGAAACCACTTTCCAGGCACTTGCCCGGTGGCACCAGACTGCCAGCGCCGATGATCACATCATCCTCGACCACCGCGCCGTCCATGACGATGCTGCCCATGCCGATCAACACGCGGCTGCCGACTGTGCAGCCGTGCAGCATGACTTTGTGAGCGATGGTCACGTCATCGCCGATCAGCAGCGGGAAGCCGTCCGGGTTGAACGGGCCGGCGTGGGTGATGTGCAACACGCAGCCGTCCTGCACGCTGGTGCGCGCGCCGATGCGGATGCGGTGCATGTCGCCACGGATCACGGTCAGCGGCCAGACCGAGCTGTCTTCACCGATTTCGACGTCGCCGATCACCACCGCCGAGGCGTCAACAAACGCGCCTTTGCGCAGGCTGGGGGTGTGATTCTGGTACTTGCGAACGGACACGATAATTTCTCTCTCTGTCGCCGATAGCTGCGGTGAATGCCGATTGTAATTAAGATGGTTGCATGTTTCCCCAGCCAAGGTGCCAACCGTGAGCGTGAACAACCCTCTGCTGCAGTCCTACGACCTGCCACCGTTCTCCACGATCCGTGCCGAACACGTCCTGCCCGCCATCGAAACGATCCTGGCCGACAACCGCGCCGCCATCGCCGAAATTCTCAAGACTCAGGTGCAGAACCCGACCTGGGCCGGCCTGGTATTGGCGATGGACGAACTCAATGATCGCCTCAGCGCCGCCTGGAGCCCCGTCAGCCACCTCAACGCCGTGTGCAACAGCGCCGAATTGCGTGAAGCCTACGAGTCGTGCCTGCCCGCTCTGAGCGCCTACTCCACCGAGATGGGCCAGAACCGCGAACTGTTCCAGGCGTTTGAAGCGCTGGCCAACAGCCCCGAAGCCGGCGGTTTCGACGTGGCGCAAAAGACTATTCTGGAACACGCTCTGCGTGACTTCCGTCTGTCGGGTATCGATCTGCCGGAAGCCGAGCAGAAACGCTACGCCGAAGTGCAGAGCAAGCTGTCCGAACTGGGCAGTCGCTTCTCCAATCAGCTGCTCGACGCCACTCAGGCGTGGACCAAGCACGTCAGCGACGAAGCCGCCCTTGCCGGCCTGACCGATTCGGCCAAGGCGCAAATGGCCGCTGCTGCACAGGCCAAAGGCCTCGATGGCTGGCTGATCACCCTGGAATTCCCGAGCTACTACGCGGTGATGACCTACGCGCAAGACCGTGCGCTGCGCGAAGAAGTCTACGCCGCCTACTGCACCCGCGCCTCGGACCAAGGCCCGAACGCCGGCCAGAACGACAATGGCCCGGTGATGGAAGAGATCCTCGACCTGCGTCAGGAACTGGCCAAACTCTTGGGCTTCACCAGCTTCTCCGAGCTGAGCCTGGCGACCAAAATGGCCGAGTCCAGCGATCAGGTGCTGAGCTTCCTGCGCGATCTGGCCAAGCGCAGCAAACCGTTCGCCGCGCAGGATCTGCAACAGCTGCGCGCTTACGCCGCCGAACAGGGTTGCGCCGACCTGCAAAGCTGGGACAGCGGTTTCTACGGTGAAAAGCTCCGTGAACAACGCTACAGCGTCGCCCAGGAAGCCCTGCGCGCCTACTTCCCGATCGACAAGGTCTTGGGCGGTCTGTTCGCCATCGTGCAACGTCTGTACGGCATCGAAATCGCCGAACAGAAAGGCTTCGACACCTGGCATCCGGATGTACGCCTGTTCGAAATCAAGGAAAACGGTCAGCACGTCGGCCGCTTCTTCTTCGACCTCTATGCCCGCGCCAACAAGCGTGGCGGTGCATGGATGGACGGCGCCCGCGACCGCCGTCGCACCGTAGACGGCGTGCTGCAAAGCCCGGTGGCCAATCTGGTGTGCAACTTCACCCCGGCCGACAGCGGCAAGCCTGCACTGCTGACCCACGATGAAGTGACCACGCTGTTCCACGAATTCGGCCACGGCCTGCATCACCTGCTGACCCGCGTTGAGCATGCCGGCGTGTCCGGTATCAACGGCGTGGCGTGGGACGCGGTCGAACTGCCAAGCCAGTTCATGGAAAACTGGTGCTGGGAACCGGAAGGCCTCGCGCTGATCTCTGGTCACTACGAAAGCGGCGAACCGCTGCCCCAGGATCTGCTGGAAAAAATGCTCGCAGCGAAAAACTTCCAGTCCGGCCTGATGATGGTGCGTCAGCTGGAATTCTCGCTGTTCGACTTCGAACTGCACGCCACTCACGGTGACGGCCGCAGCGTACTGCAAGTACTCGAAGGGGTGCGTGACGAAGTCTCGGTGATGCGTCCACCGGCCTACAACCGCTTCCCCAACAGCTTCGCGCACATCTTCGCCGGCGGATACGCGGCGGGTTACTACAGCTACAAGTGGGCTGAAGTGTTGTCCGCAGATGCCTTTTCCAAGTTCGAAGAAGACGGCGTGCTCAACGCTGCAACCGGCCGTGCTTTCCGCGAAGCGATTCTGGCGCGCGGCGGTTCGCAGGCGCCGATGGTGCTGTTCGTCGACTTCCGTGGCCGTGAGCCATCGATTGACGCACTGTTACGCCACAGCGGCCTGAGTGAGGACGCGGCAGCATGAGTGAAGGGCCTGTGATTACCAAAAAACGCTTTATCGCCGGGGCAGTCTGCCCGGCGTGCAGCGAGCCGGACAAGTTGATGATGTGGAGCGAAAACGACGTTCCCCATCGAGAATGCGTGGCCTGCGGTTACGCCGACACCCTCAATGAACAAGGTTTGTCAGTGCCCAAGGAATTGGGCACCCGGGTCAACACTTCAGCACTGAAAGTCGCGGACGCGAAAGTTCAGGCGGTGCAGTTTTTCCCGAATCCAAAATTAAAAAAGAAGCCTGACGAGCCACAATGAGTTACCGCCACCCTTTACCCGTGAATGGGAATGGGGTGGCACTGCTCCCCCAGCGCGCGTTTATTCAACATTTGCCGACTTGAGCCAGCTCTTCATCGAGCAGGTCGCAAACGCGCTGGTGCTGCAATCACCATTGGCCAGCGCGGTGCGCAATTTGTCGGCATCGGCCTGCATCACATAACGCACGCTGTCGCGGAAATGGCCGCTTTCACCAAAACCGCCCTGGGTCATTTCGCTCAAGGCGTCTTCTTTGCTCCAGCCCTGCACCACGACTCGATACATCGCCGCCATCAAACCGGTACGATCGGAGCCATGCTTGCAGTGCATCAGCACAGGTCCCTTGCTTTCTGCATCGCGGATAGTTCGAAGCGCCTTCAATACATCCGCATCATCGACGTGATTAGTCCGATACGGCAGTTGTACCTGGGTGACTCCAGGTGACGACAACCAGCCCAAATCTGGCTCGGGCAGGAAGTTAATGACCGTGGCTACCTTGAGCCGTCCCAGTAGGGGCAGTGCCTCTCGATCTGGCAACGCGCTGCGGTATAGCGTCGGGGTCATCTGAAACAGGTTGTACCGAATTTCCACCGGTTGCGCCCATTCTTCCGGACGCGTCGACCCCGTGTCTTCGGCATGAGCGTACGAGCAACCGAAAATGGCGGCCAGCAAGCATAAGAGTGCAGCAGGTGAAAAACCGGGCGGGAACATGCTCGAACGACCATGGGCAGATGTGGATAATTGACCATAGTTTCACTGCCGACCAGTCAATGATATGTGAGGCATTTGTCAAAGAACCGTGAATGAAAAAAACGGCGCAAAGATTCTCGCCGAAAGTCAGCGAACCCGCTCGACAAGTATTCGTTTTATAAAGTTAGAACAGCGTAATGCTTACATCAGGGGTTAACGATTTTTGAATACGCTTTAGCCAATGCCAGAAGAATGGCCTTATCCTGCGGATCAAAATCGCCGTCGCCATCCAGATCGCAGTGGGCTGGGCCCATGGTGAAGGTTACCCCGCCATCGTTCGATACGGCTTCACGATGAATGCACTTCAAGAGATAGTCGACTCTATCGCCATTAACGGGATGATAGCCCTCCTCTTTTGTCGCGAACTGCATGGACACCCGAACTTCCATCGGACTTACGACTGAAGGCCTCAGCAATTGAAGAAAGATGCCGCGCTGGTTGTAGAAAGACATTTATTAAATCCTTTTAATAATTGGGGCATGAACACTTTCCGTGAACCAGGAGCATACTGACAGTGCTGCTGATCACGCCAGCCGCGATATATTTCTCAAGATGACCTGAACCACTCAATCATGGGCAGGCGCCCAATGGCACTGGCCGAACGCGCCATCGCCATATACTGTATGGGCATACAGTCTAAGAGGCGCTTTCGATGGCTACTTCACTTCCGCCGCGTGGCCGGGGCACCGCGACTAACCCGCACAATCGCTTCGCGCCAAGCCGTTCGGTGGCCGAGGACGACGGCTGGTATCAGGAAGTGCCCGAGACGCAAAACACCGAGGTGATGATCGAAACCGCGAAAACCATCATCACCCGCAACACTTCGCCGGACCTGCCCTTTGATCGCTCGATCAATCCTTATCGCGGTTGCGAGCATGGCTGCATCTATTGCTACGCGCGGCCCAGCCACGCCTATTGGGACATGTCGCCGGGGCTGGATTTTGAAACCAGGCTGATCGCCAAGACCAACGCCGCCCAGGTGCTGGAAGAACAGCTCGGGAAAAAAGGCTATCAGTGCGCGCCGATCAATCTGGGCTCCAATACCGATCCGTATCAGCCGATCGAGCGCGAACACAAAATCACCCGCCAGACCCTCGAAGTGCTGCTGCGTTATCGCCATCCGGTGACCATCATCACCAAAGGCTCGCTGATTCTGCGCGACCTTGACCTGCTCACCGAGTTGGCGCAGCAACGGCTGGTGGCGGTGATGATCAGCCTGACTACGCTGGACGACGAACTCAAACGCATCCTCGAACCTCGCGCGGCGGCACCCAAGGCGCGATTGCGTGCTATTCGGGTGATGCGCGAAGCGGGGATTCCGGTCGGCGTGCTGTGTTCACCGATGATTCCGATGATCAACGACAGCGAAATCGAAAGCCTGCTCACCGAGGCTCACGCGGCCGGTGCGCAAAGTGCCGCGTACATGATGTTGCGCCTGCCGCTGGAAGTGGCGCCGCTGTTCGAGGAATGGCTGGCTGCGCACTATCCGCAAAGGGCTGCGCATGTGCTGAGCCTGATCCGCCAGAGCCGTGGCGGCGAGCTCTACGACAGCCGTTTTGGCGCCCGCATGCGTGGCGAAGGGCCGTTCGCCGATCTGCTCGCGCAACGGTTTGCCAAAGCCATCAAACGTCTTGGGCTCAATCATCGCGAAGGCTACAACCTCGATTGCACAGCCTTTTGTCCGCCGGGTCGCCAGATGTCGCTGATTTAGCGACAATTAGCCTATGGTTGAAGCGGGACAAAGCATCTGGCCACCACACCAGTCACGTTTTTTGTGACCTGG
>NZ_JAEKEG010000037.1 GCF_016651255.1 Pseudomonas sp. TH10
TGCCGGACCGGTGATTCTGCTGACTGTCGCCGCCCTCGCCGCCTGGATGTACACGCAAGCCAACGCGACCATCGCCTGGTCGATCCGCGAACCGCTGAGCGGCGGCGAGATGTGGCGCAACATCTTTGCCGGCGGCGCGTTGTGGCTGGCGATCTACGGCACGCTGATCCTCAATTTCTGCGACTTCGCTCGCTCTTCGCCGTGCCGCAAGACCATCAAGGTAGGAAATTTCTGGGGTTTGCCGGTGAATATTCTGGTGTTCGCCGCGATTACTGTTCTGCTCTGTGGCGCGCAATTTCAAATCAATGGGCGGATCATTGAAAGCCCGACCGAGATCATCGCCTCGATTCCCAACACCTTCTTCCTGGTGCTCGGTTGCCTCGCGTTCCTGATCGTCACCGTGGCGGTGAACATCATGGCCAACTTCGTTGCTCCGGCGTTCGTCCTCAGCAACCTGGCGCCGAAATACCTGACCTTCCGCCGTGCCGGGTTGATCAGCGCGACCATTGCCGTGCTGATCCTGCCGTGGAATCTCTACAACAGCCCGCTGGTCATCGTGTATTTCCTGTCCGGTCTCGGTGCCCTGCTCGGCCCGTTGTACGGCGTGATCATGGTCGACTACTGGCTGATCCGCAAAGGCCAGGTCAACGTTCCGCAGCTCTACAGCGAAGACCCCAACGGCGCTTATTACTACAGTCGCGGCGTCAATTTCCGCGCGGTGGCGGCGTTTATTCCTGCCGCACTGATCGCCATTGTTCTGGCACTGGTGCCGGGTTTCCACAGCGTCTCACCCTTCTCCTGGCTGATCGGTGCCGGTATCGCCGGGATGCTCTACCTGATCATCGCCAAGCGTCAGCCGCACTACGCTGACGTCAGCGGTGAATCCATCGCGGTCGACAACGCCGGCCACTAACCCTTGGCGGCCCGGCGACGTCGGGCCGCAGAACCACCCGCTATAAGGACTTCCCATGCGTATTCTCGTGGTCAACGTCAACACCACCGAGTCCATCACCCAAGCCATCGCCCGCTCGGCGCAGGCTGTTGCTTCACCCGGTACCGAAATCGTTGGCTTGACGCCGTTTTTCGGCGCGGACTCGATTGAAGGCAACTTTGAAAGCTACCTCGCCGCGATCGCCGTGATGGATCGGGTGATGGCCTACGATCAGCCGTTCGACGCGGTGATACAGGCCGGTTACGGCGAACATGGCCGTGAAGGTTTGCAGGAATTGCTCAATGTGCCGGTGGTGGACATCACCGATGCAGCCGCCAGTACCGCGATGTTTCTCGGCCATGCCTACTCGGTGGTCACGACCCTGGATCGCACCGTGCCCCTGATCGAGGACCGGTTAAAGCTCTCCGGCCTGTGGGACCGCTGCGCCTCCGTGCGGGCCAGTGGCCTGGCGGTGCTGGAACTGGAATCGGATCCGCAGCGTGCGCTGGAAGCCATTGTCCGCCAGGCGGAATTGGCGGTGCTCGAAGACAAGGCCGAGGTAATTTGCCTGGGTTGCGGCGGGATGGCCGGGCTGGACGAGCAGATCCGCGAGCGCACCGGCGTGCCGGTCGTGGATGGCGTGACAGCGGCGGTGACCATCGCTGAATCGCTGGTGCGGCTGGGGTTGTCGACGTCCAAGGTGCGGACTTATGCCACGCCGCGGCCGAAGAAGATCATTGGTTGGCCGGTGCGGTTTGGTCGGTAGACCGAAGCGCTCCAATCGCGGGCAAGCCCGCTCCCACAGGTACCCCATATAACTGAAGACCACATCGAACCTGGGGGCCACAGGTACTACCTGTAATTGGAGACAACATCGAACCTGTGGGAGCAGCCTTGCTCCCACAGGCAGTACACATATTTGGAGCTGACATCGAACCTGTGGGAGCGGGCTTGCCCGCGATGGGCGCGCCTCGGCCTGAAACCTCGCTCAAATCGCACTGAATCGCCGCGCCAACCCTCTTTCGACAAACTGCTCAATCACGAAATCCACAAACGCCCGCGTCTTGCCGGGCAACAACTTATGCTCGGCATAGTAAATCGAAATATTGCCATCATCGACGAACCACTCCGGCAACACCCGCTGCAACGTCCCCGCGTCCAGATATCCCACCGCAAACGGCATGCTCACCAGCGCAACGCCCAACCCCTGCGCCGCCGTCCTGCAAGCGGCCTCGGAATCGCTCATGGTCATCCGCGCCTTGAGCATCAACGGCCGACAGTTCTGCGGATTGCGCCCGACCAATTGCCAGGAACGCACGCGCCCGGTTTGCGGTGAGCGGATCAGAATACCGTCGTGATGATTGAGGTCGTCCGGCTCAGTGATTTCGGGATTTCTCTGCAAATAATCAGCGGACGCCACCAATATCCGGTGCGCCGGACTCAACTTGCGTGCGATCACGCCTTGCGGCAGTTCGAAACCGCCACCGATGGCCGCGTCAAAGCCCTGCCCGATCAGATCGACCTGGCGATTATCGAAATGCCAGTCCGGATTGATCGCGGGGTAACGCCGCAGGAACTCACCGAGCATTGGCACGATATGCAGGCACCCAAACGCCGCGCCCATGCTGACTTTCAACGTTCCCGCCGGGAGCCCTTCGACACTGGCCAGATTGGCCACGGCATTTTGAATGGTCGTCAGACTGCCACTGACCTGATTTAGAAACAGCTGCCCAGCCTCGGTCAACGTCAGGCTGCGGGTGCTGCGCTGGAAGAGCCGCACACCGAGCCGCCCCTCGAGTTTCGCGACACTTTTGCCGACCGCCGCCGGGGTCAGGCTCAAGCGCCGCGCCGCCTCGGCAAAACTGCCGACTTCGGCGCTACGCACAAAGCATTCGATACTGCTGAAGGTTTCCATGCGGGGCTGACTATCGATTCATGCTGCGTTCGTAGGCCGCCAGAACGGTGCGCTCCGATTGCACCAGATAGGCTTCGAGCATCCGGGTCGCCTCCTCCGGTCGCCCCTCTTCTATGCAACGCAAGACTGAAATGTTCATGTCGACGTAAGGCATGTGCAGGAATTCGGCGTCATCCAGCAGGCCGAACGCCAAGCGCAACTCGGCCGATATCTGCCCATAGAACACCACCAATCGCGGGCTGTCGGCGAGCTCGACGATAGCCTTGTGGAACATCATGTTAGCGGTGCCGACTGCTTTCCAATCCTTGGCTTCGCGCGCTTGCATGCCCGCCTCCACCGCCTGACGCATATGCAATGCCCCCGGGTGCAGCGGGTACCCCTGGGCAATGGCCTTGCATTCGATAAAGCGGCGTACACGATAGATGTCAATGATCGACGCCATATCAGGCACCGCCACAGTGACCCCGCGATTAGGCTCATGCTTGAGCAAACCCTCACGGGTCAGGACCCTGAATGCCTCTCTGAGCGTGTTGCGGGAAATCTGCAGACTATCGGCCAGCGCCGCTTCGGACAGCCGTTGCCCCGGTACCAATTCGCCTTCGACCAGCATCCTGCGGACCTCCTGGGTAATGGACTCACCCAGCGAGCGCGGAAGGGAATGTGCAACGTCGTTCATGTGCGGTCCAGAGTCAGGGAAAGTCATTTTGATGTTCTATCAGAGCTCAGCGCATAGCAAGAACCGAGGGTGCCGAGTGCATCAATAAGTAACACGCAGGAGTGATATGGTTACAAACTGGTGCATATTGTGGAACTACCATGAATGGATTGTTCAACAATCAAATAGCCATGCATCAACACTTTCAGCCATATGATTGAAACCTGGCACGCTCGTTGCTCAATCAAACCATCCCCTACCGAAGGAATGATGCCGTGACAGAGACAGCCGTGACACCGTCCGCCGGGACACAGACCGCTCAGGATTTTGCCAAGGCGCGACGGTCCTCCTGGTCGCCGCCATTTTCATGATGGCGACTTCTGCCATCGGTCCTGGATTCATTACCCAGACCGCCACCTTCACGGCCAAGATGGGTGCGGCATTTGCGTTCGGTATCCTGGCGTCGATTCTTATCGACTTCGTGGTGCAACTGAACGTCTGGCGCATCGTCACCCTGACCCGAATGCGTGCCGCAGACGTGGCCAACAAAGCGATTCCAGGCAGTGGTTACCTGCTGGCGGTGCTGGTGATCTTCGGCGGCCTGGTGTTCAACGTCGGCAACATCGCCGGTGCCGGGCTGGGCCTGAACGCGCTGATGGGGCTTGATGCAAAATGGGGCGGCAGCCTGAGCGCCCTGCTGGCCATCGGCATCTTCCTCTCCCACCGCGCCGGATTGGCCGTCGACCGGCTGATCGTGGTGCTGGGCCTGGTGATGATTGGCCTGACGCTGTTCGTGGCCTTCGCCTCCAATCCGCCACTGGGTGAGGCGCTCTACCAGACCGTACTTCCGGACCAGATCAACTTCGCCACCATTACCACCATTGTCGGCGGCACGGTCGGCGGTTACATCACTTATGCCGGGGCTCACAAACTGCTGGACCGCGGTACTACCGGAGTCGAAAACCTCCAGGCAGTCACCAAGGCAGCCCTGAGCGGCATCCTGGTCACCGGCCTGATGCGCTACGTCCTGTTTCTCGCCATCCTTGGCGTGGTGGCCAGTGGCGTCGTTATCGACACCTCGGGTCAGGGCGCCAATCCGGCCGCGCAAGCCTTCCAGGCAGCGGCTGGGCAAATCGGCCTGCGCGTTTTCGGCCTCATCCTCTGGGCCGCCAGTATCACCAGTGTGATCGGCGCGGCTTACACGTCCATTTCCTTCATCACCGTGTTCATGCCGAGCATCACCGAGAAAGGACGCAACCGCGCCACGATGGTGTTCATCGCCCTGTCACTGCTGATCTTTGTCCTGATGGGTACGGCTCCGGCGGCATTGTTGCTCTTCGCGGGCGGCTTTAATGGCCTGATACTGCCCATCGGCCTGAGCATCTTCATCTACGTGGGCTGGCGCCGGTCCGACCTCATGGACGGTTATCATTACCCTCGCTGGCTGTTGCTGCTAGGCGCCCTGACCTGCCTGCTGACCTGGTACATGGCGATCAAATCCGTCGGGCCGATTTTCGCCTTCCTCAACATTGCCTGAGCCCGATGACGAACAAGGAGTCAAGTTAATGCCAACGATAGACATCAACAGCGACCTGGGCGAAAGCTTCGGCGCCTGGCGCATGGGCGACGATGCCGCGATGCTCGACGTCGTGACCAGCGCCAATGTCGCCTGCGGTTTTCACGCCGGCGACCCGGCCGGCATCCTGCAGACGCTGAAAGCTGCGGTGGCAAAAAACGTCACCATTGGTGCCCATGTCGCTTAT
Source organism: Pseudomonas sp. TH10 (assembly GCF_016651255.1). GTDB lineage: Bacteria > Pseudomonadota > Gammaproteobacteria > Pseudomonadales > Pseudomonadaceae > Aquipseudomonas. The sequence continues at coordinate 5,265 of NZ_JAEKEG010000037.1, forward strand.
CCGGACAAAGTCGGCTTTGGCCGCCGCAACATGGACCTGTCCAGCGATGAACTGACGGCTGATGTGATCTACCAGATCGGCGCGCTGCAGGGTCTGGCCAAGGCCGCTGGCAGCAGCGTGCGCTATGTGAAGCCCCACGGCGCCCTGTACAACACCATTGCTCACGATCGTCGTCAGGCGTTGGCCGTGATCGAAGCCATCCGCGCGATCGACTCCAGCCTGGTATTGGTTGCATTGGCAGGCTCGAGCCTGATTGAACTGGCCCGTAACGAGGGCTTGCAGTGTATCGCCGAAGCCTTCGCTGACCGTGCCTATACCCCACAAGGCACCCTCGTCTGTCGCCGCGAACCCGGCGCCGTGCTGCACGATCCCAAGCTCGTCGCCCAACGCATGCTGCACCTCGTTGAGCACGGCACCCTGGAAGCGATCGATGGCAGCCTGGTCAGCATCCAGGCCGACTCGATCTGCGTCCACGGCGATAGCCCGGCAGCGGTGGACATGGCCCGTGAACTGCGTCGCGTGCTGGAACAGGCCAACATGTCCCTGCAACCGTTTGCCGGAGGTCGTCCATGAACGCCCTGGAACGCGCTCGCCAGGCGGCCATCGCCGCTGGCCGTGAAGCTCGCTCGGCCTACCGCGGCGGCCTGGTCACCCCCACCGCCGGCATCGCACCGGGCATGACTCAGGCGAACCTGATTGCCTTGCCCCGCGACTGGGCCTACGACTTCCTGCTGTATGCCCAACGCAACCCCAAGGCTTGTCCGGTGCTTGACGTCACTGACGCTGCAAGCCCCCACACCCGGCTGGCGGCAGGGGCTGACCTGCGCACCGACCTGCCCCTGTACCGCATCTGGCGTGACGGCAAGCTGGTGGAGGAAGTCAGCGACGCCACCCAGGCCTGGGCCGAACACGACGACATGGTGGCCTTCCTGATCGGTTGCAGCTTTACCTTTGAAACAGCCCTGCAAGAGGCAGGCATTGAAGTGCGGCATATCGCCGATGGCTGCAACGTGCCGATGTACCTGACCAACCGTGCCTGCCGCCCGGCCGGGCGCCTGCAGGGTGAGATGGTGGTGTCGATGCGACCGATCCCCGCTGATCGCGTGGCCGAGGCCTGCGGTATCTCCGGGCGCTACCCTCGGTGCATGGGGCCCCGGTCCACGTCGGCGAGCCTGGCTTGCTGGGGATCCAGGACCTGGCCCGGCCCGATTTCGGTGACGCCGTGCGCATCGAGCCGGGCGAGGTCCCGGTGTTCTGGGCTTGCGGGGTAACGCCTCAAGCCGCGGTCATGGCCTCGGGCGTACCCTTCGCAATCACCCATTCGCCCGGCCATATGTTCATCACCGACGTGCCCGACAGCACGTACCACGTCTAGGAGTCTGCTGTGCGTTTCTTACCGGTAAACCTGGACGCCCTGCTCGTCGAATTGAACGACCTGGATGAGACCCTGGCATTGTTCGACGCCCTGACGGCGGAGCCTATTGCGGGCGTGGAAGAAATCATTCCTACCGCACGAACCTTGCTGATCCAGTTCCGCCCCAGCGCCATTGCGCGGCAGGCGCTGGTCAATCGTATCGCCGGCCAGGACCTGAGCCAGCGCCGCGCGATCGAGCATCGCCGGGTGGAAATTCCCGTTCATTACAACGGTGAAGACCTGGACGAAGTCGCAACGCTGCTGGGGATCAGCCGCGCCGAGGTGGTTCAACGCCACACCGCCCATGACTACAGCGTGGCCTTTTGCGGCTTTGCTCCGGGCTTCGCCTACCTGACCGGCGGTGCGGGTTTCCAGGTGCCTCGCCGACAAACGCCGCGTACCCGCATACCCGCAGGTGCGGTTGCCCTGGCGGGGAATTCAGCGGTGTTTACCCGCAGGCCAGCCCTGGTGGGTGGCAGATCATCGGCGTCACGCCGTTGCAGATGTGGGACCTGAACCGTGCTGAATCGGCCCTGCTTCGCCCCGGCTACAAAGTGCGATTCACCGATGCCGGCCCGCTTCCGGCAGGCGGCCTGCCCGCCTCCACTGCGCAGGCAAGCGCCGCCGCCCCCAGCGGTGCCTACCTGCAAATCATTACGCCCGGCTTGCACTGCGTCCTCCAAGACATGGGCCGACCCGGCCAGACCGGCCAAGGCGTATCCCGCTCCGGCGCGCTGGACCTCGGCGCGCTGCGCGCAGCCAACCGCGCGGTCGGCAACCCTTCGGACATGGCCTGCGTGGAAGCAGTGCTCGGCGGCCTGAGCTTCATCTGTCATGGCCATGCGGTGATCGCAATCACCGGCGCGCAAACCCCGGTCATCATCACCAACGCCAGTGGGCTGCAATGGTCTGCCGACAACTACCAGCCCATCGAACTGGAGCCCGGGGACAAAGTCAGCCTGGGTTCACCTTCGGCAGGGTTGCGCAGTTACCTGGCGATTCGCGGCGGCTTTGAGGTCACTGCGGTGCTCGGCAGCCTGTCCACCGACACGCTCGCCCAGGTCGGCCCCCTGCTCTCGCGGCCGGTGACCGACTGGGCTTTAACGCGCTGACGACAGGCACCAGCGTTTCGTTGAACGAATCTCCCGCCTTTGACCTGCCCACCGCGGCCACCATCGTGACCCTCGACGTGGTCATGGGGCCGCGCACTGACTGGTTTACCGAAGACGCCATCCAGCGGCTGGGCAGCCAGCTGTGGCGCGTCACCTCACAGTCCAACCGGGTCGGTATTCGCCTGGCGGGTGAAACGCCGCTGGAACGCAGCAACCATCAGGAGTTGCCCAGCGAAGGCACTTCCGTGGGCGCCATCCAGGTTCCGGCCAGCGGCCAACCGGTGCTGTTTCTCGCCGATCACCCGTTGACCGGTGGTTACCCAGTGATCGGCGCAGTCGCCAGCTACCACCTGGACCTGGCGGGCCAGATCCCGGTCAATGCGCAGATTCGCTTCAACCCTCTGGGTGGCTTCAAAGAGATGCAACCCGATACGCAAGCCTCTTCATCAACTGCCGATGTGAACAAACTCCCATGAAGAAATTACTGATTGCCAACCGTGGTGAAATTGCTGTCCGCATCGCCCGCGCCTGCAGTGACTACGGCGTGCAGTCTGTGGCGGTGTATGCCGATGCGGACATCGACGCCCTGCACGTGCGCCAAGCCAACGAAGCCTACTCACTCAACGGCCAGCGCCCGGCCGAGACCTACCTGGATATCGGCAAACTGATCGCCATCGCCCAACGCAGCGGCGCCGATGCCGTGCACCCCGGCTATGGTTTCCTGTCTGAGAGGGCCGACTTCGCCCGGGCAGTGATCGAGGCCGGGCTGATCTGGGTCGGTCCCAACCCGGAGACCATCGACGTGCTCGGCGACAAGGTCGAGGCACGAAAAATTGCCCACCTGGTCGGTGCCCCCCTGGTGGCCGGTACGCCTGGCCCGGTCGAAAGCGCCGCCGAAGTACTGGCCTTTGCCGAGCAGCACGGCCTGCCAATTGCCATCAAGGCAGCCTTTGGCGGCGGCGGACGCGGCATGAAAGTCGCCTGGCGCATGGATGAGGTGGCTGAATTGTTCGCCTCAGCCGTGCGCGAAGCAGAAGCGGCCTTTGGTCGTGGCGAATGCTACGTCGAGCAGTTCCTCGACCGGCCCCGGCACATCGAAGCGCAGATCCTCGCCGACAAACACGGCAAGGTCGTGGTCGTCGGCACGCGTGACTGCTCCTTGCAGCGGCGCAATCAGAAGCTGGTGGAGGAAGCGCCTGCGCCTTTTATCAGCGACCAACAGCGCCAGCGTATTCATCAGTCTGCCCAGGATATCTGCGCCAAGGCGGGCTACGTCGGTGCCGGTACGGTGGAGTTCCTGCTCAGCCAGGATGGCACTCTGTCGTTCCTTGAGGTCAATACCCGCTTGCAGGTCGAGCACCCGGTGACTGAAGAGACCACCGGGGTTGACCTGGTGATCGAGCAATTGCGGATCGCCGATGGTTTGCCGTTGTCCTTCAACGAGACGCCGACCCCGCGTGGCCACAGCTTCGAGTTTCGCATCAACGCGGAAGACCCGGGCAAAGGCTTCCTGCCCACCCCCGGTCAGATCACCGATTTCCTGCCACCATCTGGCCCGGGCGTGCGCCTGGACAGCGGCGTTATAAGCGGCTCGCGAGTACCCAGCACCTTCGATTCGATGATGGCCAAATTGATCGTCACCGGCGCCACCCGCGAACAGGCTATCGTCCGCGCCCGGCGCGCACTGGCTGAGTTCAACATCGAGGGCATCGCCTCGGTGCTGCCGTTCCACCGGGCCGTCATGGATCATGATGACTTCACCGGTGCCGATAAATTCGCCGTACACACGCGCTGGATCGAGACCGATTTCGCCGAGCAGATCACGCTCGCCCCACGTGCTGCTGTATCGGCCGACCCGGAAATACTGCGTACGTTTGTCGAGATCGACGGCAAACGACACGAACTGGGCCTTCCAGCTGCGCTGCTGCGCGGCGTCAGCCTGAATGCAGCGGGTACCACCAGCGAAAGCGCGGCCCCCGAGGTCATTGACCCGCAGTCGGTACTGACGCCCGTGGCGGGTAATCTGCATACCTGGGTGGTCGAAGACGGCGAGTCGGTAAGTGCCGGGCAGGTCATTGCCGTTGTAGAAGCCATGAAGATGGAAACTTCGGTCCTTGCACCTTGTGAAGGCCAGGTGCAGATCGCCAAACAGGCAGGTGACTATTTTGAAGCCGGCTCGGTGATTGGCCGCATCAAGATCCTGGCTTGATTTAAAGCTTTTCCTTTTACAGGTAGTCGCGCAACGGGTTCACCACCCGTTTGCCGCGTGCTGCCCGCAGAAAAGTTCAGCTGTAACTTTTCATGAAAAAACAATAAAACCTGACCATTAAAAGCTGCCGTTTATCTGGAGCATCAAGAGCATGTCAATCAACAAGGCTTTTGCCATTGCGGGTACCTGCGCGCTGGTTTTACCAGTGACCGCCTCGGCCGACTTTATTGCCGACAGCAAAGCGAGTGTGGAACTGCGCAACTTCTACTTCAGTCGTGACTTTCGTAACGGCCCGCCCACGGCAGAGCGTGACGCTGCGGCGGAGTGGGCACAGGGCGCGATGCTGCGCATTGAGTCGGGTTATACCGCAGGCACTATCGGCGTTGGCCTCGACGCCATCGGCATGCTCGGCATCAAGCTCGACGGCGGCGATGGGTCCGGTGGCACCGGCCTGTTGCCCGCTGACCTCAGCTCGAAGAACGGCCGCGGCTCGCAAAGCGAGTACTCCAAGCTGGGCCTGACGGCCAAGGCGAAGGTCTCTGCGACGGAACTCAAAGTCGGCTCCCTGGCTTTCCGTACGCCAGTCGTGTCGAGTAATGACACGCGCTTGTTGCCTTCGACCTTCGAAGGAGCGCTGCTGACTTCAAAAGATATCGACCAATTGGCCCTGCAAGGCGGCAAATTGCAGCAAATCAAGTTTAACAGTTCTTCAAACTACCAGGACTTCACGGGTAACCGCATCGGCGGCGTCAGTGATGATTTCCGATTTGCCGGCGGCACCTACAGTTTTAATAAAGCCCTGAGTACAAGCCTGTTCTACGGCAACCTGGAAAATATCTATCGACAGTACTTTGGCGGGGTCATCTATGAAATTCCTCTCGCCGCGCAACAGTCGCTCAAGTTCGACCTGCGCTATTCGAAAAGTACCGACGACGGTAATTTCCGCCCACTCGACAACCGCGCAGCGAACGGGCAAGTGGCCTATACCCTGGGCTCTAGCGTATTGACCGGCGCCTATCAGCGAATGAGCGGTGACGACCCGTTCCCGTACATCGCCAATAGCGACCCCTACCTGGTCAACTTTGTGCAGATCAACGACTTTGCCAACACCGATGAGCACTCATGGCAGGTGCGCTATGACTACAACTTCGCCGCACTGGGCATTCCAGGCCTCACCTTCATGACCCGTTACGTCAATGGCGACAATGTGCAGGTAGCGGGCAGTCACTCGGGGAAAGAGTGGGAGCGCAACACCGATATCGGCTACGTCGTGCAAAGCGGTTCGCTGAAGAATCTTGGGGTCAAGGTTCGAAACGCCACGGTCCGCTCGAACTTCAGCAATGACCTGGATGAGACACGGCTGATCCTGAGTTACACATTGGCCTTGTGGTAAAGGCGGATCGCTTGAGCGCCGTTTGACCGAAGCCTTTGTTCAGCCCTGGGAAGCCCTCGGCATTCGATACTGCTGATGGTTTCCACTGTAGCCATTGTAAACTTATGGTTTACACAGACTATCGTGATTACCGTCTACCCGGCAGGTAATCCCGAACCGATACTAGGCTCCATCAACCGGGACATCTCGCCCCGGCGACTTTGGAGACAGACATGACTACTCAGAACCTCAGCGGCAAAGTGGCTTTGATCCAAGGCGGATCCCGCGGTATTGGCGCAGCCATCGTCAAACGCCTGGCCGCTGAAGGCGCAGCCGTTGCCTTCACTTACGTAAGCTCCACGGCAAAAGCCGAAGAATTGCAGAACAGCATCACCGCCAGTGGCGGCAAGGCCCTGGCCATCAAGGCCGACAGCGCCGATGCCGAGGCCATCCGTCACGCGGTCACGGCCACCGTCGAAGCCTTTGGCGCGCTGGATATCCTGGTCAACAACGCAGGTGTGCTGGCGGTTGCGCCACTGGAAGATTTCAAGCTCGAAGACTTCGACCAGACCCTGGCCATCAACGTACGCAGTGTATTCATTGCTACCCAGGCCGCTGCCAGGCATATGACCGAAGGCGGTCGCATCATCAATATTGGCAGCACCAATGCCGATCGCATGCCCTTCGCCGGTGGCGGTCCGTACGCCATGAGCAAGTCGGCGCTGGTCGGCCTGACCAAAGGCCTGGCACGCGACCTCGGCCCGCGCGGGATCACCATCAACAACGTGCAACCCGGCCCGGTCGACACCGACATGAACCCTGCACAGGGTGACTTTGCCGACAGCCTGATCCCGTTGATGGCAGTAGGTCGTTATGGTCATGCCGATGAAATCGCCAGCTTCGTGGCGTACCTGGTGGGCCCTGAAGCGGGCTACATCACGGGTGCCAGCTTGACCATCGACGGCGGCTTTGGCGCCTGATGGCAACACCTGCGTGAAAAAGCCGGCCACCTGATCAGGTGGCCGGCTTTTTCATGCCTGCTGATTTACGCCCATTCCAACGCCGGCAAGCCGCAGTCAGCGGGCTTGAACGCCTTCAGCGTGCGCAGGATGCCATCGGCATGTGCGTACTTTTCATCGGCCATGGCCGCATCCGGGATGGCAATGGCGGTCATGCCCGCCGCCTTCGCTGCTGTGACGCCGAAGGGCGAATCCTCGAACACCAGGCAGTCGGCCGGATCGACACCCAGACGCCGCGCGGCGGTCAGAAAGATGTCCGGTGCCGGCTTGGCCGCGCCCACTTCCGGATCATCAGCCGTGACGATGAAATCGAATAAATCGAACCACTCCCGGTGCAGCGTGGTTTTCTGGCCGAAGGACTGACGTGAAGAACTGGTGCCCACCGCGATGGGGATATTGTTCGCCTTCAGGTGCCGCACCAGTTCCTGGGCGCCGGGCATTGCCAGCGCGTGTGGAAAACGCTCACGCATCAGCGGTTCGCGAATCACCAGGAATTCTTCTGCGGAGATCGGCAGGTCCAGGGCCTCGACCACGTAGCGCGCCAGATCATTTGCGCCGCGCCCGATGATGTTCTGTTTGATGCTCCAGTCGAAAACCCGGCCATAGCGCTGGGCGATCATCGACGTGACCTCGGTGTAGATGCCCTCGGTGTCCAGCAACAAGCCGTCCATATCGAAAATCACAGCCTTGATCGGGCCGAATTCGTTCAGCGGTGCATTCATCGCGTCTGATCCGTTTTCAACAACAAGAGGACCCGCACGTTAGCACCGATTCTGCGACGGATTAAAGGGTTCAGCAGGATATCGACTTGAGGAAAGGGTAAAGGCGTCCGACATCCACGACGACGTCAGCTCGGTTCATCGGATGCATCATTACCGGCAATGTCCTGATCATCGGGAACGGCCTCTACATCCCCACGCTTCACATCATCCCTGGGCAACTGCTCCACGGCCGTGTCTTCGTCAGGCGGCCGTTGATCGCGACTCAGGGAGTCCGTGGGGGATGGCAGGGGATACTCAGGCGTTTCATCCGGGTCGAATGCTTTGGGAACAGATTTCATGGGTCACCTCTCGACGGGCCTGCAATGGCAGGCCCTGACAGTTCGACGACCTCGGCGGCACGGCCGTTCTATGAGAGAGACAGTCGGTCGACAGCTTATTGCTCGTCTTCGTCCAGCTCTTCGTCTTCGTAGTCGACATCGCCAGCGTCATCGGAGTCATTGAGCGGCACTGTTGCATCGTCCATTACCGACCCTGGATCTTCATTTCCCGGATCGTTGATAAACGGCAGTCCACTCGGACCTTTTTCTTCCTTGCCTTCTGTTTCAGGCGTCATGGGGCATACCTCGCAGGGTGCAGGGATGGATCAACGATGCTTATTCTTATACTTGTTTTTATTCTTGTGCTTGTGATTGCCCTTGGAATGCGAACCACCGTCATCGGTACCCAGGTTGTTGCCGACAGCGCCACCGGCTGCACCACCGAGGCCTGCGCCAATGGTCGAACCGGTCGAACCGCCCAGGCTGTTGCCAATCACCGAACCACCCGCAGAACCCAAACCACCCCCCACCGCAGCGGCCGTGCGGCTGCCCTTGGGCGCCCCTACCGCACTCCCCGCGGCCCCACCGACGCCTGCGCCGATGGCCGCGCCAGTGCTGCCGCCCATTTGCTGACCCACGACATTCCCGAGTGCCCCACCGAGGCCACCGCCGACTGCTGCGGTGCCGTCGCCAGCGGCCACGGCGCCGTGGCTGACCATCAGTCCCAATACCAATGCAGACAACGTCAAGCCTTGACGACGACAGTCGCCTGGTTTGCTTTCGGATTTAGATGTCATGGTGCACCTCGCATGCGTTGGGGATGTAATGGCTTTGAGCCTCTGCAGGGGGAAACGTTCATAAACGCAAAAGCCCGGCAATTAGCCGGGCTTTGCTTTTGGATCAACAGGATCAGTGACGCTTGTGACCCTTGCCGAGGTTGCTGCCGACGCCACCGCCCAATGCACCGCCCAGGCCTGCGCCGATGGTGGAACCGGTCTTGCCGCCGAGGCTGTTACCAATTACCGAGCCACCTGCAGCGCCAACACCACCGCCGATCGCAGCCTTGGTGCGGCTGCCTTTACGTGCCGCAACAGCGCTGCCGGCTGCGCCCGCGACGCCTGCGCCGACTGCTGCGCCCGTGCTGCCACCCATGCTTTGGCCAACCACGTTACCCAAGGCGCCGCCCAGGCCGCCGCCGATCGCGGCCGTGCCATCGCCAGCGGCCATCGCGCCTTGTGCAACGAAAAGTCCCAGAACCAGAGCAGGCAGTGTTAAACGCATGACAAAAACCTCAAAAAATAGGGAGAAACCGAAACCCGGGCATTGAATGCCCAAGCGGAGGAAACGTCCACACAAATCCTCCGTTGCTGGAAACAGCGACGGTTGGACAGCGATATGGGAAAAGGTTTTATGACAGGCAAAAAAAGCCCGCTGGGGAAACGGGCCAGGACTTGCTTTCTAACGGATGAGCTGAGACTACGCAAACCCTTGTGAAAAAGTTGTGAAAGAATTTGAGATCAACACGCCTGGTTAAACTTTTTTCGGCGCCCATAAAAAACCCCGCTGTTCAGCGGGGTTGTCAGATGGCTGCTTACTTTCTGGAAGCGGCCGCAACCCTGGGCAGGAACTTCGCCTTGGGGCCTTGGCTCACCATCGATTTGATCTTGCCAACCTGGTGCTTGTCCTCCCCAAAGCTGGCCACGTATTCGGTCTGGCCACACTGGACGCAATTGTTGATCGGAAACTCGGACCCGTCGTCTTCGATATACGGTTCAGTCATCACTTCGCCCCTTCAAAAGCGGGATCGACACCGGCAAGCCCTATTTGCCCGAACCATATCGATCACCAAGGGTTTTGAGACTAGTCGGTCACGACTGGACTTGTCATTCAGATCACAGCGCGCCCGACGAATGGACTCTGGTTTTAGCGGGACAGATGCCGAGCCAGCGCCTCGAAGGCCGGCAGCGTCACCGGATCATTGGCGGCATTGGCTGCGACCGGGTGCGATGCATACCGCACGATCACCAGCTCGGCTTTGGGATCGACATAAATCCGCTGGCCATACACCCCGCGCGCCATGAACGCCCCGCCCTCCTTATCCGTCACCCACCACATCGAGCGATAGCTCCAGCCCTTGAGCAAGTCATAACCGGCCTTGGCAAACGCCTGTTTATCGCCACCGCGACGGATGTCGTCGATCACCGCCTTGGGCACAATCTGCTGGCCATTAAAGCGGCCTTCATTACGTAACATTTCACCGAAGCGTGCCAGATCACGCAGCCCGGTATTCAGCCCACCACCGGCAAACGGCGTGCCGATGGAATCAACGGTAAAATACCCATCCTGCTCCGCTCCCAGGCGGCTCCAGATACGCTCCGACAGCAACTGCGCCACGTTACGACCGGTCGCACGCGCGATAATCCAACCCAGGACATCGGTGTTCACCGTCTTGTAGGCAAACGCGGCACCGTGCTCACCCTGGGGCTGCACTGTCTGCAGATACTCGAAGTAACTGCGCGGCCCGGTATAGTCCTTGGCGAAAGGCAACGGACTCCCCGCCCGGCCATGGGCCCATACATCAGCCTTCGGGTCCGCGTAGTCTTCGCTGAATTTGAGGCCGGTCGTCATATCCAGGACTTGGCGCACCGTTGCATTGCCGAACGCCGACTCCGCCAGTTCAGGCACGTAGTCGACCACTCGCTTGTTATCGTCAATCTGCCCTTCAGCCACCAACGTGGCACCGAGTGTGCCCACCACCGACTTGGTCACTGACATCGCCGCGTGCTGACCTTGCGGGCTCAGTACCCCGAAATAACGCTCATAGACCAGCTTGCCGCGGTGCAGCACCACAATCCCGTCGGTATAAGTAGCCGCCAGCGACTGCTCCCAGGTCATCGACTGCTGCGCACCCAGCGGGGTAAAACTCAGTGCATCGATGTCCCGGCGCAAGGCTGACTCCAGCGCAACAGGCGCACCCAGCCCACGGGACACGTTGACGGTGGGCATCAGCTGCCGGAAGTTGGAAACGCTCCAGCGCATCGCCGGAAACTGGAAATAACTGCCATCGGCAAACCGCACGGTGCGCTCTGGGGGCGGCGGCGAGCCGACCATCCAGCCAAGTTTGGCGGGGTCGCTGGCTGCAGCGTCCGGGAAGGTTGCTGGCGTTACCGCGAACGCCAGGGATGGCAGGATCGACATCAGCAGCGCGGCGGCCGACTTGGCGATTTTCGGGGAGGTGGTGTCAGGCAGTGACATGAGGATCGATTCCATTCGAGAGGTGAGTGGCCAGGGCTGGATGTTAACAGCACACTTCACGAATTGAGATCCCGGAACTTCCCTTGAAGCACTCAAGCTCCCAGCCAAGCACTTTTTTTCAGACGCCAAAAACCACAAACCCCCGACTTTCTCTAGGAAAATCAGGGGTTTGTGTTTACTGAATGTGGCGGTGAAGGAGAGATTCGAACTCTCGATACAGTTTCCTGTATACACACTTTCCAGGCGTGCTCCTTAAGCCACTCGGACACTTCACCGTATCTCTTCAAACATGTTCTGTCTGTCGAGGCGCGCTAATGTAGTCGAAAGCTTTTCCGATGGCAAACTTTTTTTGCAGAATTTTCATGTGCTTAAGAGAAAAAGCCGTTTGCGCTGCTGACGGCCCATGGCAAACCGGCCAATCTTCGGTGGCCATGCCCCTTCTATATAGAAGCAAAGGCACAGCGGCGGTGGCTGGCCACGCGCTGAGTGGCGACGCGGGGTGACCGGCGGGTCAGTCACGGCGCTTTACCTGGCCTGCGGCGGTGGGTAACGTCTGCCCATCTTTCTTACAAGGAATAGCGTCATGAGTGAGTTGATTTCTTACCACCTCGAAGACGGTATCGCGACCCTGACCTTGAGCAATGGCAAGGTCAATGCCATTTCCCCGGACGTGATTGCGGCGTTTAACGCGGCGCTGGATCAGGCGGTGACTGATCGTGCCATCGCGATCATTACCGGTCAGCCAGGGATTCTGTCCGGTGGCTATGATCTGAAAGTAATGACCGCCGGCCCTAAAGAGGCCGTGGCGCTGGTGACCGCCGGTTCGACGCTGGCCCGGCGGCTGCTCTCTCACCCTTTCCCGGTAATTGTTGCTTGCCCGGGTCATGCCGTGGCCAAAGGTGCCTTCATTCTGTTGTCCGCCGACTACCGCATCGGCGTCGATGGGCCGTTCAGCATCGGTCTGAACGAAGTGCAGATCGGCATGACCATGCACCACGCCGGTATTGAGCTGGCCCGTGATCGCCTGCGTCGATCGGCCTTCCATCGCTCGGTGATCAACGGTGAAATGTTCGACCCGAAAAGCGCCGTCGATGCTGGCTTCCTCGACAAGGTGGTTTCTGCCGAGGAGCTGCAAGGCGCCGCTCTCGCAGCCGCGCGTCAGTTGAAGAAAATCAACATGACCGCGCACAAGAACACCAAGTTGAAAGTGCGTAAGGCGCTGCTGGATGCCCTGGATAACGCCATCGTCCTGGATCAGCAACATATGGGCTAAGCCCGGACTTGCGCCCCTGAAAAAGCCCGCCCGGCCATGCGGCCCATTGCAGGAGCGAGCGTGCTCGCGAAAAACGTCAACGATCACGCGTGAAGCCTGGGAAAACGCGGTGTCCACGAGTTCTTCGCGAGCAAGCTCGCTCCTACAAAGCTTTGCGACCCTCGTGTCGGGCTTTGCTTACCCATCGGTTAAAATCCTACGACAGCTCTAGGACGCATCTGACAACCGACTCGGAAACATGCGCTTAAACATCGGCTATCTCCGGACTCTATAGCGGCAATTGCCGAAAACAGTGCACATCCGTACACTGCGCCACCTTTTGTGCCGGTGGGGCCTGCAAATGCTGTTTGTGTTTCGTATGTTATTGATGGGCCTGCACTTTATTTTGGCCGGTGTGCTGGGGGTGATCCTCGGGATATGCCGCCCGTTCAATCCGGACAATAGCCGTCTGTGCGCCCGCCTCTACGCGCTGCCGGCGATGTGCATTTTGCGTCTGCGGGTGAAATCAGACGTCAGCGGTTTGATGAACAAACCCGACAGTTGCGTGATCATCGCCAACCATCAGTCCAACTATGACCTGTTCGTATTCGGCAATGTCGTGCCGCGCCGCACCGTGTGTATTGGCAAGAAAAGCCTGAAATGGGTACCGCTGTTCGGGCAACTGTTCTGGTTGGCCGGCAATGTGTTGATCGACCGTGGCAATGCGCAGAAGGCGCGCCAGTCGATGCTCACCACCACTAATACCCTGCAGAACGAAAACACTTCGATCTGGGTGTTCCCGGAAGGTACCCGCAACCTCGGCGAAGACTTGTTGCCGTTCAAGAAAGGCGCGTTCCAGATGGCGATCGCTGCTGGCGTACCAATCGTTCCGGTATGTGTCAGCAGCTACGTCAAGCACATGCGCCTGAACCGCTGGCGCAGCGGGAAAATTCTCATACGCTCGCTACCGGCGATTCCTACGGCCGGGTTGAACCTGGATGATATGCCGGCATTGATCGAGCAATGTCGCGAGCAGATGCGTGAGTGCATTGCTTCGATGGATCGGCAGATTCTGGCGGGTTAGTCGATCTTGGCCATGGAGGGCCGAGAGTACAGGCGACAGTGTAAGAAGATCGCAGCCTCGTTTCACTCGACAGCGCCTACGGGCTAAGCTGGACACTGCCTGCTAATCAGAAGTGAACCACCACCATGGGTCGAGTTGTTGCTGCTGCGGTGTACAGCGCCGGGAAAAAGTCACCAATATTTCCCTCGATGAAGGCGCTGCCTGGGCTGCGAAAACCGGGCACTTTGTCTGGATCGGCCTGGAAGAGCCGAGTGCCCAGGAACTGTCTAACCTGCAACGTCAGTTCAACCTGCACGAACTGGCGATCGAAGATGCCCTGGAAAAACACAGTCGGCCGAAGCTGGAAACCTTTGGCGACGCTTTGTTTATCGTCACCTACTCGCCCATCCGAGAGAACGGCGTCTTGCAGTTCATCGAGACGCACATCTTTGCGGGCAAGGGCTACATCATCACCGCGCGAAACGGTCACTCGGCGTCCTACGCACATGTCCGCCAACGCTGTGAGGCGCGCCCACTGTTGCTGGAGCACGGGGAAGATTTCGTCCTCTATGCGCTGCTCGATTTCGTCATCGAGAACTATCAGCCCGTGGGCGAAGCGATTCATGCGGAGATTGATGAGCTGGAACGCAATGTGTTGTGCAGCGCATTGAATGAGCGCGACATTCAAAAGCTGCATGGCTTGCGCCGCGATGTCGTACGCCTGCGTCGCTATGCGGCTCCGATGGTGGAGATAGGCGAGGAATTGCAGAAACTGAGCTTCCCGTTTATCGACAAGAACATGCGCCCGTATTTCCGCGATGTGCAGATTCACGTCACGCGACAAATGGAAGACCTGACCACACTGGCCGACATCGCCAGTCAGACCATCGAGATCGGTGTATTGCTGGAAGCGTCACGACAGAGCGTGGTGCAACGCAAGTTTGCTGCCTGGGCGGCGATTCTGGCTTTTCCGACGGCAGTGGCGGGGATTTACGGGATGAACTTTCAGAATATGCCGGAGCTGAGTTGGCATTATGGCTACTTCGCCGTGCTGGGGTTTATTGCGGTGGGATGTGTGAGTTTGTGGGCGAGTTTCAAGAAGTCCGGGTGGTTGTAGGAGCAAGGCGAGTGCTGCGCACTCGATCGCGGGCGAGCCTTGCTCCCACAGCGTTCGGCTGAGACCGCTTTGAGCTCTGGCTTGTGCGCCACAAACCGCATCATCCATTCCGCAACCGTAGCGCCATGGTGTTCCTGCTCCAGGCTGGCCACGCCCTTGCTGTAGATCTGCGAACCCAGCGCTTCCTGACGCAGATCCAGCAGCGCCCGCGAATAATCGTGAATGAATTCCGGGTGGCCCTGGAAGCACAGCACCTGATCATTGATGTGGTAAGCCGCAAACGGACAGAAATCGCTGGACGCAATCACTGTGGCGTTTTCCGGCAGAGCAGTCACCTGATCCTGATGGCTGATCAGCAGCGTCAGCTCTTCACGTACCGGGCTCATCCACGGCGCCTTGGCGGCGAGTTTGTAGTTGTGGGTGCCGACACCCCAACCCTGCGTCGCGCGTTCGCTTTTGCCACCGAGTAGCAGCGCCAATAGTTGATGGCCGAAACATACGCCAAGCAGTTTGTCGCCACGCTCGTAACGGCTCAGCAGGTAGTCCTTCAGCGTTTGAATCCACGGGTCGGTACCGAACGAGTCGGCCTTGCTGCCGGTGACCAGGTACGCATCGAAGGTCAGTTCGTCACTTGGGTATTCGCCCTGCATCACGTTGTAGACGGTGAACTCGGCGGCAATCGGTTGCTGCGAGAACAGGCGCTGGAACATCTGCCCATAACCCTGGTATTGATCGACCAGTTCCGGACGCAGGATGTCGGTTTCCAGAATGCAGATGCGTAGCGACATAAAAAATACCTGACACATGATGGGAATAATGAACACCCCAGAGCCTGCCTCGAAACACCCTGGCAAGGCAAGCCCCGACATGTGTTCACCGCCCTTAAAACAACTCGCCTTTCGCGGCTTTTTCAAGCAGCAGCGCAGGCGGAGCGAAGCGCTCGCCATATTGTTCAGCCAGATACTGCGCGCGGGCAACGAAGTCCTTCACGCCGTATTGGTTGATGAACTGCAACGCTCCGCCGGTCCACGCCGCAAAACCAATGCCGAAGATCGAGCCGACGTTGGCGTCCGCCGTCGAGGTCAGCACACCCTCCTCCACACAGCGCACGGTTTCGATGGCCTGCACGAACAGCAACCGATCACGCACATCCTTCGGTGAGATCTGCCCGTCGGCCTTCTCGAAGCGCGCTTTCAGTTCCGGCCATAGATGCTTCTGAGCTCCGGCCGGATATTCATAAAATCCACCGCCGGCGGCTTTGCCCGGACGCTTGTATTCGTTGAGCAGCAAGTCAATCACGGCGAAGGCCGGGTGCTCAATCAGCGGTTTCCCTTCTGCTTGTAGGTCCTTGGCCGTCTGTTGACGGATATGGCTCATCAGGCTGAGGGAAACTTCGTCAGAGATCGCCAGAGGCCCGACCGGCATCCCGGCCTTGCGCGCTTCGGTCTCGATCATAGGCGCGCTCACGCCTTCACCGAGCATGGCGATGCCTTCATTGGTGAAGGTGCCGAACACCCGCGAGGTGAAGAAACCACGGCTGTCTTTGACGACGATCGGGGTTTTCTTGATTTGCAGGACGAAATCAAAACCCCGGGCCAGGGTTTCATCGCTGGTGCGCGTGCCCCTGATGATCTCCACCAGGGGCATTTTTTCCACCGGGCTGAAAAAATGCAGGCCGATGAACCGGGTCTGGTCGGGCACGGCGGTCGCGAGGCCACTGATCGGCAAAGTGGACGTGTTGGAGGCGATCACCGCCTGGGCACCGACGACTTTCTGCGCGGCCGAGGACACTTTGGCCTTGAGCTCCCGATCCTCGTACACCGCTTCGATGATCAGGTCGCAACCGGCCAGGTCAGCATCATGTTCGCTCGGTTGAATCCGCGCCAGAATCGCTTCGCGCTGCTCGGATGACAGCTGCCCGCGAGCGACTTGTTTATCCAGCAGTGTCGCCGAGTGGGCCTTGCCCTTCTCTGCTGCGGCCAGGTTGATGTCCTTGAGCACCACCTCGATACCCGCCGAGGCGCTGACGAAGGCAATGCCCGCGCCCATCATCCCGGCACCCAGCACGCCGACCTTGTGCGTGGTGAACAGGGCATGCCCCTGGGGCCTGGAGCCCCCGGCGTTGATTTCATTGAGCTGAAACCAGAAGGTGCCGATCAGGTTTTTCGACACCTGGCCGGTGGTCAACTCGGTAAAATAACGGGTCTCGATCAGGTGCGCGGTGTCGAAATCAACCTGGGCCCCTTCCACCGCCGCACAGAGGATTTTTTCCGGTGCGGGCATGCAGCCCTGGGTTTTGCTGCGCAGGATCGATGGCGCGATCGCCAGCATCTGCGCGACTTTGGGGTGCGATGGCGTGCCGCCGGGTATCTGGTAGCCCTTCACATCCCATGGCTGCACGGCGGCCGGATTGGCCAGGATCCAGGCCCGGGCCTTGCTCAGCAACTCTTGCGGATCCTGCGCCAGCTCGTCGATCAAACCGGCCTGCAAGGCCTGTTGAGGCCGCACCTTCTTGCCCTCCAGCAGATACGGCAAGGCTTTCTCGATCCCGAGCAGGCGCACCATGCGCACGACCCCGCCGCCGCCCGGCAGCAGACCCAGGGTCACTTCCGGCAAACCCAACTGCACCGAGGCATCGTCCAACGCCACGCGATGATGACAGGCGAGGCAGATTTCCCAACCGCCGCCGAGCGCCGCACCGTTGATGGCCGCCACCACCGGTTTGCCGAGTGTCTCGAGGGTGCGCAATTGCCCTTTGAGGGTCAATACCATGTCGTAGAAGGCCTTGGCCTCGGGCTTGCCGACCTTGATCAGTTCATTGAGATCGCCGCCGGCAAAGAAGGTTTTTTTCGCCGAGGTGATGATCACGCCGGCAATCGACGCTTTCTCTTCGACCAGGCGCTTCACGCAGTCCGCCATGGCGTCGCGGTACACGGCGTTCATGGTGTTGGCGCTCTGGCCCGGCATGTCGATAGTCAGCACGACGATGCCGTCCTGGCCTTTTTCGTAACGAATGGCTTCGCTCATAACAAGGTTCCTTGAATTCGGGGCTCAGAGGCGTTCGATGATGGTGGCAATGCCCATGCCGCCGCCAACGCACAGCGTCGCCAGGCCATAGCGCAGGCGCCGGGCTTCCAGTTCATCGAGCAGGGTGCCGAGGATCGCGCAACCGGTGGCGCCCAGCGGGTGACCCATGGCGATGGAGCCGCCGTTGACGTTGACCTTGTCCGGGTCAACGGCCATGTCCTTGATGAACTTCAACACCACCGAGGCAAACGCTTCGTTGACCTCGAACAGGTCAATGTCTTCGACGCGCAGCCCGGCCTTCGCCAGGGCCTTGCGCGTGGCCGGGGCGGGCCCCGTGAGCATGATGGTCGGGTCAGTGCTGGTCACCGCGGTAGCGACGATCCGCGCCCGAGGTTGCAAGCCCAGCGCCCGCCCCTTGGCTTCGGAGCCGATCAACATCAGCGCTGCGCCGTCGACGATCCCGGAGCTGTTGCCCGGCGTGTGGACGTGATTGATCCGCTCGACATGGCTGTAGACCCGCAACGCCGTGGCATCGAAACCCATCTGGCCGATCATTTCGAAACTTGGCTTGAGCTTGCCCAGCCCTTCCAGCGTCGACTCGGCACGAATGAATTCGTCGTGATCGAGCAGGACGATGCCGTTCTGATCCTGCACCGGCACCAGGGATTTGCTGAACGAGCCATCGCCCCGAGCCCGCGCTGCCTTTTGCTGGGAGTGCAGCGCGTAGGCATCGACGTCCTGCCGGCTGAAGCCTTCGAGCGTAGCGATCAGGTCGGCGCCGACGCCTTGCGGGGTGAAATGGCTGTGCAAGTTGGTCTGCGGGTCCAGCGCCCAGGCGCCGCCATCGCTGCCCATTGGCACCCGCGACATCGATTCAACGCCGCCGACCACCACCAGATCCTCGAAACCCGAGCGCACTTTCATCGCGCCAAGGTTCACTGCCTCAAGGCCCGAAGCGCAGAAGCGGTTGATCTGCACACCCGCCACGCTGACGTCCCAATCAGCCACCAGCGCCGCCGTCTTGGCGATGTCGCAGCCTTGATCACCGATGGGCGTCACGCACCCCAGCACCACGTCATCGACCTGACTGGTGTCCAGCGCGGTGCGTTGTTGCAGCGCGGTCAGCAGACCGGCCACCAGATTGACTGGCTTGACGCTGTGCAAGGCGCCATCAGCCTTGCCTTTGCCACGGGGCGTGCGTAACGCGTCGAAAATCAAAGCTTGGGTCATGACGTCCTCGAACCTGTTGTAGTTGAAGATCAAAAGATCGCAGCCTTCGGCAGCTCCTACATTGAAATGCGTTCCCTTTAGGAACTGCCGAAGGCTGCGATCTTTTGATCTTCAGGAAGCCTTAACCTGATGCCTCAGCCCACCACATTCAATGACCACAGCGCTCAATGCGGTTGACGCACGCGCTCAGACGGACGGTCGTCGCCCATCAGGTGAACCGGTTCAGGTCAGCGAGTTGTCTAGCAAGCGGGCGGCAAAGAAGCTGGCAATACGCCTCATGCCTTTTTAATCGCTACTGGTAGCAATTCCATATGAAATGGATCTAAGCCAAGCGTGACGCGGGCCCTAAGGTAGTACATGTACGTCAGAGTCGTCGGGTTTTGCCGAGGCAGGCGTTCTTTAACAGGAAGTGCAGCGTTTGCCGTCATGGATATGCAGGCAAACATCAGGAAATAACAATAAAGGCGGTTCAGCCATGTTCAAACAACCGAAAGTCCGTCAAGCAGGGCTCATTCTTTTCGCCACGACGCTGTTGTTGATTTTGCCGAATCTGACCAAGGTCATCGGCTGACTCAAGCGGCAGGTGCTGTCATCGCCACTGAAAATGTGACTGGCCCGCTACCCGGGCCAGCGTGGCTGTGCCAACCTTTGCGCACTTCCACGACATGGACGACGATCATTTGAAAGTGCTCATTGTGTTCGGGGCTTTGCTGTTGAGCATGCCCTTGTCTGCCGCACAGCTGGATCTTCAGCTTGGCGCCAACAGTCGCACCTGGCAGACCGAGGAATTGCTCAAGCATCCTCAAGTGCAAACCCTGACGATCAAAAACGACGTGTCCTACAAGAAGGACATGACCTATCGCGTTGTGCCTGTGGCCGCATTGTTGACCGGAATCAAACCTGAAGATCATCTGCAAGCGGTGGCACTGGACGGGTTTGCCGCTGAGCTGGCCGCGGCGCCCTTGCTCAGCACCCAAGGCGCGCGTGCATGGCTGGCCATTGAAGACCCGGCCCAGCCGTGGCCACCGCTGTCAGCCGGCAAACACAGTGCCGGGCCGTTCTATCTGGTGTGGACTGACCCGCAGGCTGGCAATATCAGCCCTGAACAATGGCCGTTCGAAGTGGCGAGCATCAAGCGCATGGCACCGGTGGCCGAGCGCTTCCCTGCCCTGTTGCCTGATCCAGCGTTAAAGGCTGATGACCCGGTGAATCTGGGTTTCGCGTTGTTTCAGAAGAATTGCCTGGCGTGCCATCGATTGAACGGTGCGGGGGATGCGCAGTTTGGGCCCGATTTGAATATTCCGTATAACCCGACCGAGTATTTCGGCACGGATTTCCTCAAGCGCTACATTCGTGATCCGCAGAGTTTGCGTCAGTGGCCGCAGGCGAAGATGCCGGGGTTTTCTGCCGAGGTGTTGCCGGAGGGGGATCTAGAGATGTTGGTGGGATATTTGAAACACATGGCCGGGCGCAAGGTTAAGCCCTAGTTTTGTAATACCTGGGCTGACCTGATCGCGATGCGGTCTCCGGGTTACTGTTCCTGGACCGAAAACACCGGCAATGGCGTCGGCGAGACGAACACTTTTGCGTGCATCTGTTCACAGCCACCGCCCCGGCGCATGCCGCGTACCGGGCAGGCATCCAGGTAATCCAGACCCACCGCTAGTTTCAGGTGCCGCTCCGGCCGTGCCAGTTCATTGGTCACGTCAAAACTGTACCAGGCGTCATCCAGCCACGCTTCCGCCCAGGCATGGCTGGCCAGGTGCTCACAATCTTCGCTGTACAGATAGCCCGACACATAGCGTGACGGAATGCCGAGGCTGCGCGCGCAGGCCAGAAACGCGTGGGTGTGATCCTGGCAGACACCCGCGCGCCCGGCGAACGCCTCGGCAGCGCTGGTATCGACCTCGGTAGAGCCCGGGGTGTAGGTCATGTGCGAATTCAGGCCGTGCATCAGGTCGATCAGCGCCGTGCGATCGCGGCGCTTCTTGCACTGCTTCTCCGCGAACGCGCGCAAGGCTTCATCCGGTTCGGTCAGGCGGGTGAACCGCAGGAACGGCAGCGCCGACTGGCTTTCATGCTCGGCTTCACGCAGTTCGTCGATATCGACCTGACCACGGGCGCCAATGATGATCGCTTCGTGCGGCTCGTCCATGGTCAGCACATGCAGGATGTTGCCGAACGGATCGAGTTGCGCACGCACCGGGCGTGGCAGGTCGAGTTGCCAGCTCAATACGTGCTGGCGCTCGCTGTCGTGGGGTGTCAGTCGCAGGTACTGGATGCTCGCCCGCACCTGATCTTCGTAGTGATAGGTGGTCTCGTGGCTTATGGAAAGTCTCATGCAGCCTCCAGGTAGGAACTGTGAATAGCGTTACCCAACTGGCGCACCAGCGGGATGAACTCGGTCAGCCAGGCATGCAGGCCTTCCTCGAGAATTTCGTTGATGCCGGTGTAACGCAGGCGCGCGTCCATCTCGGCTGCCAGGCGTTGCGCCGGTCGGCCAATGGCGCCGGGCAATTGCGCAAGTATCTGGTCTATCTCTTCGGTGCACGCCCTCAACGAACGCGGGACATCGGCACGCAACAGCAACAGCTCGGCGACATGCCGGGCGCCGGGGGCGTCGCGGTAGATTTCGGTGTAGGCCTCGAACGACGACAGCGCGCGCAGTAATGCACTCCATTGATAGTAGGCGTGAGCCGTGCCGTCGCTGACCGCTTCGGCCTGGTCGCCGGCCATTTCGTAACGAGCATCAAGCAGCCGCAGCGTGTTGTCCGCGCGCTCGATAAAGGTGCCGAGACGAATAAAACGAAATGCATCGTTACGCATGATCGTGCCGTAAGACGCGCCACGGAACAGGTGCGAACGCTCCTTGATCCACTCGCAGAAACGGCTCATGCCGTAGCGACTGAGGCCCTGCTCAGCGATCCCGCGAATCTCCAGCCACGTTGCGTTGATGTTCTCCCACATGTCTGCGGTGATACGTCCGCGTACGGCATGAGCACTGGCCCGCGCCGCGCCAAGGCAGCTGTAGATGCTCGCCGGGTTGGCCGCATCAAGGGCGAAAAAGTGCAGCAACCGTTCGGCATGCAGCGCGCCGTGACGCTCCAGGTAATCATCGAGGGTGCCGGTGATCAGCAACGGCATGGCCAATTCGTGCAGACCGTCGCCGCGACCGTCCTGCGGCATCAGCGACAGCGAATAACTGACGTCGAGCATCCGGGCGAGGTTTTCCGCCCGCTCCAGGTAACGCGACATCCAATACAGATCCGAGGCAGTTCTACTTAACATGGCAAGCTTCCTTCAATCCTCGACCACCCAGGTGTCCTTGGTTCCGCCGCCCTGGGAGGAATTTACCACCAGAGAGCCTTCGCGCAGCGCGACGCGGGTCAAACCGCCGGGCACCACGCGGGTTTCGCGACCCGACAAGACAAACGGGCGCAAATCGATATGACGCGGCGCGATGCCGTTTTCGACAAAGGTCGGACAGGTCGACAGCGACAATGTCGGCTGCGCGATGTACGCGTGGGGTTTGGCCTTGATCCGTTCGCGGAAGGCGTCGATTTCCGCCTTCGTCGACGCCGGCCCCACCAACATCCCGTAACCCCCGGAGCCTTGGGTTTCCTTGACCACCAGATCTGGAAGATTGGCCAGCACATGGGAAAGTTCAGACGGGTTTCGGCATTGCCAGGTCGGCACGTTCTTCAGGATCGGCTCTTCGTCGAGGTAGAAACGGATCATGTCGGTGACAAATGGATACACCGATTTGTCATCCGCCACCCCGGTGCCGATGGCATTCGCCAGTACCACGTTGCCCGAACGGTAGGACGACAGCAGCCCTGGCACGCCGAGCATGGAGTCTGGATTGAACGCCAGCGGATCGAGGAATGCGTCGTCGAGTCGGCGATAGATCACATCGACCGCCTTCGGCCCGTCAGTCGTGCGCATGAAGACCTTGTCGTCACGCACGAACAGGTCCGCGCCCTCGACCAGTTCAACGCCCATCTCCCGCGCCAGGAACGCATGTTCAAAGAACGCGCTGTTGAAGCGGCCCGGGGTCAGCACCACCACGCTGGGGTTGTCGATGGGACTGGAGCTTTTCAGGGTGTCGAGCAACAGGTTCGGGTAGTGGTCGATCGGTGCGATGCGTTGCGCGGCGAACAGCTCCGGGAACAGGCGCATCATCATCTTGCGGTCTTCGAGCATGTAGCTGACGCCGCTCGGCGTGCGCAGGTTGTCTTCGAGCACGTAATAAGTGCCGTCGCCATCACGCACCAGATCGACGCCGGAGATGTGCGAATAGATATCACGGTGCAGGTCGAGCCCTTGCATCGCCAACTGATATTGCTCGTTGGCCAGCACCTGTTCGGCAGGAATGATCCCGGCCTTGATGATGCGCTGTTCGTGATAAAGGTCGGCGAGGAACATGTTCAACGCCTTGACCCGCTGGATGCAGCCGCGCTCGACGATCCGCCATTCGCTGGCAGGGATGCTGCGCGGAATGGTGTCGAAAGGAATCAGGCGCTCTGTGCCCTGCTCGTCCCCGTAGAGCGTGAAGGTAATCCCGGCACGATGGAACAGCAGATCGGCTTCACGTCGCCGTTGGGCCAAAAGCTCGTCTGGCGTGTCGGCCAGCCATCGGGCGAACTCCCGATAATGCGGGCGAACCTGGCCGCCGGCATCGTACATCTCATCAAAATAGGTGCGGATCATGCCGTACTCCTTGTCACCCGGACCTACAGGCCTTCGCAAGGCCCGTGCCATCGGCATAAACGCTTTGATTTCAATCGGTTGGATATTCACGCCACAGGCACCGCACCATTCCTGTGCGGCAAATGCCCCAACCTGAATGCCCCCCGCTCCATTGCGAAGCAATGCTGTCGCTATCACCAGCATAGTCAGAGTTGATTTCACTGCCCGCCTGGCGATAGGGATAATTGGCTTATTCGCTGAAAAGCTCATCGAACTTCCCTTTTGGCCGCCTGTTTTGGGCGGTTTTTTTGCCTTTTTGAATCAAAAGCAGGATCAAAAGTTCGCAGCCTTCGGCGGCTCCTACGGAGGGCGCATTCCAATATGGGAGGTGCCGAAATTCGGGCCGCGATTGCACGATCTTTTGATCATGCTTTGAACGAAAAACGGCCAACCGAAGGTCAGCCGTTGCTGGGTGTTGTTGCTGTTCATAATGTTATGCGAGTCGCCCTCGTACCTCCTGCTTGACGCCCCAGCCCTCGATGATGCCACCCAGCGGTTCGACCACGGCGGAGAAGCCCTGCTCGAAATCGCCAATATCGTCATAGGTCGCGTACATCACTTTGCTCAATTCCAGCGACCACGCGCCGTCATCCCGCGCGCTGACCTGTGCATTGATGGATTCACCGCGAAACTTGCCTGCCGCCCTGCGCGCCCGCTCCTCGTCCGGGAAAATGGCGTAGAACTCGATGGGATGGAATCGGGAAAAATCGAAACCGCCTTCTTTCATGCGGCGCAGAACATTGCTGCTGATGTCTTCTTGATAGGCTGTGCTCATGAATCGTCCCCCTCGCATAGATGGATAGACTTTCCGAATCCCGCCCCGGGCCTTTGGCCAAAGTACTACGGCAACGTGGTTGCACGCGGGAACAAGCATGTAGCTGACAAGACCAGACCTTAGCGATCCGTTCGCTGATCTCGCTTGCAGAGTAGCCCCAAGTTAGAGCTGCTGCCAAGGCCTGGTGTTAAAGGTGACAGGAAGAATGTCAGATGGGAGTGATGCCGAGGATTTGTATGCTGTTCTGGGATTTAAGACTTTTGACGCTCGCGTCGGCGGTACGCCCTTCCAGATCATTCAGATCCAGTTCCGCAGCGACAGGAAGCAGACGAGCCTTGATGAGTTTGGCGGCGTGCTCGTTGTCCGGGCACTCCTCGCACTCGAAGATTTCGTCGACTGTTTCACCGTGATCATCCACGAAAGTGATTTTCCACTTTTGCATCAGTGCCTCCTCGATAAAACCCGCAAGTGGGCTTACATCTATCTGGACTTTTGCACGGGGTGATCGTTCCCGCGGATTATTCACCGGTTGACACAAAAAACTGTAGGAGCGAGCTTGCTTGCGATGGCTTTGAGGGAGCCACGTTTAACCTGGCAGCCCGCGTCATCGTTGACGTCCATCGCGAGCGAGCTCGCTCCTACAGTCAATGTGTGTGTGCCTTCAGTCGTTGCTTGGCTTGTTGATCGCTTGCAGCACGTACTGTGGCAAAGCAAATGCGCCGATGTGGATTTCCGGGTTGTAGTAGCGCGTGACAATGCCGCTGCCAATAAAGCGCTGTTGCAGCACTTCACGGCTCAGTTTGCGGTAAGCCGGGTTGGTCGAGCCCCAGGCGAAGGTCATCGAGCCGCCGATGTAGGTCGGCACGGCTGCCTGGTAGAAGTGCCAGTCCGGGAACAGGCTGCGCAGGCGACCGGCAGTGGTTTTGACTTCTTCGATCTGCATGAACGGTGTGCCGTTCTGCGTCACCAGGATGCCGCCTTCGTTCAGGCAGCGACGGCAAGCCTGGTAGAAGTTTTCCGAGAACAGCACTTCTCCCGGGCCGATCGGATCGGTCGAGTCGGAGATGATCACGTCGAATTTTTCGGTGGTAGTGGCGACGAAACGCATGCCGTCGTCGATCACCAGGTTCAGGCGCGGATCGTCGTAGGCGCCCTTGGAGTGATTCGGCAGAAACTCTTTGCACATATCGACGACGGTGCCATCGATCTCGACCATGGTGATGTGCTCGACACTGCCGTGCTTGGCGACTTCACGCAGCATGCCGCCGTCACCGCCGCCGATGATCAGCACGCGCTTGGCGGTCCCGTGCGCCAGGATCGGCACGTGGGTGAGCATTTCGTGGTAGATGAATTCGTCGGCTTCGGTGGTCTGGATCACGCCGTCCAGCGCCATCACCCGGCCCATGCGCGGGTTTTGAAAGATCACCAGATGCTGGTGTTCGGTGCGCACTTCGTGCAGCAGTTTTTCCATGCGAAAACGCTGGCCGTAGCCTTCGTAGAGGGTTTCCAGGTACTCGCTGGTTTTGGTGACGGTCATGGTGAAGTGCTCCGATGAATGCGCGGGCGCCAATCGTGGGGACGATTGCCCGGGAAAGGCGCGCATTCTACGTTGCCGAAGATGACAGGTCGAACCTCAGTTGCAGGGCAAGTTTGATTCCATGTGGGAGCTGGCTTGCCTGCGATACAGACGGTGCGGTCTGTCAAACACACCGCGTTGATCCAATCGCCGGCAAGCCAGCTCCCACAGGATGGGTGCTTTGCTGAAAAATGCGTTAGATCCGCACATTGCCCCGCGGACCGGCGATGGCCCAGATGATCAGCCCAAGGACCGGCAACAGCAGGATCAGCAGCACCCAGACGATCTTCATGCCGGTGGATGCGCCACTTTTCAGCACGTTGATGATGGCCCAGATGTCCAGGGCAAGAATAATCAGGCCAATCAGGCCGTTGAACGTGGAACCCATGGTGACGCTCCCTAAGAGTGGTTTGCACTCTTAGGATAGCCGGCCAATGCCAGGGTTCCGTTTTATTGTATTAAACGTGGATGGCGACTTTCAGGGCTTCCAGGGATGGAGCGGCGGCAATGCCGACCTCGGCGCACAATTCCAGTACCCGCGGCACGTCGTCGCCGTACACCAGCACCACCTGCAATTCATCATCGAGCAACTGGCTGAAGTTCATCAGCGTGTAGCCGCCGTTTTCCTTGTTCATGCTGCCCATCTGCACCTGGATGCGATTGAGCGCCGTCAGGGCTTCGGTCTTGGCCAGTTGTTTGGGCTTGATGTTGAAGTCCACGCCCGGCCCGAACGAGGCGACGATCAGGGCGAACAGGTCCATGTAGGTATCGGCCTGGAACAGCACGGTTTCCGGCAGGCTGCCGACCACCACCCATTCGCCCAGCGGGATCGGGAAAGTGTCGTCGTAGTTGATGTCCGGATTCGCCGTCAGGAACGCCTGCGGGTCGGCGTAGGCCTGGGCCGCTTCGTCCGCCACCTTGAGGATTTCGTCAGCGCTCATGCACCCGGAGCTGATTTTGCTGATGAGTTCGACGAGTGCAGCTTTCATGGGACGCGATCCTGTAGCGAGGGAAATTTTAAGGCGCGCAGGATAGCGCATTACGCAGGCAATGGCTGTGTCCAGCCTGACCGGGAACCCTTGATCCACATCAAGACCCTTCCGCCCGATCCCGGCACAATACTGGCACCTTGCCAATGCTGTTTCCGCTATCAGAGAAAACCTCCATGGGTGCCTGGCTTAGCAATATCTCGCTGAAGTACAAATTCTGGGCGGTCAACGCGGTCGCCTTCATCACCACCCTGCTGCTGGTGTTGTACGCCGTACAACTCGAACAGCAGGCGCGCAGCCACGCCTCGAAAGCCTCGGCTCAAGCCCAGGCGCAATTGCTCATGGCCTGGCCGGCCGGGCAACCGCTGCCCCAGGCCGACAACGTGCTGGCCTTCTCCAACGGGCCAGCGCCGATCATTGACGGACAACCCGTGCCGGCGCTGACCGGCGCCCGTGGCTGGGTCGAGGTCAATTCCCTGCCGCTGTTCGGCGAAAACCCACTGATGGGGGCCGAAGTGTTCAGCCGCGCCGACGACCAGCAAGTCGCCGTGATCGCGTATGGCCCGAGCCTGACGCAAGTCTTCAGCGAGCGCTTCGCCAATTACGCAGTGGCGGTATTCATTCTGATGCTGGCGATGCTCGGCGCTTCGCAATTGCTGATCCGTTTTCTGCTCAGCCAGCTCAATACGTTGAAAGACGTGATGCTGCACGTTGAAAAGAGCGGCGACCTCTCCGCCCGCGTCCCTTTGGCCGGCAAAGATGAAGTCGGGCAGATGGCCAATGCGTTCAACGCCATGCAGGCCGGTTATCAGCGCGTGGTCAGTACGGTGGCCAGCACCGCGCGGCAGCTGGATGACGGTGCGGCGCGGCTGGCTTCGAGCATGGACGAAGTGCGCCACGGCATGCTTGGCCAGCAAAGCGAAACCGACCAGGCCGCCACGGCGATCAACCAGATGACCGCGACGGTTTATCACATCGCCCAGCACGCCGGCGCCACCCGCGACTTGTCGCAAACCGCCGACACCCTGGCGGGCAGCGGTCAGGCCGTGGTCAGCCGCGTGCAGTTGTCGATTGCCGGGCTATCGTCCGGTGTGCAGCAAACGGCCCAGATGATCCAGCGCCTGGCCGAAGACAGCCAGAAAATCAACAGCGTGGTCGGGGTGATTCACAGCATCGCCGAGCAGACTAACCTGCTGGCGCTGAACGCGGCCATCGAAGCGGCCCGGGCCGGAGAGATGGGCCGGGGTTTCGCGGTCGTCGCCGATGAGGTGCGCAACCTGGCCAAGCGCGTCCAGGCCTCCACCGACGAGATCACCCGTATGGTTTCGGCCCTGCAGGCGGGCACCCGCGATGCGGTGGATTTCATGCAGGAAAGTTCGTTCAAGGCCGACGACTGCGTACAGCAGGCGCAGGAAGCGGGCGCGGCGCTGGCGCAGATCACCAGTGCGGTGGCACAGATGCGCGAAAGCAACACGCAGATTGCCGTGGCCGCCGAGCAGCAGAGCCAGGTAGCCGAAGAGATGAACCGGGCGGTGGTGAGCATTCGCGATGTGACCGAGAACACGGTGCAGCAAACGGTGAGTTCGGCGCTGACCAGTAATGAACTGGCGGCGTTGGCGGGGGAATTGAGCAAGGCGATTGGGCAGTTGAAACTCTGAGTCCCCAACGTCCTGATCAATACACATCTTGAACCTTGCGCTATCACCCCGATAGCCAACCTCCATTCGCCGCTGCGCTGTCCCAGGCCTATTCTTCAATCATGTGTTCAACACGGATCGAGGATCAGCATCATGGGCAAGCGTCATCCCAACCTTCCCGCCTGGCAATGGCGGGAGTACCCCAACAATCATCAGCACCCGACCAATCTGGTGTTGCACTTGCTTGCGGTACCGCTGTTTATCCTGGCGTTCCTGCTGATCGTGACGGGTGTGTTCGGCTTGAGCTTCGTCAACTTTGCCATCGGCATCGTCGGGCTGCTCGCCGCCCTGGGCTTGCAGCGCCATGGGCATACCCTGGAAAAACAGGCATCCGAACCCTTCAGCGGTCGCAAGGACGCCGTGTCGCGCCTGCTGGTCGAGCAGTTCGTGACCTTTCCGCGGTTCCTGCTCAGCGGCGGTTGGTGGCGCGCCTGGCGTGAGCGCCACCGCCGGCATTGATCAGGCGAAAATAGTCACGGTCTGGCGGCTCATGGCGATCAATTGACCGTCGTGGCTCCACAGCTTGGCAGCCGCATGCCCGTAGCCATCCGCCGCGTATTCGATTTCAACCAGGTATTTGCACCAGTCCAGCGTGCTCACCTCCAGCAGCGGCTGAACGAATTCGATGGTCCAGGTCAGCGTGCTGCCCATGGCCGGTTTCTTCAGATGCGGCAACAAGGCAGGAGGCCAGGCATCGACCAGCGCCAGGATGTGCGACTCGGTGACCGGCTCTTCCTTGACGTCCCCGCGCAAGCGCACCCATCCCCCATTTGACGCGAAGTATTGCCG
Organism: Pseudomonas sp. TH10; assembly: GCF_016651255.1. GTDB lineage: Bacteria > Pseudomonadota > Gammaproteobacteria > Pseudomonadales > Pseudomonadaceae > Aquipseudomonas. The sequence goes on from NZ_JAEKEG010000037.1 coordinate 34,949, forward strand.
GTGAACGGCAGCCCGCCGACGCTCCAGCGCATGGCCAGGTGGCGCATGAATTCCGGCGTGATGCCCTTGATATAGGGCAATTCCTGGCATTCTTTCCCAATGTTTCATTTCCGGCGCCGGTTGTGCGCTCACCGCCACCTCCGACGGACGCGATCCGCCGAAGCTGCCTTGCACCAAGGTCACCACCTGGCCTTTTTGCATCGCCCGGCCCAACACCTGGCTGACGGCTTTACCTTCACGCAGCACATCCACTTCGAAACTGACCGGTACATCCGGCTCGACCGGCCCGACAAAGGTGATCGCCAGCGAGCGTACGGGACGATCTGCCGGCACCTGGGCACGCATAGCTTCGTACTGCAAAGCGGCCACCAGACCACCAAAACTGGCCCGGCCCTGGGCCCATTCGGCTGGAATACTCAGTTCCAGCGGTTGGCTGCGAACAGCGTCAAGCAGATCGGAGAAGCGCATGAAAACCTCGGAGCAGATGGGGATGCAGGGATGTTAACCAGACGCGGGAGGCGATACAGGGCTTATTCCGGACAAATCCACCGACAGATAGGCCGAGACGCACGCATATCCCGCAGGAGCTGCCGCCCGCAGGCTGCGATCATCTGATCTTGGGCGACAGCGATGACGCCAAAGATCAACGTCAAAGATCAACGTCAAAAGATCGCAGCCTGCGGCAGCTCCTACGAGGGGTGGTGGGATGCCGAGTCAGAAGGTCGCAGCTTGCGGTAGCGATGCCGGTTGTCAGGACTTGAAGCAGTCCCCACTGAGCTTGTCCAGCACCCGGTCGGCGCGGCTTTCGGCCTTGGCCATGGTGGTTTGCCAGGTGCTGATGCAGGGTTGCAGATCGGCCTCGTGCTCGGCGCGCGCCAGCCACTGCCAGCAATCGTGCCAGTCACCCAGGGCCGCTTGCGCAGCTTTCAGGCGCGGCAGTGCGGCCTTGGGCAAGCGGTCCAGTTCGGGATAGGCCTCGATGCCATAGCGCACACGCTTGATCAGCAAGCGCAGGCGATGACGGTCGTGGGCGGGATCGTGCAACGCCTGGTCGAGTTTCTTCCATTGTTTGCCGAGACGTTTTTCGATGCGTTTGCCCAAGCCATTGAGCAATCCCTGGCGCTGCGAGGCGCGCAGAAAACGTGGAAAAGCGTCGAGAATCATCAGCAGCGAAGCCACTTCGGCACTCGCTGCCAGCGCCGGATAGGCCTCGGCCATCTGCGCCATACGCCGTTGCGCGGCTTGCGGCTGTTGGTGTTCGAGCAAATACGCCGCGAGCACTTCGCGATCGCGCCACGGCGTGGTCAACTGACCGACCGCCGACGCCGCCTCTTCCAGTTGCTCGACACCGGGCAAGCCGCGCAACGGCCGCAGCAGACTGCGCAAGCGCCGCACCGTGGTACGCAAATCGTGCAGCGCCTCAGGGTCGGTGCGCGCCGTCAACCGCGCCTGACAGGCCAGCAGGCGCACTTCAATGCTCAGAACATGAGCCACCAAGCGGTCAACCAACGCAGACATCACTCGCTCCTTTTTTCCAATGGCGCCTCAGCCTTGCATCATGCCTCAACGACCGGCGCGTGACTCACGAATGTAGAAGCGCGCTTTTTCGGCTTTCTTGGTGCAGCCTTCGAATGCCTCGAATTGCTGCTGGGTCTTCGCACCGGTCAGCAACGACAGCGCCTTGGAGTAGCTGACGGTGCCGGCAAACCCTTCCGCCTTGGCCAGGTCCAGCTCATGCCACGCCGCATCGATGCCACTGCCGCAGCTATCACGATAAGCGGTTTTGCCAGCGCAACCAGCCAATGCCAGGGCCATCAACGGCACACAGATCCAGGCTTTCATCACTCACACCTCAAAATTAGGTTAACAGTCGTGCAGGTAAGACGGTCTGGCGCTTGAAAAGTGCCTTGAGCGCCTTGCTGAAACTGTCGCGCTGAGCAAGATACCCTTGCGCCGCCACGGAGTGTCGAAAAAACGACGTCTTCGCCTGCCTGAACGACCTTGGCGATTGAAGCGCGCCCCTCGTTGGGTGCATTGTTGAACCTTGTCAGACGAGGGCGATTCATGAAAAAGCGTGTCGCACTGGTACTGGGATCAGGTGGCGCCCGGGGTTATGCCCATATCGGCGTCATCGAGGAGATCGAACGGCGAGGCTACGACATCGCCTGCATTGCCGGTTGTTCGATGGGCGCGGTGGTCGGCGGGATCTATGCCGCGGGCAAACTCGATGAATACCGCCACTGGATCGAAAGTCTCGATTACCTCGACGTATTGCGGCTGGTGGACGTGAGTTTTCGCCTGGGTGCCATTCGTGGCGAAAAGGTCTTCGGGCAGATTCGCAAGATCGTCGGCGAGATCAACATCGAAGACTTGCGCATTCCCTACACGGCGGTGGCCACCGACCTGACCAACCAGCAGGAAATCTGGTTCCAGGAAGGCTGCCTGCACCAGGCCATGCGCGCCTCGGCGGCGATCCCCAGCCTGTTCACCCCGGTGATGCAAGGCAATCGCATGCTGGTCGACGGCGGGATACTCAACCCCCTGCCGATCGTGCCGGTGGTCTCGAGCCATTGCGACCTGATCATCGCGGTCAATCTCAACTCCACCAACCAGCGGCATTATCAGCTGCCGGTGATCCCGCGCCCGCCTGCGTTCAAAAGTCGCTTCGACAGCCTGATCAATTCGCTGGGGTCGAAGTTACCGTTCCGACGCACGCAGGCCGAGCAATTGCTGGCGCTGGAGAAAGAAGCACTGAGGGCGCAAGGGGCGGATATCAATCCGTGGCTTGAAGGCGCCGAGCCTGAAGCCCAGCAACCCGCCGCCGCGCCCGAGCGCGAAGGCGCGCCGAAATCCGCTACGGGCTCGTTCATCATCGATAACGTCGGGCCAGCGTCGTTGCTGGATTTGATCAACCAGAGTTTCGAGGTGATGCAGACCTCGTTGGCGCAGTACAAGATCGCCGGGTATCCGCCGGATATCCTGATCAACGTGCCGAAGCGGGTGTGCCGGTTCTTCGAGTTCTACAAGGCGCCGGAATTGATCGCGCTGGGGCGGGAAATTGCGCGCGATACGCTGGATCGGTATGAGGAGGAACAGGGTCGCAGTCCCTGAAGACTTGTGCAGGATTCCAGGGCCTCATCGCGGGCAAGCCCGGCTCCCACAGGTTATGAGTTGATACACAATTTTTGTGAACAACCTCGAACCTGTGGGAGCCAGGCTTGCCCGCGATGGGGCCAGGACATTCAATACGAATGTTAAAGGCTGTCCCCACCCAGCAACCGATAGCCGACTCCCGCCTCCGTCACGATAAACCGTGGCCGCGTCGGGTCATCCGCCAGCTTCTGACGCAAGTGCCCGACGACAATCCGCAAGTAATGGCTGTCCTCGGTGTGCGTCGGCCCCCAGATGTCCTTGAGCAGTTGTTGTTGGGTGATCACCCGTCCAGGATGGCGCGCCAACTGCGCCAGCACCGCGTACTCCTTGCGGGTCAGCGCCACCTCGACGCCGTCGAGCAATACCCGCCGATAGGCCAGATCGACCGTCAATGGGCCGAAACTCAACGCCGCCTGCTGCGCTTCACCCGCTGGCGCCTGGCGCAACAGCGCGCGCACCCGCGCAAGAAATTCCTGAATGCCGAACGGCTTGGTCACGTAGTCATTGGCGCCGCCATCCAGCGCTTCAACCTTTTGCCCTTCGCTGGCGCGCACCGACAGCACCAGCACTGGCGCCGTGGCCCATTCGCGAAACTCGCGCAGCACCTGCTGGCCGTCCATGTCCGGCAGGCCGAGGTCAAGCACCAGCAAGTCGGGTTTGTTCAGCGCCGCCTGCGCCAGACCTTCGGCGCCGGTGCCGGCCTCGAGCACTTTATAGCCCTGTGAAGCGAGGCTGATGCGCAGGAACTTGCGGATCTGCGGTTCGTCGTCGATGACCAAAATGGTCGCGGTCTGGCTCATGAATTCTGATCGCGGCATAGAGAGATCCAAAGGGTATCAGGCTTCACTTTCAACGTCCGGCTGTTCTTGCAGTGGCAGATGCAGGGTGATGCAGGTGCCCCGGCCCTCGATCCCGTCCGCGACACTGATCCGCCCGCCATGAGCGCCCACCATCCCCTGACAAATCGCCAAACCGAGGCCTGTGCCCTGGCCACCACGATCACCGCGCGCGGCGGTGTAGAACATGTCGAAAATCTTCGCCCGCTCGTCTTCGGGAATGCCCGGACCTTCGTCGCTGACCGAGAAGAAAATCTCACTGTTGTCAGTCCCGGCGCGCAGTTGCAGGCGACCGTGAGCGGGTGAAAAACGTGCGGCGTTTTCCAGCACATTGACCAGCGCCTGTTCGATCAGCGCCGCATGAACGAACAGCAGCGGCAGCTCGGCCGGCACGTCGGTGCTGACCTGCAACGGCGCCAGCACCGCGCGCAGGCGATTGAGCGAACTGCCGACGATGTCGGCCGGCGAGACCCAATCACGCGCCAGTTTCAATGCACCGTGGCCGAGACGCGTCATGTCGAGCAGGTTCTGGATGTAGCGGTCGAGGCGTTCGGCTTCATCGCGGGTGCCTTCGAGCAGCTCGCGACGATCCTCCAGCGGGATCGCCTCGCCCAATGCAAGCAGGCTGTCGATGCTGCCGCGCATGGCGGTCAGCGGCGTGCGCAAATCGTGAGAGACCGAGGCCAGCAAGGCGCTGCGCAACTGTTCGGTTTCGCCGTGCAGACGCGCGGCCTCAAGATCATCCGCCAATTGCGCGCGCGCCAGGGCTTGCGCCAGTGGCTGGCTCAGCGCGGTGAGCAAGCGCCGACGCTGGCCGCTCAAGGTCTGGCCTTCTTTGGCGCAGACGCCAAGCAGCGCCAACGGCCCATCCTCGACCGACAACGGCCACCACCACCAGCGTCCCATCGGCAAAGTCCCGGTTCCCGCACCCGCCGGCTGATCGTGTTGCCAGGCCCAGTCGGCCGCTGCGCGCTCGGCTTCGGTGAAGGTCAACGGGCCACCGGTTTCAACTTTCCAGCCCGCCTGCCCGTCGCGATTGAGCAGGCACAGTTGTACGTCGCTCCAGCCATTGAGGTGCTGCGCCGCCGCGCTGACTACCGCCTGGCGATCAGTGGCAGCGGTGAGTTTGCGCGACAGGTCGAGCAGCTCGGTGGTTTCTTCCTGGGTGTCGCGCAACGCCTGCAATTGCCGACGTTGACGCGCCGCGAGGTTGCCGGTGAGCGCTGCCATCAACAGGAAAAACAGCAGCGTCAGCACGTCTTCTTCGCGCTGGATGCTGAAAGAAAAATTCGGTGGAATGAACAGAAAATCGTAAGTCAGAAACGACAGCGCCGCGCAGGCCAGCGCCGGGCCGAGGCTACTGCGCACGGCCACCAGCAGCACGGCCGCGAGGAACACCAGGGAGATGTTGGGCAGCGGCAACACACTGGCTACGGCCCAGGCCAAGGCAGTGGCGAGCACGGTCGCGACCAGCGCCAGCGCATAGTCGAACCACACCAGTGGCTGGGTCGAACGCGGGCGTGGCGAATGTTGCGCGTGATCGCTGTCGAGGACGTTGATTTCCAGGCCATGGGCCTGACGCAACAAACGCGCCGCCAAGCCACCGCCGAACAGTCGACGGCGCAAACTCGGCCGGGACTGGCCGACCAACACCAGACTCGCACGGCGTTCAGTCGCGTGTTGAATCAAGGTTTTCGCCACTTCACCGGCGCGCAGTAAAACCACTTCGCCGCCGAGGCGTTCGGCCAGTTGTTGCGCGCTTTGCAGGCGCAGGCGTGCCTGTTCGTCGCCCGCGCTGCCGTTGTCCACATGCACCAGGCTCCACGGCAGGTGGCGACGCTGGGCGACCCGGCTGGCATGCCGCACCAGGCGCTCGGCCTGCTCATCGCCATCGACCCCCACCAGCAACCGACCGCGCACAGCCGGCGCATCCTGGCCGAGTTGGCGATAGCCCTGGGCCAGGTCATTGTCGACTTGCGCGGCGGCAGTCTGCATGGCCAGTTCACGCAGGGCGGTGAGGTTGGTCTGGGTGAAGAATGCATCGATGGCCGCCCGTGCCTGCTCCGGCACATAGACTTTGCCGTCGCGCAGACGCTCGAGCAATTCCCGCGGCGGCAAGTCGATCAGCAGCAGTTCATAGGCTTCCTGCAGCACCCAGTCCGGCAACGTCTCGCGGACCTGCACGCCGGTGATGCCGCGCACCTGGTCATTGAGGCTTTCCAGATGCTGGACGTTAACCGTGGTGAACACGTCGATGCCGGCTGCGAGCAATTCCTGAATATCTTGCCAGCGTTTGGTGTGACGGCTGCCGGGGGCGTTGCTGTGGGCCAGTTCATCAACCAGCACCAGCTTCGGCTTTGCCGCAAGGATGCCATCGAGGTCCATTTCTTCGAGCATCACGCCACGGTATTCCGAGCGCACCAAGGGTTGCTGCGGCAGACCGCCGAGCAGTGCTTCAGTCTCGGCGCGGCCATGGGTCTCGACGACCCCGGCAATGACTTTCACGCCTTGGCGCAATTGGGTATGGGCGGCCTGAAGCATGGCGTAGGTCTTGCCGACACCGGGGGCGGCACCGAGGAAAACCTTCAGCCGGCCACGGCCATCGCGGGGCAGGTCTGCTAGCAGTGCGTCGGCGCGGCCGGAGTTGCTCATCTGTTATTGCCTTGTTCGACTTGGAATGGGGGTTGCCATGAAAAGATCGCAGCCTTCGGCAGCTCCTACGGTGTTGCCGTCACGATTCGTGTAGGAGCTGGCGCAGCCTGCGATCTTCTGATCTACAGCTTTTCCAGCGCAATATTCAACGCCAACACATTCACCACCGGCGGGCCCCACCAGCGGTTGCTCGATATGCGCATTCATCAATTGCTCAACCGTCGTCACCGGCAAGTTTCGCGCTGCCGCAACTCGCGCCAGTTGATAGGCAATTGCCGCAGGAGGCAAGTGCGGATCGAGGCCGCTGCCGGAAGTGGTCAGTTGCGCCAAGGGCACCGGTCCCTGGCCGGGCACCAGCAGTTTGTTGGCCTCGTCGACCACCCGGGTGGCGAGCGCCGGGTTGCTTGGCGCGAAGTTGCTGGCACCACTGGCAACCGTGGCAAAGGCACCGGCGGAAGGTCGTGGATGGAACCAGGCGTCACCGGTGAAATCCTGGGCGATCAGTGCAGAGCCACGCACCTTGCCACTGGCGTCCTGCACCAGGCTGCCGTTGGCCTGGCTGGGGAATGCGACCTGGGCCACACCGGTGACAACCAGGGGATAGGCAACGCCGGTGATCAGGGTCATGAGAACAAGCAGGCTCAAGGCCGGGCGGATCATTGTGGACATTTCAGATTCCTCGAATTCCGGTAACAAATTCTGTGGTTCGTGAGCAAACTGCCCTTGTAGGGGCGAGCTTGCTCACGAAAAACTTGAGCTCAACGCGCTCATCCAGACAGAACGCGTCATCGTTAACTTCCATCGCCAGCAGGCTGGCTCCCACACAAGCGGTCAAACCAGATGCAACGCCGTGAGCAACATATCGATCGCCTTGATCCCCACAAACGGCACCAGAATCCCGCCCAACCCATAGATCAACAAATTGCGCCGCAACAACGCCGCCGCACTCGCCGCCTGCACACGAACACCGCGCAATGCCAACGGAATCAACACGACAATGATCAACGCGTTAAAGACGATGGCCGACAGAATCGCGCTCTGCGGACTGGTCAGGTGCATGATGTTCAGCACGCCCAGTTGCGGATAGATCGAGGCGAACAGTGCCGGCAGAATCGCGAAGTATTTGGCCACGTCATTAGCGATGGAAAAGGTTGTCAGCGCACCACGGGTCACCAGCAATTCCTTGCCGATTTGCACCACGTCCAGCAGCTTGGTCGGGTCGCTGTCGAGGTCGACCATGTTCGCCGCCTCGCGTGCCGCCTGGGTCCCGTCGTTCATTGCCATACCGACATCAGCCTGGGCCAGGGCCGGGGCATCATTGGCACCGTCGCCGCACATCGCCACCAGCCGACCGTCGTTCTGCTCGTGCCGAATGCGCGCCAGTTTTTTCTCTGGCGTGGCTTCGGCCAGCACGTCGTCGACGCCTGCTTCAGCTGCAATCGCCGCGGCCGTCAGCGGGTTGTCGCCGGTCACCATCACCGTACGAATGCCCAGCTTGCGCAGTTCGGCAAAACGCTCGCGGATGCCGGGCTTGACCACGTCCTTGAGGTGGATCGCGCCGAGCAGTTTGCCGTCGGCACACACCAGCAGCGGCGTGCCACCGCTTTGGGCGATCTTGTCGATTTCCCGGGACAGCGCCGGTGCCAGGTCGGCGCGTTTCAGGCCGACAAACGCCAGCACCGAATCCACCGCACCCTTGCGATAAACGCGGCCCTGATAGTCAACGCCGGAGAGGCGGGTTTCAGCGCTGAACGGTACGGCAGTCAGAGCGTCCAGCGCCGGCTCAGGCTGCGGATGCAGGCCACGCAGGTACTCGACGATAGACTTGCCTTCAGCGGTGTCATCGGCCAGCGACGCGAACAGTGCCCCTTCGGCCAATTCACGACCACTCACACCCGGTGCCGCATACACCGCCGTGCAGCGACGGTTGCCGAACGTGATGGTGCCGGTCTTGTCCAGCAACAGCACGTGTACATCCCCGCCGCTTCCACGGCGCGACCGGACTTGGCGATCACATTCAAGCGCACCAGGCGGTCCATCCCGGCAATACCGATGGCGGACAACAAACCGCCAATGGTGGTCGGAATCAGCGTGACCAATAACGCCACGAGGAACACCAGCGGCAGGCTGCCATTGGCGAAATGGGCGAAGGGTTGCAGGGTCACGACCACCAGCAGGAAGATCAGCGTCAGGCCGATCAGCAGGATGTCGAGGGCGACTTCGTTTGGAGTTTTCTGGCGTTTGGCGCCTTCGACCAGGGCGATCATGCGATCCAGCGTCGACTCACCGGGATTGACGGTGATCTTTACCAGCAACCAGTCCGACACCAGTCGCGTGTTGCCGGTGACCGCCGAACGGTCGCCGCCAGACTCGCGGATCACTGGCGCCGACTCACCGGTAATCGCCGCTTCGTTGACCGCGGCGATGCCTTCGATGACTTCGCCGTCACCGGGGATCATCTCCCCCGCTTCGACGCGTACCACATCGCCTTTGCGCAGGCTGGTGGCCGGCACGATTTGAAAGCTGCCATTGGCCTGTTTGCGCCGCGCACTCAGGCCCTCGCTGCCTGCCTTCAAGCTGTCGGCGCGAGCCTTGCCACGACCTTCGGCCAAGGCTTCGGCGAAGTTGGCGAACAGCACGGTAAACCACAGCCACAGAGCGATTTGCGCAGCGACGAACGTTGGCACATCGGCATCGGGAATGAAGCACAGCACGGTGGTGAAAATCGCTGTCAGTTCGACCACCAGCATCACTGGCGAACGTTTCAGTTGCCGAGGGTCGAGTTTGACGAAGGCTTGCACCAGCGCCGGCCGCCACAGGGCCGAGATCGCGGTTTTCGGTGCTTCTGCCGACTTGGCCGGCACCGCAGGTTTTGATGCAGGAACGTGCATATTCATGATGGATTCCTTAGAAGCCCATACTTAAATGTTCGGCAATCGGGCCGAGCGCCAGTGTCGGCAGGAAGGTCAGGCCACCCACCAGCAAAATGGTCACGGTCAACAGGGTCACGAACAGCGGGCCGTGGGTGGGGAAGCTGTTCGGGCTGACCGGCGCGGCTTTCTTCAGCGCCAGGCTGCCAGCCAGCGCAAGCACGGGCAGGATGTAGCCGAAGCGACCGATCAACATGCCAAGACCGAGCATCAGGTTGTGAAACGGCGTGTTGGCGCCGAAGCCGGCGAAGGCTGAGCCGTTGTTGGCGCTGGCCGAGGTGTAGGCATAGAGCAACTGGTTAAACTGGGCGTTAAAGATCAGCCCGAACACGGCAGCGATCACCAG